>JAFGSL010000291.1 GCA_016934645.1 Anaerolineae bacterium
CCTTGGTTTGCTTTTCCAAGCCCAAGTATGGTTAAAAATGGCTCTTTTACAATCTAATATCCGGCCCATTGCGATCTACTGAGTATGTAGTTGTTTGGTCAATGTGCACTCCCACCGAGAGCTTCAAGCTGTTGTAGAATCCATTGCCGTCTGTATCTACCCCCGTGTCTGAATAGTCACCAGTTAAACTACCGAGGGTGGTCGCAGCTATGATGGAGAATTCACTAGATGGTGCATGATGTCCAGCAGGGCCACTTTTCGTGCCAAGTTCAGCTCTTTGATTTTGTGCAGATACAGAAAAGATGAAGGGAGTTGGGGTCTGTTTCCCAGGATTGGCCCAGTCGTTATCTGAGTTGCCTATTGCTCCATCACCTGATTGCATCGCATCGAATTCGTTGTCACCATATTGAGCATAGCTTGGTACGTCTTTAACGGTTGCAACGTCACAACTATCGATAGTATTGGGGGCGGTGCCCAGGACACTTTCATAGTCATCGGGTAGATCATCACCTGGACGACCATGCGTTGTGGCGGTGTCTGAGTCCGTGCACCCACTCCAAGGCCCGGTAGCGCTCCCGCAAGAATCGGAAGAGGCGGAATCCCAATTGTGGTAAATTGTTTCATGACGACGTTCATGCGCAAGGACTTCGGCCGCACAATCAATCCCTTGAGCACCTCCGAAATTGCCCCCAGGACAGTCCGCTGATTCATCGAATTGGTATCCTCCAGGATAATGGATTTCTGCTGCGCCATCTTGCACGTAAATAATATCATCCGAGCTTCTCCAGGCTCCGTAGCAAATATATCCTGTGGGGCAAGTCGAGTCATATCTTACGTCAGCAGCGTTAAGCCCAGCGACAGCGCCATCATCTCCCCAATATTCGAACCAGTTGGGTTCGCAAGCCTCCCAGAAGTGCCACCAATGGCAGTCTCCATCGTCGTCGCCCTCCTTTTCAAAGAAAACCTTATAGGTGTGATCTTTGGAAATCTGTCCGGTCACACCGCTAGGTGTGTGCTGAAGGGCAACAGTGAGAGTGGCTTTCTTCTCACCGTATGTATCAAGGGCAGGGCCAGATCCAGTAGCTGGCGTGTACTCGTAACGACAGTTGTTTGCTGGGTCTCCTTCCCCCGGCGTGAGCTCACCTGTCCAGCTACACCTGGTCACTTCGTAGCCTGTCGGCATCTCGATATTTGCCGCTAATCGTACCGGGCTACCTGTCTCGGGAATATCGTTGGCAGTTCCCATGCCTTGAACCGTAATCTCTTGGATTTTTGGAAGCTCAATAGATACCGTAAATGTTCCGTTCCAGGTAACAAGTTGCCATATATGATTCCCATCATCATCAAATTCGAAAGAGTACTGACCTGAACCTGATACACTTCCTTGAATAGTATTTGTAGTTGGATTAAAAATACCTATGTACGTTGTACTATGATTCTGTGATGCCAGGGAGCAGCCGCCATCACCTGGGCTAATACCAAGTCCGGTGATTGTGAATGTTACCGCATTGCTGTTTACTGTGCCTTGTAAAATAAAAGGCATTGACGTTGTATCCACATCATTTGCAGTAAGTTGATTACCTGACTGATTCACTGGAATAACTGGATCTCCAATGAAATTCAAGAAGTTGCAGCTATATCCTGAAGGATAAGACACATTAATATCGGCCCCCAAATTCCATATCCCACCAATCTGTGTATCGACTGCAATGGTTTGATCAGACGCTGTTGCTGAATTCATACTGCCACTACTCAGCGTCATTAAGACGATGAACGATATAAATCTTGCAATTATAAGGGGCCATTTTTTCATAATGTAGTCTCCTGGTCTCTCTGTTACTATTCAGGGCCTTTCGATTATTCTCTGCTTTTTGCGTCGAAATGTGCGGAAAATTCAAGAGCTAACTGTAGTCAAGCAGCGCGGGATAGTTCCAACGAGCTGTTCGGTGGCGCAAGCGGATCAAACGGCAGGCCGCCCACTCCCTACGCTCCACGCTCGAAAAACTCCCCTTCCAGTGCTTCGCACAGTGCGTGGTAGCACTGGATGTGCAGTTCCTGGACGCGATCGGTTTGGGTGGCGGGGACGCGGATGGCGATGTCCGCCAGTTCCGCTAGCCGACCGCCGGATTCGCCGGTGAGGCCGATAACGGTGAGGCCCAGGGCGCGCGCGGTCTGCGCGGCGTAGGCGACGTTGCGCGCATTGCCGCTGGTGCTGATCCCCAGCAACACGTCGCCGGGACGGGCGAGCGCGAGCAACTCCTGCGCGTAGCCGACGTCGCGGTCGGGCATGTCGTTGGCGACGGAGCTGCTCAGCGTGGCGTTCGCGCCGAGGACGATGGTGCGCAGGCCCGGCTCGAGGTTGCGCGCCAGCAGGTCGCCGTCGGGCAGGCTCGCGAGTTTGTCGCGCAGGCGTTCCGGCAGCGCGCGGCGGCGGGCGTAGGACTTGAGCAGTTCGCCGGAGATGTGGAGCGCGTCGGCCATGCTGCCGCCATTCCCGCAGAGGAAGAGCGTCCCGCCGGAGGTGAAGCAGCGCCCGAGTTCGTTGAAGGCGCGTTGGAAGTCGGGGATAATCGTAGACGGTAGACGGTAGACGGCAGACGGGGGGAGAGGGGGAGTGGGGGAAAATGAGGGATAGTCAGGGATAGGGACATTGTCCAATACCGGAACGACCTGATGGTACAGGTTCGGGATGGTGACTTTGTGATCGCCGGTGATGTGATAGCCTTGTCCACCCAGCGACGCGGGCCGCAGCACGATGTTCTTGCGCGGGCGGTAGTAGTAGAGCGGCTCATCGTAGTCCATCGGGCGGCGGAAGTCGCCTAGGGGCAGCAGGTCGAAGTTGGCCGTGGTGATGTTCGCCGCGGAGTAGCCGAGGTTGCGGACGATGGTCAGCGCCTTGAGGAAGACCTCCGGCCCTGTGACCGCCGACCCGAAGTTGAGGAAGACACCGCCTTCGAGCTGGCTCACCGAGGCGGTGAAGCGCCGGAAGTCCACCCCACTGGCTGCGCCGATGGCGGTGAAATCGGCGTCGGGATGTTGGTGGATGATGTCCGTGCCGATGGTGGCGTGAATCGTCGCCGGGATGCCGAGCGTGTAGGCGGTGTAGAGCACGTTGAGATTGCGATGGGGGAACAGCGCCGGGTTTTCGGCGATGAAGCGCCCGATCGCGGCGCCGTAGCCCAGACCGTCGCGCGCGCCTTCGCAGATGGCACGGTGCATCAGCCTGCCGGTCTCGTCGGCCATGCCGAACGTGCCATCTTCCAATCCCGTGGCGACGTCTTCGCTTGTTTCGCCGATGAGGGCCAACTCGAAGTCGTGGATGGAGACCGCGCCGTTCCCGGCGACGTGGGTGACGATGCCGCGTCGCATCAAGTCGATGAGCACGCGCGATAGCCCTGACTTGATCACGTGCGCGCCTATCATCCAGATGACGGGCCGTCCCGCGCGCCGCGCCGCAACGATACGGGTGGCGACCTGCGTCAGGTCGTCATTCTCAAAAGGTGGGGGCGACGCTTCTGGTGCAATGAGATCATCGAGATGCACCAGATTGCGCCGTTGCGCTAGTGGGTAGGTTTTCACAAGCGTGAAGTCTATCGGTTGCACAATCGTCTCCTTCGTTCAACCGTTTCACCGAACGGGTCAGTAAGTGTCTCGTACCGCAAGACGCAAGTTACTTCCCAGATAGTGATGCTCAGAGGGGATCGCCAGATCCCCGATTTAGGCACATAGCCGAGGATCCGGCGATCCCCTTGAAGCTGTAAACTAGGGGGATGTGTCGCTGTACTAAGCGTTCTGTCGATCTTTCTGGTCGAGCGTATATTGGAACAGACGCGGCAGCATAAAATCGTAGTCTTGCGCGTCCCATCCTACACCCGTGCCCCCAAAGGTGAACGGCGTTACCCCAATGACCTCAGGGTCTTGCCGCACCTGCTCGTCGTACCAGGCCATCCTCTGGATGATGTCCTCCGGATCTGCCCAGTCATAGCCACCGCCCGCATAAAACTCACTGATCAAAATCGGGACGTACAGTCCGCGCTGTCTGATCAAATGCAGCAGATACCGGTAACGGCAGGACAAAGCGCCACTCCCCAGCACCGCAGGGGCGCCAGGAATGGTATGTTCCGGTCCCCACCAAAGATCAATGGGCATCGTTTCCATTGAGTAGCCCGCGACCGGCAACGCACCTTCATGCAGACTGAGGATATGGCTTCCCGCTTGCATCCGCTCAAATACGCCCGTCTGTACCATGGCCTCCATTTCATTCCATTCCGGGGTGCCGGCGTTCAATGAGAACAGCGCTAATTTCCTGACCGGCAAATCCCAACGTTCGGCCACATCCATCATATAGATCATCAACTGGGCTAACTTAGCGTAGCCTTCTGCGCCGGGCGGGTCAGCTTCATTGACCGGCGATTCCAGATAGTCGATGTATTGCAGCCGGTCACCGTCGAACTGTCGCTCTACCAAACACTTGGCATGCAAGGCTGCCATTAGGCGCTTGGCCTCCTGCGCGATCTCCGTCTCATTCATTTGCAACAAGCCGTGCACGCCTTCATCACCGCCGAAGGTCTTTCGGGCGACGATCAGCGTGTGCGGAGAACCCGCTTTGACGATATTCATCCCCGACCAGTCATCGACAAACTTGCACACTGGTACCACCGCGCCTTGCTGCGCCAACGCGACCACATGCGAGGGCACCCCACGCGGTATAATCGTGTGATATCCAATCCGTGTCCCCTTATCGAAATGCGGAACATCGTCTGGTAAGGTTGGCTTCTCTGGTTCAGGTTCAGGCTCTGGCTCGTAATATGCTCGCACGCTCTCGGCCCACTCAGCAGGTGAACTTGCCTCGATCGGGACGTAGTAAACGACGCTGTCTGCCGTTGACGGATAATGCTGTTGATAGAACGCCCCCAAATCGGCATCCCATACGCTCGGGTTTAGGGCCAAAACTGTACACTTGAGCACACCATTGACCCGCGCAAATGCATCGTCAGCATTAGCACCGATCGTGAAACGGTGCTGCTCCCACACGTCTGCCAGTGCACCGATCCATTCGTGCCCATATCGTGGGGGCAGCAGTGCGTACGTGCGCTCATAAGGCTCGCGTGCCGCAGGACCTTCGCTGGGTTGGGGCTGAGGTGATGTTACGATCTCCAAACGCGCATTGTCGAAATACACATCATTGTGCTTGACTCGCCACAGGACTTGATCGATCACGAACACGGTGACATACTGGCCTTGCGCCACGGCTTCGACTGCCGGCAGCGCGTGGTAGGCATTGTAGACGTGTGCTCCTTTTCCCCAGATCACGGTATCAGCAAACGGGTCTGTCCCTCCAGTCGGATCAATCCCAACCTTAAATGTGATGTTCCGCAGCGTGTCTTCTGCCACCGTTCCTTCCAGGGCGTAGAACGCACCGGCTCCAATCCCATCGCTGGTTTGTGGATTGTCATCGTTACTGCTCCAGGCGTGGGCATCTATCGTGAACCGTAGGCGCTCACCTGGATTGACCTTGGCTGTCTGGTACAAGCCAGCCTGGTGAATCCGCCACATCGTAAAGAACTTGATAGCGTAACTGCCCTCGCTAATACGTAGCGGATCCAGAAACGGGGACTGCTTGGGGATGATCTTGACTTCCGGCTCGCACCATCCGTCGTGGTTATCGGCATCCCACGGCGGTCTGAACCCTTTGTCGTGCACATAAAACACGGTCCACTCGCGCGGTTTATCCACTTCTCCACGCGCCACTTGATATGCGCCATCAGGTCCAAAAACCTGACACGCATTCCCATCCTGACCTTGTTCAAAGCTGGCATTCTTAAGCATGATACACTTCCTTTCGTTAGCTATGCCCACCGGCTGGTGATTGATCCTATTGACCTACAATCGCACCACCCAGCATAGTGTGAGCGCCGAGGTGTTGTGATGTCTATGAGGACCGCACTTCTTGTTTGCCTGACTCCACCGTACTCTCATTATAGCATCGTATGGTCCAATTTTCGCATGATTTCGTGTCACTATTGCAATGCCGCCAACGCCTCGCGGTTGTCGTAGATTCTCTGCAGCGCGGCGATGACGTCATCGACGCCCTGCGGCCCGGCCCGGAAGACGTTCTCGTTCAGCCAGACGGCCTCGCGGGTAGCAGCCCGTTCGCTTTCGGGGAACTGGCCCGGATGGAAGCGCAGGCGCTCCGGGAAGGCGCTTGGCACGGGCAGGCGCGAGAGGTGCGGCTGGAACAGTTCGTACTGGTGCATCGGCGGGTAGCCATCGTCGGCGGGGATGCCTTCAGCGTGCAGGGCGCGACAGACCGCGTTGTGTGTCACGCCGAAGACCTCCGGGTCGATAGCGAAGATGTAGCGGTAGAACGAGCGCGCCGTGTGGCGCAGGTCGCGCTTGAGCACGCGCACGCCGGGAATCTCGCTGAGGCTCTCGTCCATATAGGCCGCCATCTCCTCGCGCTCCTGCGCCTGCTGCGGGAAGCGCTCGATGGCGACGTTCGCCAGTGCCGCGTGGAGTTCGCCCATACGATAGTTCCCGCCCATCGTGTACACTTGCTCCTCGGCGTCGTGCGGGCGTCCGCAGTCGATGATGCTGGCAGCTCGGTCGGCGAGTTCTTGTGTCTTGCAGATGAGGATGCCGCCTTCGCCGGAGGTGAGGATTTTGGATGATTGCAGGCTGAAGGAACCGAAATGCCCGATGGTGCCCGCGCCCTGCCCGCGCCACTTCGCGCCGTGGGCGTGCGCGCAATCCTCGATGACGATGAGATTGTGCCGCGCGGCGATGTCCATCAGCGCATCCATATCCGCTATCTGCGCGCCGAGATGCACGGGGATGATGGCCCGCGTTTTTTCGGTGATGGCCGCCTCGACGGCCTTGGGATCGATGCAGTACGTTTCGGGGTCGATGTCGACGACAACGGGCAGTGCGCCGGCTGCCATCGGCGCGGCGGCGGTGGCCTGGAAGGTGTAGGCGGGCACGATGACCTCGTCACCCCAACCGATGCCCGCCGCGCGGCAAGCGACTTCCATCGTCACTGTGCCGTTCATCATCGCCACGGCGTGCAACTCGCCGGAACTCACCGCAAGCTCGCCGCCCTGGAGCGCCAGGAAGCGGCGGATGAATTCGGCGGTTTGCGGGCCGGGGTAGGGGAAGCCGCCCCAGTTGCTGGACTGGACGACATTGGCGACGGCCTCGACGTCCCGTTCGTCGAAAACGGGCCACAGAGGATAGCCAGTGTCGCGCACAGGGGTTCCACCTAAAAGTGCAAGTTTTTCCATGGATGCTCTCCTTGATTTGGTAATGGGAAATGAGTAATGGGTAACCAGTTTGGCGCACGATCGACGCGAGTTTGTGATCGAACCAGGACCCGAATTCGCTCATTCGTTGTCCCAGAACCTATCCGAGAATTCGCCGTTGGCGCACCAGAAACGCTCGCAAGCTTTTCGGATAGAGTCTTATTCGTGGTCGGCAAGCTCTGTACCTGAATGATCGCCATAGCACGCTCTAGTGTAACAACGCGGCAGTCGACTCGATGAGAATTTGCCGCAGCGGTGGATACTCCAGGCCCGCCTGTTCCATCCCCAGCAGCACCCCGCCGACGACGGGCGGCGCGGTGAGTCGGACGGCGCGCGCGCCGGGTGCCACCTCGTGGATGGTCGCCAGCATCGTCTCGCTCATCGCCGGGCTGCCGTTGTACAGGCTGCCGATTTGGACGACCTCGAACTCCAGCGCCTCGAAGCCCAATTGGCGGATGACGCCGATGGCGAGACTGCCTAACTCGCGCCCGGCCCAATGGATGACCTCCTGCGCCACGGCGTCGCCTTCCGATGCGATCTGGAAGACGAGTGGGGCGTTAGCGGAGGAGAGTGTGTAGTGTCCACGGTACAACCCTTCGAGCAAGTCTAGCGCATCCGCTGCGCCGGTCAGCGCCAGAAATGCCTCGGTGAGGCGCGTTTCCGGCCCACGCCGGCCCCACGCCAGCGCCACGGCCTGGACTGCTTTGGCGACCAAATCGCCGCCGCCGGCGTATTCGGCGAACATCCCACCGCCGCCGGTCATCCGGCCCTCGCCGGTCTGCCGCGCGCCGCGTCCCTGGCGGTCGCGCCCCCAGCAGTTGCTCCCCGTGCCGGAGACCACGCCCACGCCCCAGCCTTCCGTCGCACCGGCGACCAGCCCGATGATAGTGTCGTTAACCAGCGCGTAGGGCACGGACAGCCCCAGCAAGGCGATGACCTCGTGGTGTGGTGCCGCGTCGCCGGGCCAGTCGTAGCCCGCGATGCCGAATCCCGCGCCCGCGATGTCCGCTTTGGCGAGGCTCGCGGAAGCGAGTGCCGCGTCGGTGATGGTGTGCAGCGCAGCGCGCAACCCATCGTAGCCTATGATTTCGTGGCTACCTGGGCCGTACTCGCCAAATCCGACTGCACGCCCTTGCGCGTCTGCGATCAGCGCGTGGCTCTTCGTTGCGCCGATGTCAATGCCGAGAAAGTATTGGCTCATTGTTGGTACTCCTGATTGATCTAGTCTGATAGGCAGTCAGCGCATCGATGACGATCCAGCAGTTCTGCGATGATAGCTGCGGTGCATAAACTGGCCAAAATATCCTTCAAATCTGCAGTGACCAGACCGGGCAACTGGATGAAGTCGATGATGTAGCCTCGGAAGGCCATATCCCACATCCAACTCGTGTATGCGGCAAACACGCCTAGGAAGGCCACGTCTGCCCAAAAACTCTGGTGCTGATGTGTGCTATAGTAGTGATGGTACACCACCGACAGCGCGAGCACGGCAATGGTCATCGCCCACTGGATCGACTGTATGAAGGGACCGCTCGACAGGGTGAAGGTCGCGGCGATCCAAGTTCCGTTATAATTGCGCGCGTGCGCGATATGGAGCCAGCCTTCGACGATCGGGATGGACGCATTTTCGGGCATCACAGTAGCGATGACGGTCTTGAGAGCCTGATCGAGCATCGCCAACCCGATTGCGAGTGCCGGCAACCGCCAACCGTGTGCTATCTTCCAGGCGCGCTGGCTCAAAGCGACCAGTATACAAGCCACGAGATAAAAGAACAGCAAGGGATAAGCGGCGACCAGGAGCGCGTGCCCGGAGTGCACTTTACCTCTCGTCACTTCGATAACGATGAACAAGCCCCACTCTACCAGAAATGCGAGCTTGATTTTGGAGGGCTTGAGCCAGGCAATCCCCTTTGCCATCAGTCATGCACTTTTTTATATCCAAAACTGCGGCAGATAGGCCTTGTTCGTTTCCAGCAGGTCATCCAGTACGGCCTGGACTTTGTCCGCTGCAGGACCGAGTGGATGGGTGAGGAGCGCCTGGTATGCGGCATCTCGGTCGCCGTGGACGGCGGCTTCGACCGTCAGCAACTCGTAGGCTTTGACGTTCGCCAGCAGGCCGAAGCATACCAGGGGCAACGGTTCTGCCGGGAGCGGCGTAATGCCAGCGCGATTGACCGTGCAGGGCATTTCCAGCACCCAATCCTCCGGCCAGCCGGGTACCGCTCCGCGATGGGGTACGTTGACCACGTGGACTTCGCCCAGGTCGTTGTAGTGGGCGTTGAGCAGTTGCGTCGCCACGGTGGAGTAGTACGCGCCACCGCGTTGCATCAGGCCTTCCGGCGGTTCCGTGCGGTCGGGTTCGGCGTATTGAGCGAGTAGGCCTTTCTCGATCTCCATCACCTGTTCGGCGCGCGATGGCGGCCATTTGGCCTGCGCCGCCAGTTTGTGTGCGGTGTAGTAGTAGTATTGCAGGTAATAGTTGGGCATCATGCCCAGCGTCTCAATGGTGCGTATGTCCCATTCCAGTTCGGCCTCGGCCTTGAGATGGGCGATGTAGACCTCCATCACGCGTGGCCACATTTCTTTCCCTTCCACGGTGAAGCCGCGATGCCACGAGAGGTGGTTCAGCCCCAGGGTGTTCAGGTGCGCGCGCTCTGGCGGAATATGAGTGCCCAGTTGTTCTTTCAATCCGTTGAGCAGCTCCATCTTCGTGTTGATGGCGACATTGCATACACCCACCGAAGGCACTTCAGGAGCGTAGCGTGCGAGCGCTTCCGTGATAAGGCCCGAAGGGTTGGTGAAGTTCACCAGCAGCGCGCCGGGTGCAAGTGTCTGCATCGTCTGGGCGATGTTCAACACCACGGGGATGGTGCGCAGCGCTTTCGCCATCCCGCCGACGCCGGTGGTTTCCTGCCCGATGAGGCCGTGCCGGCGTCCCAGATATTCGTCCTCGCGGCGGGCTTGCATCCAACCAACGCGCAATTGGGTGATGATGTAACTCGCCCTGTGTACCGCCTCACGTAAGTCCGTGGTTAGGTGGACGGCGAACGGCGCGCCTTTAGCCGCCACCATCCGTTGCGCGAAGCCGCCGACCACATCGAGGCGTTCCGGTAAGATATCCATCAGCCAGAGTTCGGTGAGCGGAAGGCTTTCGGTCCGCTCCAAAAAACCGTTGATCAATTCCGGCGTATAACTTGATCCTCCACCGATGACGGTGACTTTCATAAGAAACCTCCTGATAAAGAGTCGAGTTGTCGTTAGTCGGATAGTTGTTGCTCCGGTAGTCCCGGCGAGAACTTTTGGACAAGACACTCGGACTCGTCTGGCCTGATTGTAGCATTGAATGAGCAAATCATAAAGCAGCCGTTATCTCTTTGATTTACGGACAGACCTGGTAGGTCTCTGGCGAATGCAGTTCGCGTGACCTACCAGGTCTGTAGGTGTTTGTTTACAGCTGAGTGATGGCTAGTTCCGCAGCACGAGCGGCAGGTAGACCGTGAAAGTGTCTTTGTACTCAATCACAAAGGTGCGTGTGGCGTTGATCGTTCCGCCGCAGTTTTCCGCTGTCAATGTGACCGTGTACGTATCTGGCGCGCTCCAGCAATATGTCACCTGCTGCGTCCCCTGTCCGGTCTGTGGTGCGGGTGCCCATGTGTAGGTGACCGGTTCTGTGGCATCCGTGGGCGTGATGATGGCTTGGAAAGTGTAGAGGGTGTTGATGTACAGCGTACTGGTCACGTCGAGTGGACCGAGGATGCCCACGTCCGTCAGGGGCGTGCAGGCGGTCGTAACCGGCGTCAGTTCCAAATCGAGGTCCGTGACCTCCGGCGGGATGCCCACCACCGGACTAGTGAGCGGTTCGTATCCTTCGGCTTCCACGGTGACGTACCAACAGCCCTCGCTGACGTCCCAGCCATAGTAGCCGTCTGTCGTGGTGCTTTGGTAGGGCAGTTTCGGATCGGTCGGTGTGACATCGGCGTTGGCGATGATGCCCAAACCGGTGGGCGCGGGTTGGCTCCACGGTTCGCCCTCCGGTTTGGAGAGATTCGATTCGCACGTGTTAGGGCGGTCATCATCCGGGCCGGTCTTGGGTTCCCAGCCGGGTACGTTGTACAGCGTGACGGTTGCGCCAACGACAGGTTCTTCGGTCTGCGCGTCGGTGATGTAGCCGCTCGGATCGAAGAGGGTGATGTAGCCTACGATAGTTGTGGTGGTTTCTCCGTTGCAGGTGACGATGACGCTCAGCGTGGCATTGCCGGTGAGCGCGGCGGCGGGGATGGTGGCCTGGTACAGGTCGCCGCTTGTGTTCGTCATCGCATACTGCGGGCCGGTGGAGAGTTTGAGCGTCACTGTCGAGGGTGTCCCGGCGGCGCAGGTGACGGCGCGGGTGATGGTGATGTCGCTCGGATTGGGCGCGGGCATGGTAATCTGCGCCGTGCCGTCGGGGTTGTAGACCACGCTGCCGGTATCTGTTTCTGCTTCAATGGCGGGTGACTGGGTCCAGCCTAATACCTCGTCAATGCCAGTACGTGGAACGCCCGGTGTGATAGTGATGACTGTTGCCATGCTAATGTGGGGTTTAGCGTTATAGTATTGTGGGGCCAGTTGGAAGGTCGGGTCCACGAACTGCACGCGATAATCAATGTCCAGACCTTGGCCCAGACCAGTAAATTGATAGGTGCCGTCAGCGGCGGTCTGGGTGGCGCTAATGTGCTGCCACTGCCAGGGTAATGAACGGTACAGGTTTACCAATGCGCCTGCAACGGGGATTTGATTGGGCGTAACGATTGTGCCGCTTAGATTCATCGTATCAAGCATGGTAACGGTACCGCTCAGACTGCCAAGTCCTTGCCCACAGATGATACCTGTACCCCAGAGATTGGGGATGCCGCTGAGCCATACGGGCACATTGCCTGTGGGCGGTACACAAAAATCCGTGTTGTAGAAGGCGAACTGGTTAAGATTTGTCAATGGTGTGAGGGATGTAGGTAGTTCACCACTAAATTGATTGTTATCGATATAGAGCTGCATCAACGCAGTGAGGTTACCAAGCTCGGGTGGAATAGGTCCGCTGAGTTGGTTGTCTCGCAGGTTAAGCCACCATTGTAGTGCGGTAAGGTTGCCAATTTCTGGTGGGATAGGACCACTCAGTTGGTTACTGTCCAAGGAAAGAGATTGCAATGCAATGAGGTTGCCAATCTCGGGTGGGATAGGACCGTCTAATTGGTTGTGACTCAATCCGAGCGTCGTCAAGGCAGTAAGACTGCCGATCTCAGACGGGATTGAGCCGCTCAGTTGGTTGCCGCCCAGGGAAAGAGATTGCAGTGCAGTGAGATTGCCAATTTCCGAAGGGATGGAACCGCTCAGTTGATTGTCGCTCAGTGCAAGTTCCGTTAACGTGATGAGGTTACCGATTTCGGGTGGAATAGGCCCACTCAGCTCAAAGTTCATCCACAAGTCAAGTTGCCTTAGCGCAATGAGATTGCCGATTTCTGGTGGAATCAACCCGCTCAGTCGATTCTGGTTCAGGTACATGTGCTCGAGTGTGGTGAGATTGCCAATCTCGGACGGAATTGAGCCGCTTAGTTGATTGTGCTGCATTGCAAGCACTGTCAAGGCAGTAAGATTGCCGATCTCAGGCGGGATGGGGCCGCTAAGTTGATTGTTCTCCAGAAAGATTTGCGCGAGTGCGGTAAGGTTACCGATTTCGGGGGGGAGAGCGCCGCTGAGTTGATTGTTGGAGAGGCCGAGTCCCCATAATGCGGTAAGGTTGCCGATTGCAGCAGGGAGCGAACCGTTTAGCCCATTGCTGACCAGGGTTAGTCTGTTTATATGCCCTTCACTGCATGTAACTCCATACCAGCTACATGGTGTATTTGTCGCCAGCCAGCCGTTATTGTTGTACCAGTTGTCTCCATTGGTAGACTCGTATAGCGCCACTAGGGCTTCGCATTCAGTTTGGAGAGTTTCGGTGACGGTGGAGCACTCGAATGGGTTATCTGCAATTGTCACCGTATGTGTTGCTGTTGCTGCCCCGCCGCAATTTTCTGCACTCAAGGTGATGGTGTAGATGCCTGGCATTGCCCACTGGTAGGTTGCTATCGATGTGCCCTGTCCACTCCCCGGATCAGGCGTCCAGGTATAGGTTATGGGTAACGTGGCATCCGTGGGTATGATGACGGCAGTAAAGTTATATGCTATGCGGGTCGATCCCTCGGATGGCCCGATCAAGCTGACCTCTGTAAGTGGTCGAGAGCAAGGCCCCTCGTCCGGCAACACCGTCCCTGAGATGGGCCAATCCGCCTGTATGATGGCGTATCCTATATAGCCATCTGGTATGAAACCTAATGTAGCCAGGTCATAAATACGACTTTGCCCGGCCTGAAGTGTATCCACAAGCTCTCCACTAGAGGTGCCGTTGCTATCGAAGAAAGAGTGCAATGTAGTGGCGTCGGCCGTGCTCATATTTGTGATTACGTAACGTGAGGAAATCTCCCCCTTGTGCAGGTCGTACAGGGTAATCTCAAATAGTGGTGGGGGTTCGTCCGGCGCATAAACCGTGATGGTATCCCTCACGACGGCGAAGGTGGTTCCAGACGGATCGACCGTCGAGGTGGCGGTGATGATGGTCGTATTCGTCGTTCCACTGATCGCATCGCCTGGAACAGCGATTTGCACTTCTACTGGAAATGTACTGCCGGAAGGTATGGCGACATACTCTCCGTTGTTTAAGCTTCCCCAACCTGAGATCGTCAGGTAGAAGGTATCTCCGGTGTCACCTGTGTTGGTAAGGGTGTGCGTGAACATCAGCACTTCGCCCGGTTGCGCGTGTGCTGTGTAATCTGGCGCGAAGTCTACCCCGGCTTGCAGAGTGTTATTTACGGCCACCGACGAAAGAAGTGGCTTGTGCCAAAATGACGCGGTTTCAACAAGGTCTTGCGAGATCAAATTGGAGATGGCGGGGGGGAAAGGGCTATTGCTCTTTGCGGATAGCCGTTGCGCGGCAAGTGCCGGTCCGCTGGTGAATGACAATAGGCTGAACACGAGTACAAGGGTTAGGGCGACGCGGTGCGCCAGGTGAGTTTGTGACTGCATTGAGTGCCTCCTTTTGGTAACTGATTTTTAGGGAGTGGACGAGGGAGTAGATGCCATGTCAACTCCTGGAAATTTTGAATAATGTTTCAAAAAAATTATAGGTCAAATTAACAAATTGGCAATAGAAACGTGCTGGTCTGAGGTGGACATTTCTCAACCATTTTGCAACACATTTTATACTCAAACGAAACGCTAGAAGTCCACATTTTGAGATATACTGAAGGTAACGCATCGCACTCGGACCTCATCTTCTTTATGTCCAACCCGTCAAGCAAAACTGAGGGGCAGGTTTTCGTGTCTATCCGGCGGTGGATAGAAATACCTGCCTTAAGTCATTTAAGGAGGATAATCGATGAAAAACGCACTGAGATTTTGTTTGATATTGGCGTTGCTGCTTTTGGTGCTGTCCGTTGTTCGTGGCCCGCGCGCAGCCGTTTACGCCGACCAGGTTTCCAACTCGGCTGCACCCGATGCCACGCTCGGATGGGAGTTGATTTTGCCTGACGTATACGCCCGTATGTGGCGTTCGAACAACTACGCGACTGACCACACGCTTTACATCACCACGGACCAGGACATGCGCCGTACCACCGACGATGGCGACTCCTGGACGATGCTCTTCGCAACCAGACCGTACTCCGAATATCTGCACATCAGCTCGATGGCGTGGGACCCCGGTGTCACATCATCGCCAATACTCTTTGTTGTGCGGAATGTAGGCTATGACCATGGTGAGGTTTTTCGCTCCACCGACGATGGTCTCACCTGGCAGATAGTGCTGGCGCCACCGAGTACATTGCTCTACGACATCGCCGCCGTGCGCGATGCTGACGATAATCTCGTGGTCTTCGCCGTTGGATTTTCGCCAGATGTGCCGGCTGTGTGGCGCTCTGCTGATGGCGGTGATACTTGGGAACAGGCAAATACTGGCTTGCTCGATTATACTGACCTGTATCACGTCTATCCCTCGCCGAATTTTGCTGTCGATCACACCGTCTATATGACCTGTTATGGGCCACCTCACCGTTCAACCGACGGCGGCTTGACGTGGGAGCGGGCCATCGTTCCAGGGATCGACATCGCGCGTGAGGTGGTCTTCTCGCCGCACTACGCGGTGGATGGCACGCTCTGGATGAGCTATTACTTCGTCGAAGGTTCCGGGGACGATGAGGTACCGCCCAACGGCGTTATGCGCTCCACCGACTTTGGTGCGACGTGGGAGCATGCGGATACAGGCATGGCTGTCGATTGGTTGGACGCTCTTATCACGGGTTTAGCCGTCTCGCCGGACTATCCTGACGACCCCGCTGTCTATGCTGTGCAGCGTTCTCTGCAATATAACGCCAATCCGTGGATGCTCTACCGCACACCGAACGGTGGCGACCGTTGGTGGGCACAGGGACTCGCACCTGAGCACACGCCTAAGGGATTGGTCGTGGCTTCCCGCGACATGCTCTTCCTACCCACTATCGAAGGGTTGTGGCGTCTGCGCAACCATAGTTGGGAGTGGTTGGTGAATGGCAACGCCGAACTCGATCAAGCCTGGAATTTTCCCATCACCCCGGCAACAGCGGGCTACTCAACGGCGCAGATACACAGTGGTGGACGTTCCATCCGTTTGGGCATCGTGGAGACAGCGAACGAGTTTTCGTACTCGTCCGCACGTCAGCGCATTACGCTACCCGCAACGGCGACTTTAGCGCAGCTATCTTTCTGGCTCTATCCTGTATCGACCGAGGTGCAGCAGGCGGCCTTCTCACCGGAGATGGCCTCAGCGCTAGTCAATGCTGCATTTGTCGGCGACATACCCGCCACACCCGCCGCTGGAGACGCGCAGTTTCTCTTGCTCATGGATGACCAGGAAACCATCCTCCAGCGCCTGCTGTGGACACTGGACAACAGTCAAACGTGGAAACCGTACACCTTCGATATGAGCGCCTACATCGGTCAGAGCGTCTGGGTGCACTTTGGCGTCTATAACGACGGTGCAGGCGGAACGACCGCTATGTACGTGGACGACGTCTCGCTGACTGCTGCCGCCCCGCTGCCTGCGACGGGCGAACCTCCGGGCAATCCTGCCGCTATTGCCGAGGATTTCCTTCTCACCGACGCTGCGAGTTACCAGAGCGTCCCCACGGCGGCCTTCAACCCTGAGGATGACGAATTCTTGCTGGTGTACCGGGATTCGCGTGACACCAGCCTTCCCAATATCTACGCGCAACGCGTGCGCAGCGATGGTCGGCTGGTGGGCAGGCCCATCGTTCTGTGCGATGATGGCGATACCCAGGATGATCCGCAGGTGGCGTACCTCGCCAGTGCTGACCGCTACCTGGTGATCTGGCAGGATAATCGCCATGCCACTGATACTCCCGATGTTTATGGCCAGCTTGTGCGGCGCGACGGCACGCTTGACAGCGACAATTTCCCGATTGCTGTTTATCCCGGTGGGCAGGTCAGGGCCCGTATCGTTGCCAGTGGAGATGCTTTCCTGGTTGTCTGGGGAAATGCTGCCGACGGAACCTCGCGCGTGCAGGGACAGCGTGTGGCTGGCGACGGCGCGCTGCTTGGTTCACGTTTCGACATCTCGGACGGGATAACCTGGGCCGGACAACCGGACGTGGCCTATCGCCCGGTGGCCGATCGCTACCTCGTCGTCTGGGCCGATGTGCGTGGTGTCGATCAGGACATCTACGCGCAGCAGATATTGTCGGATGGTACGTTGGAAGGGGATAACCTCCCCGTCACCAACGCGCCTGGCGTTCAGGAGTTTCCCGTCATCGCTGCCGGGGGTGTGGATGATGCAATCCTCGTCGTCTGGGAAGATTGGCGCAACGGTGACCGGCGCGACATCTATGGGCAGCGCTTCAAGCCTGGGGACACGTTCCTGGGGATCGATATCCCAATCAGTGTCGGGCCGGGATTTAAGGAAACCCCTGCCGTTGCGATCTGGGCAACGGCTGGATCGAGCGTCTTCTTCGTGGTCTGGGAAGCGCGTGTGGGAGGCGGCGATCTCCTCGGACAACGTGTCGGTTCGACCGGACAATTGATCGGCGCGCCATTTGTGGTGAGTGATGACCTATACACGCAATCAAGCCCGGCCATCGCCGTGGCACGGACTGCGCCACAGCCAGCCGTGCTGGTGGTGTGGGAGGATTATCGTGTGGAATATCCTGGCATCTACGGGCAACGCCTGGACGCGAATGCAGACAAGGTAGGGCTGCACGTCGGCCTCTCGCCGGTGAATGGGATGCAGGTGCGTCCAGTGATGGCGTACAGCGCCACATCGGATCGCTATCTAGTGGCCTGGCACCAGGTCGACGGCGCCGGTTCTCGCATCATGGCGTACAGCGTCAGTGGCAACGGCGCGTTGGACTGGCGTCCATTCACCGTCGCTGAAGACATCCAGACGCCCGACTTGGCGCTGGACGTGGCGTGGGATGCGCTCAACGACCGCTTCCTGGTAGTGTGGAGCGACGTTGCGCCTACAACTGTTGATGACTTCAATGTTTTCGGGCAAATCGTCACGCTTGACGGGAATTTGGTGGGTAACGAGATTGTAGTTTCCTCCGCGCCGAACCAGCAACACGCGCCGGTTATCGCCTTCGGTCCAGAATTGGCGTGCTACTTGGTGGTCTTCGAGAGCACGGATCCGGCTTACCCGATGACAAATCTGTATGGGCAGTTCGTGTCGGATGTGGGTGTGCCCCTTTTGACAGGCGTGGATGAGAACTTCCTGATCACTATGCCAGGGGCATCGCGGATGGCGCGTTATCCCGACGTGGCCTACGATGTTGCCAGCCGCAGCTTTCTCGCAGTCTGGCAGGATAACCGCACTGATCAAGACGGTTGGGATGTTTACGGACAGCGAGTGGATGGGATAACAGGAACGATGTTGCCGTTTGAGTCTGTGATCGCCAATGCCTCTGATCACTTTGAGGAACGCCCTCGCCTGACTGCCGGGCCGACGGGGCGCTATTTCGTCGTCTGGCAGGATACTGAAGCAATGACGGATGGCGATGGAGATGTGATGGGGCGGGTGCTCGCTGCGAGTGGGACTCCGCTCGGCACGCCAATCTCAATTGCGACGCAGGCCGCCTATCACGAGGGCGTGCCTGACGTGGCCTACAACGCTGCAAGCAGGGCTTTCCTGGTGGCCTGGCACGGTGCGCCGCAAAGTGAGGCGGTGTATCTGCCCGACATCTACGCGCGCCAACTGAACGCCAAAGGCGTTCCCGCGACTGGTATATTGCCCATCGCCGTAGCGGACGATTCGGCGCGTTATCAGCCGGTCGTCGCCGCGCGGGGTGGGGCAGTAGGGGGTGGGGATGCAGAGTGGTTGATCGCCTGGCAAGACCTGCGCGCTGACTTCGGTGCAGAACACATCGGCGTGTATGCGCGCCGCCAAAAAGCGATCTGGAATGTTTATCTACCGTTGGTGATGCGGAATTGGTGAGGTCTGCGTCTTCAGAAACCGGGATTTTGACGAAATCCCGGTTTTTTTTGTTTCCCTCTTGACAAAATCGCGCAACTGTATTACAATGTAATGCGTAATATAATTACAGGTAATCAAAAAAGATCAAAGGTTTGTAAGGAGGCAAACAAATGAACAAAGAAAAAGAGGTTGAAGTAGTGGTTGAGGAAACCCCGGTCGTCGAAGAAGAGGTCGTGGTTGAAGATGCATGTGAGGATGCGGAGAAGCACGAGGCCAAGAAGCCCGCGTCTGCGTCATTTAAGGATGCGTTGAAGCAGGTCGAGACGTTCGGGCAGGCGTTGAGCGACGCGCTACAAGCGCGCGGCAACGTGGTGATGGTGCGAGTGAACGACGAGGCTTTGGCGCATATGGATATGCTGGTGGATGCGGAAGTCACCAAGAGCCGTTCCGAGAGCGCGGCGTTCCTCATTGCCGAGGGCATCAAGGCTAACCAGGTGCTCTTCGACAAGATTGGCGCCATCACGCAGCAGATCGCCGAACTGCGCGAGCAACTACGCAAGGAAGTCAAGCTGGAGCCAGAGGCAGAGGCTTAGCCAAGGGCTTGGCTTTGAACGATTATCTGTCAAAGAAAAGAATAGGGAGGGAAACAATGAACGAAGAAAAAGTGGTCGATGTTGAAGTGGTTGAAACGCCTGAAGCCGAAACTACAGCGGAACCTGCCGACACTATGCCGACTTTGACGAAGATCGTCGATGAAACGGCGAAAGTGATGGAGTCTTTGGGCAAGGCGCTCATCAAGACGGCGCAGGATATCTCCAACCTGATGGTCGTGCCGGTGGACAAGATCACGCGTACGCAGTTGGATTTGCTCGTTGAGGCTGGCGTTGCCGAGACGCGCAGCAAAGCTGCTGCCAGCCTACTCAAGGAATCCGTTCAGAACCGGCAGGAGATCTTCGAGAAGGTTGAGAAGACCCGCGCGCAGATTGCGTCCCTGAAGGAACAGTTACATTCGCTGGTTGGTAGCGCGAGTTAACTTCTGTTTGATTCACACATAGACGGCTCCGACGAGGAGCCGTCTATGTGTTTTTATGAAGCCAGGCCATTACTTTGCCGGTCAGGTCGTCGCGAGTGGTGCGGTTGATCTCCCATAACGTCACTTGTGCCAGTGTCTTGAATGCATCACTTTCGGGATGGGGATGGCTCGTGATGGTCCCTAAAACCGGCGTCGGCCCCAAGATAGCGAGCATTACCGCATTGCAAAAGGCGTGCGAGTAGAGTTCCATCGTGCCGATCTCGTCTACGATCACCAGCTTTTTCTCCTGCATCGCGCGGCGCAATGCCGCGACGCCGACGCGTTCCAGTGCGTTGACGTCCACGCCATAGCGTCCCACAGTTGGCGCTTTGGGGTTGCGCAGATCGACGTGGGCCATAACCGTTTCTTTGCCGTCTAGCGTGATCAGCCGAAAACCCTTCCGCCCGCCGGGGCCAAGGATTTCCTCGGTGTAAAATCCACCGGCTTTGTTCCCGACTTGGGCGACGATGTTACGGATAATTGTTGTCTTTCCAATGCCAGGATGTCCGGTCAGCAACAATGTTTTTCCCATTTTCTCTCCGATTGGCCTGCTTACGGCTTGGAGTATAATGCCATCAGGTTAGGAATGCAAGAGGCAGGAAGCAAGAGTTAAGAAGTTCGTTACGCTGATTCACTCATTCGCCGTTTTTTTCATTCTCTTAACTCATTTCTCATTCCCAAGGGGGGAGACTATGCGTATTCTGATTACAGGCGGGGCAGGATTCATCGGATCTCATTTGTGTGACCGGTATCTGGCTGAAGGCCACGAGGTCATCGCTATGGACAACTTGAGTACGGGGAGCACGGACAACATCGCGCATCTGGCGGGACATCCGCGCTTTTCGTTCGTCAAGCACAACGTGACCAACTACATTTACGTGGCGGGACCGTTGGATATGGTGCTGCATCTGGCTTCGCTGCCCAGTCCGGTGGACTACTTGAACTATCCCATCCAGACGCTCAAGGTGGGTGCCCTCGGTACGCATAACACACTGGGACTGGCGCTGGCTAAGCAGGCGAAGTTTCTGCTGGCTTCTACATCCGAAGTCTACGGCGATCCGTTGGTCCATCCACAGGATGAAACTTACTGGGGTAACGTGAATCCGGTGGGACCGCGCGGTGTCTATGACGAGAGCAAGCGCTTTGCCGAAGCGTTGACGATGGCTTATCACCGCTATCACCACGTCGATACGCGCATTGTGCGCATTTTCAACACCTACGGACCGCGCATGCGTGCCGATGATGGGCGCGTGGTCCCGAACTTCATTTGCCAGGCGCTGCGCGGCGATCCACTGACGGTCTACGGAGACGGCTCGCGCACGCGCTCGTTCGGTTACGTGGATGATCTGGTCGAAGGCATCGTGCGCTTGATGGCGACCGACGTCGAAGGCCCGGTCAAC
>JAFGSL010000292.1 GCA_016934645.1 Anaerolineae bacterium
CGCCGATGACTACATCACCAAGCCCTTTTCCCCGCGCGAACTGGTGGCCCGGGTTCGCGTCTTGCTGCGCCGGGTCCACGGCGACGTCGTCGACGCCAATACCATCCGGGTGGGCGAATTGGAGATCGACGTGCAAGGGCATCAGGTCACCCGCGGCGGAAAGCCCATCTCCCTCACGCGCACCGAATTCAACTTGCTCCTGGTCTTCGCTAGCCACCTAGGCCAGGTGTTCTCCCGCGAGTTGCTCCTTGAACGCCTGTACGATGTCCACTACAGCGGTTACGACCGGAGCATTGATGCGCACGTGAAAAACCTTCGGCGGAAGTTGGAACCTGATCCCGCAAACCCCATCTACCTGATTACCGTCTACGGAGTGGGGTATAGATTCGTCACCGCCCGGGAATTGGGCGAAAGTGAACCAACGGCGTGAAGTATAGAAAACGATTTTTACAAGAGATCACACCGGATGTAGTGTACGACAGGCACACGCGGCGCGGTCCTGCATCGCGATGGCGTGCTTGGAGGATGGAACAACGCCCTCCACTACCAACATTCTGTCAATGGCGACACCCCTCACGAAGGATGCCACCCTTTGCGCGCACCAGACACACACACCGTCCAGGGGGCATTTTCGCGCTATTGTTGGTCGCCTTTGGTGCTTTCATCGTGCTCGTCGTGGGCGCATTGACGCTGTTGGTGAATCTGGTGCAACTGGCGCTGGGCGCCAGCCAATCCCTCAACAAACCTTACTTTCTCATCGGGATCGGGCTCCTGCTGCTGTTGAGCTTCGCGGCAGCAGCGACCCTTATAGGACGCCGGAATTTCAAAACGATTGCCTCGCCACTGGCCGAGTTGCTGTCGGCGGCGGAATCGGTCAAGGACGGCGATCTGAGTGTACGCGTGTCAGAGACCAACAGCCGGCACTTCAGTGGTGTTGTCAATACCTTCAATGAGATGGTAGCTTCCCTGGAACGGGCCGATCAGCAGCGCCGCAACTTCACCGCGGACGTGGCTCATGAGTTGCGAACCCCCTTGCAGATTATCCAGGGGAACCTGGAAGGCGTGTTGGATGGCGTCTACGAGCCCACCACCGCGCACATCGAAGCGACGCTGGAGGCCACGCACCAGCTTGCACGCCTCGTCGAGGACCTGCGTACCCTTTCGCTGGCGGAATCCGGGCAATTGACGCTCGAACTCGAGCCTGTGGATGTGGCGGAACTGCTCCTGGACACGCAAACCGACTTCAGCGGCCTGGCCGAATCGGCCGGCGTCACGCTGCACGTCGCGGCGCCCGACGAACCGCTCATCGTCCACGGTGACCCTGGCCGACTGGACCAGGTGCTGGCCAATCTGGTGGTCAACGCAGTGCGCCACACCCCACGCGAGGGCATCATCACACTCGAGGCTGCTTCGGTTCCAGATGGTGTCGAAATCCACATCTGCGATACGGGCGAGGGCATTGCCCCAGAAGACCTCCCGTTTATCTTCGACCGTTTCTGGCGCGGCGACCGCGCTCGCGGCCACCAGGAAGGCGCAGGCAGTGGCCTTGGGTTAGCCATCACGCGCCAGCTCGTGCGGCTTCACGGCGGCACCATTGACGTCACCAGCACTCCCGACGCCGGAACAACCTTCACGATCCACCTGCCTGAGATGCCGGCAGCGAATCCGGGGAGACAATTCCACAATGAAGCATAAGGTTTTGTGGCTACGGGTCACGTTCTGGTGGGGCATCATCGCGGATGTATTTGAAGCTATCCGTATGACATTCCCCCGGTTGTTCCTGGCGACCACCGGTAGCACACTGACACCCAGCGCGGGATTCCGGTTCGGTCTGCTTTACGGGGCGCCGGTTATGCTGGGCTGGACACTTCTGCTTCTCTGGGCTGACCGGAAACCCTTGGAGCGCAAAGGAATTTTATTATGCTTGATCCCCGTAGTTGTCGCCTACATCATTGTGGGCGTTGTTGGCATTAGCATCGGCGCTGTGCCACTTGCGATTACGATACCGACCTCTATATTGCAAGTGGCATTGATCGCTTTGTGCCTGTTCAGCTATCTTGGGGCGCGAACTACAGAACAGAACTGACCATCACGTCCTGGACTAGGCTTTTAAGAAGTTTGTCGTTACACAATCTAAAGCATCTAGTCCCCAATTTCCAAGCCCACCGCAGTGCTGCGGTGGGCTTTCAGCGTCAACTATTGTATCTCTCCGGCGTTGGCTAGTGGTGGCTCGCAACCTCACTTTGTCCCGTAGATGATACTGATGTTACCAAGCATGAACGGCAATTTCAGCGCAGAGGGGATAAAGTCGCAGGTACTGGTGTCCAAGAAGGTGACCTCGGCGATTCCCCAACCCTTGATCGTCTCCAGCAGGTCGTCCAACTCGCCGTACATTGCCTCAACCGTAAAGTAGTCGTGAAAGACAAAGCGACCGCCTTTACTGACCACCCGCAGGGCCTCTCGAACGAGCACGCGCTTATCCCGCGCGCTACTGACAGAGTCGTTCACATCATGAAACACAAAGTTGCTGAGCGCCGCATCAAAGGTCCCATTCTCAAAGGGTAGGTCAGAGGCGCTGGCCTTTTGAAAGTCCGTCCGCTCGGCGACGCCTGCGGCCTCCGCGTTGCGCTCGCAAACCGCCTTTGAATAGTCCCACGCCTTACCCCAGGTGTCGATACCAGTCACGTGCCCATCGGGATAGCGCTGAGCCAGGGCGACGGTCAGCGGGCCGTTGCCGCACCCGATGTCGAGCGCCTGACCTTTGCCGTCCCAATCGAGACGATCCAGCACCACCTCCCAGAGCTTGGCCTGGATATTCCCGCCACGTGGAGAGAAGGCGCGACGGGCATACACAAAGTAAACGCCGACCAAGAGGCACAGTGCCGCCAGGATGGCGAATCCCGGCCAGATGAGCGTCAATCCCAGAAAGAATATCCCCATCAGAAGCGGAACGACGATGAATTTAGTGGATACCCAGTTGTTATAGGCTGTGTTTGTGAATTCTTTAGACATATATCCTCCCTCAAGTTTAGATTCCCGCGATCACGATGCAGTGGGTCTCGTTGATGCGTCCGAATTTCGTCCCATCTTCAGCCGTGAGATAAGCAGCTTCCAGATCGGACGGCATGTAGTGCAAGAGCAGCCTGAATCCACGCTCGGCGAGAAGCTCCTCGATGGCACCATCCTCGATGCCAAAGATCCATCCCTCTTCCGCGCGGGCAACGGTGCCACGGATCGCTTGTTCGCCGTAAAGCGAGTTCTCGTATCGGAGCACCGAGGCGCGGACATAGTCAAAGACGACGATGCTCCCCTCGGCTGCGCTGCTGCGAATGAAGGCCAGCGTGCCGTCCACGGCATCGGGTTCCAGGTACATCGTCACTCCCTCCCACAGGAAGAGCGTCGGTTGCCCGTCTCGGTATCCTGCCTGCGCCAGCACAGCGGCGAGGCGCTGCTTGTTGAAATCGATGGGCGCGAAGACGAGTTCCGCAGGCGGTGCGATCTTTTTACGCTCAAGTACCTCGCGCTTGTAACGCTGCGTGGCGTGGATGTCCAGATCGAATACCGTCGTGCCCCGGTTTTTTTCTTGAAAGCGGAATGCCCGCGTGTCCATGCCGGCGCCGAGCAGCACGATCTGAGAGAAGCCGCGCTCCAGCGCGTCCACAAAGGCTTGGTCAAACACCCTGGTCCTCGCCGTAACGTATTCATATATGCCGGATGGAAACAGCTTGCGCATGCACAGTTTTCTCAGGAAGGGGACGTTGAGCAGGATATTGGGGATGGGAGGCATAAAGATCTCGGCCAGATAGTCAGGCCCACGGAAGCGCTGGTCCTGCTCCCTAGTGGCACACGCCCGCGAAAAACAGGTGTAGCCGGCCGTACTCGATCCCTCGCTTTCAATCTTGCGTTCTGTCATACCCTAAACTCCTTCATCGATGAATTTGGGTGGCCACCCATCTCTCAAGGGGTAGACGAACGTCTCTTGCCCCTGTTTGTACCGGAAGTCGCACACCTCGGCCCCTTCGGCGATTGTCTTGTAGCGCACCAGCCCTCTGCCGAAAGCCCGGCCCACGACATAGTCGCTGAGGCACATGTACGGTGCCAACTCGCCCGCACCTTGGCTGTGATAGAACTTGCAGATGCCGCATTCGGTAATGCTCAGCCCATAGTCGAACGTCTCACCGTCGCCCTCGACGAAGGTACACACCCAATCGCCTGGATAGCGCCGCTGTTGTGATTCCACGGCCGCTGTCCGCAGGCGCTCGACGTATCCCTCGCCGTATTTGAGGCCGCCCACCAAACGCAGCATCCACACCGGATAATCAGCCATCGTCTCGTAGGTCTCGTAGATGATGCGTCCGGCCTGCTCGACGGTCTGTCCCAGGGACTTGAGCACCTGGTACACGGCCAGGTAGTAAACGCCGTAGGTCAGCCATTCGGTAAATATGTTGTCCTCACCGCCGATGTATGGCGCTTCCAGAGTCAGTGTTTCGTACTCTCGCTGGATATCTTGGACAAGTGTTTTAGCCCGGCTTTGTCCAAAGCGTGCGCTGAGCACCTTTTCTGTGCTGGCGTGGAAATCCGCAAGCGGGTCGGGATCTCTGAGCAGCGCATACCCTACGCCTCCGCCAACGACGGCTGTTCCAGCGGCCATAGCGGATAGTTTGAGAAAATTCCTTCGACTGATTTTCATTTTTACGACTCCCCTTACCCCCTTCGGTTGACGGCGACCAGCGTTAGCCCCAGGTCACGGACCTGGGCCAAGACACCATGCAGCGCGGCCTGATCCAGCAGGCCACAGAGGACGGTTTCACCGCTCGCATCCTGGCGGACGGTCAGCCCTTCGAACCAGTCCGACCAATCGACTGCCAGATGTCCCTCGACTCGGATCTCATAGTGCTGTTGTTGCATCTTGGCCTCTTCCTCGATGAGCGTGCAGGATCTCGCCTCTTTCAACGTCAGTATAGCTGATAGGGACAGGATTGTCGCCACACAAAAGGGCCAATTTTGCGATAAGGGGGAAATGACTCAAAAGTGTTAGTTCTGATCGGTGGGGAGCAAACCGAGTTCGCGCGCCCGCGCGACGGCCTGTGTGCGACTTTTCACATCCAACTTGCCATAGATGCTGCTGGTGTGTCGCTTGACCGTGTTCAGCGCGATGACGAGTTTCTCGGCGATGTCTTTGTTGGAGAGGCCCTGGCTGATGCAGTGCAGGACATCAAGTTCACGGGAGGTGAGAGAGTCTGTGAGTGGTTGAGTATGGGGGTGTGGGAGTGTGGGGGTAGTTTCTTCCATACTCCCATACTCCCGTACTCCGAAAGCAGCGAGTAACTGATCCACGTATTCTGCCTGAATGCCTCTCGCCGCCGCCTCGCGGAGCAGGGATGCCATCGGCGCGCCTTCGTTGAGGTACACGCGCATGAAGCCCTCCGGCTTGGCCAGCGCCAGCGATCGCTCCAGCGAGATCAGCGCGGCAGCCGTGTCGCCCAAGGCCTGCAGGGCCAGTGCCTTGAGCGCGCAGACCTCGATGACGTGCAGGAAGGCTCCGGCGGCTTCGGCGGGTGCCTGAAGCGGCTCTAGTGCGGCCAGCGCTTCTTCTGCCTCGTCTTGAGCCAGGCAGGCTCGCGCCAGGATCGTATGCAGGGTCACGATGAAGGTAGTGGGCAACCGTTGTCGGCCTTGGTCCCCAGGTACAAAAGCGGCCCGCGTCTCCTTCACCCAGCGCACGACTTTTTCGGGCTCTCCTGCCGCCAGGTTCAGACGCGCTTCCTGTGTGGACAGCCGGAAGTTGACCAAGGAAGAGTCGCCTTCCATAGAACTAAACTCGCGAGCTTTCTCCAGTGCCTCCCAGGCTCCGTCGATATCTCTCTTGAGCTGTAGAAGGTGGGACTGGGCGGTGTAGGCTTCGTTCAGCGTCTGGAGGATGCCCCACTCGCGGCACAGCGCCAGCGCCTCGTCCAACAGGTCGGCAGCCTTATCCAGGTCGTTCCACTCGATGTGAACGCCGGCCAGTTCAACGTAGCCTGCCGCGGCCAGGGGGGCCTGTGCTGCGCCCTGCACTGCCAAGTCGATCACCTGTTGGCAGGACTGGGCGGACGCCCGCAGATGACCCTGGTAATATTGCGCCAGCGCCAACCCTTCGGTGGCCTGCGCCGACAGGAAAACGTGACCATCCTCCAGCGCCATATCGCGGGCCAGGCTGCACGCCCGGATGGCCTCTTCGATCTTGTCGTCCACGTCGTACATAAAGCCCTGCGCAATCATTTCGATGATGTCCAGCAAGCGGATCAACATGCGGCGCAGAGAGTCGTTTTCGGCCGACGGCGGCAGGGCCTTCAATGCCTGGCGACAGTTCCTTAGGGCCTGCTGTGCGGCTTCCAGATGGCCGTTCATATACAGCGCCCAGGCACGATAAATCTGTAAGCGGGGATGGGCACGCAGCACATCCTGTGGCAATGTATCCACCCAGCGCAACAGTGCCGTCAGCCGGGCGTCGAGCAGGCTGGCCCCAGCGGCACGCTCGGCGATCTGTGCGATGCGTTCGAAATCCCCTGCTGCCCGCGCGTGTTTGACCGCTTGATCAAGCAGACTGTTTTCTTCGTGCCATTGACTGGCGCGGCGGTGCAGTTCATCTACTCCCCCCCCTCTGTCCCCTCCGCTTGCGGGGGGGATGAAAGGGGGGGCCTGTCCCAACCGCTTGCGCAGCAGGTCGCCAAATAGGTGGTGATAGCGATACCAAAGCCCTTCGTCATCCAGGGGAATGGTGAAGAGGTTGTCCCGCTGCAAACGTTCCAGCGTTTCAGCACCATCCCCCTCTCCCGTAAGAGCATCGCACAGCGGTGCGCAGAGCCGGTCGCGGATCGATGTTTGGAGCAGAAAGCGCTGTACCGGCTCCGGTTGTTGGCTCAAGACTTCTTCGATCAGGTACTCAATGATGTACTGGTGGCCGCCGGTGAACGCTTCGACGAAGGCATGCACGTCCTCACGTCCCTGTATCGATAGCGCCGCCAGGTGCAAACCCGAGATCCAGCCCTCGGTGCGAACCTCCAGCGCGGCAATGTCCCGTGGCTGTAAGTTCAATCCCATCACCTCGTTCAGGAATGCGGCGACTTCCTCGGTGGTGAAGCGCAAGTCGTCGGCACGCAGCTCAGTCAACTGTCCGCGGGCGCGCAGCCGGGCGATGGGCAGCGGTGGATCGGCGCGGGTGGCGATGACCAGGTGTAATTGCCGTGGCAGGTGATCGAGCAGAAACGCGACGCCGTCGTGAATGGTCCCTGCGGTGATGAGGTGATAATCGTCCAGGATGAGGATGATGAACTCAGAGAGTGCAGCAAGCTCGTTGAGCAAGGGTGTCAGGATGGAGCGGACGGGCGGTAGCTGTGGTCCTTGGAGCATCGGCAGCATGGACTGTCCCACCTTGGGATAGATCGTTTGCAATGCAGCGATAACATATGCCCAAAAATGGGCGGGGTCGTTATCGTCCTCGTCAAGGGAGAGCCAAGCGACTTGTAGGGGCTCACCGCGATGCGTCCTCGACGTATGTATCCATTCGCTGAGCAGCGTCGTCTTGCCGGAGCCGGCTGAGGCTGAGATCAGGGTCAACCTGCGGCCCAGGCGCATCCCTTCGTCCAGCCGCTTGGTCAGCCGCGGGCGCTTCACCAGGTTGGAGTGTGGCAACGGGATGTAGAGCTTTGTGGTCAGGAGAAACGTTTCCATCGCATTCCAATCTTACCACGTTTTCACTGCGGCTTCAAATGCTGGGGGTGTTTCACACCGCCCAATCTTGGGCGTTAGGTTGATTGACCAGCTAGGGAGTGCGCGCGACACCCGCTTTGCCCCAAAAGTGAAGCACACACTCCGTGCCACTGCGATTGTACGATTCTGGAGATGCTATATAATCCCTCCCTAGCTGTGGCGGGGATTGCCTCCCAATTTGTAGGTCGCGTTGATCATTCCATTGAAGGCGACAAAGTATCCTCAACTCTCATTATAAGA
Source organism: Anaerolineae bacterium (assembly GCA_016934645.1). The sequence continues at coordinate 7,993 of JAFGSL010000292.1, forward strand.
ATCGGCCGTCCAGTAGTAGATGGCCGCATGTTCGGTGGACCATAGCGGCGATTCTTTGTCGGGCAACAGAGTGCACTGCGCTTGTTTGCGGAATTCTCCCTGCCATGCGCAACCGGCGTTCTCACCGTGCCGGGTCAGGGACCGGACGACTTCGTCAGTGGTGGGCATGCGCCAGACATCCTGCGGCTCATCCATGAGGGTAGTGCCATCCGCGCTTAAGTAACGGCAGAGATTGGTTTGTGCCATATCCTCGGCGGTAGCAAAGACCGTCGTATCGCCTTGTCGCCCGTAACCGGCTTTATCTTCCATGCCTACTGGGGGCACGCCGTACAGGGCAATGCTCTGCCAGGAGGGATAACCACCCCAGGGCTGTTGCCAGTTCCATCCCGGCCCTTCCGGGGCCCAAACGAGAGTGACGTCGTTGCCCTCGACCAGGCGCGCGCTGCGGTTGCCATCGTCCACGCGAGTGAGGACGATGGGCAGCATGCGGGCGGATATCCCCGCAAATACGAGCAGAGGCGCTCCCACCGCCAATAGATAGCGCCAGTGACGGCGCCACCAAAAAGCCGGAGAAGGTGTCCCTGCTGGGACGGCCCGTCGCTTAACCAGACCATCCACCAAGAAGACAAGACCCACGAGCGCAATAGCGAGGCCGATAAATGCGACATCGTTACCGAAAAAGAAAAGCGCGCATGTGCCAATGCCCATGATCAGAACGCCACCTACAACGGGCCATCTGAAGGTCACCAGCGTGGGAATCAGCGTGACCGCGATTGGCACTAAATAGGGTAACCGGTTGTACCAAGCGCCCCACCAGCCCTCGTGATACATTTCGGCAGCGCCCCAATAAGTCCAAAATGTGGTGAAGAAAATCATGAGGATGGAGGCAAATCCTCCGAGAAGATGTGGAAGTTTTTTCTTTATGAATTTCATACTGCTCTTTCTATCTTGCCCGCTGTTTACTGTTTTCATATTCAGCCATTTGGCCTCTATGGCATCTGGAACCGTCTTAGTGTTCAGCCCATGAACAATCTTAGGTGTTTCCAGAATTGGGGATATAGTTATCGTGGTAGCCGTCCCCACGCTGATGAACAGCTCGGTGGCCATATCTCTTTTGGCTATCATCAGCGCTGGCAATCCCAGAGCAGCTTGGCCTTACCTCTGAAATACTACGCCTTATTCGTTATCTCGGATCGCTGCTTACCTCCCAGCCGGATCATCGAAAGGCCTCCCAGGATCAGGCCAGCGGTGAGAATAGCGATCCACTGTGTCCATCCCAGGAAACTCACCTTGAAGTGGAACCAGTAGTCCTTGTAGCCAGGCAGCCCCTCTGTTCCTGGGATCACAATAAAGTCTGGCTGAATGGTGACAAAAATGAGCCAATCGAGGACCAGCAAATCCCACACAGCAAAGAAAAACGCAAGCAGCGCGCTGTTAGCGAAAGCTGCCAGGAAAGACAGTTCCCCGTTATTTTGCTGCCTGAGCCTGGCATTCGAGTAGAGGGGCACGCCGACGACAATGCAAAGATAGAGTACGCCCACGATGAGTTTCTGGCCGATAGGGATGTCGACGGCACCCACTGCGTCCTGGATGTCCGGAGGATAGTCACTGACCCAAAACAGCGGATTGATGTAGATGGATCCGTACGTGACCACCGTGAGCAGCAAGTTCATGATGGTGCCATCAACAAGGACACGTCGGACAGATAACAAGTTTTTCATCTACAATCCCTTCCGCAGCGATGTGGCCGTCGTGACACGATCTTATCACGTTTTCCGCTAATTATCAAAATCGCAGTTCTACGTTTCCTCCAACTTCCTGATGGAGATCAGCACAACACCAAGATTATAAAGCAAATTGCGCAAGCCGAGTAGCGCTGATTGGTCTGGAATAGGACAGGTGAGAACTGTTTTGCCGCCGGAGTCATAAATCACCGTTAAGTTCTCAAATTGGCGGAACCGGTGTAGGGTCAGGTGTTCCTGGATCACAATCTCGTAAAAGGGTTTCATTCATAGTACGCGATTGATGCCGGTTTTCTGTACACGCGTTTCCGGTATGTGTACTTGCGATGGCCGATGTCATCGCATTGACTTGGCAACGGGTGGCCCCACGCTTCCCGACGGTGCAGACCCTCCACTTGAACTTGGACAA
>JAFGSL010000293.1 GCA_016934645.1 Anaerolineae bacterium
ATCGCTACTACAAACGCCTCCCTATTTTCAGATGAGTTTGTAGCCATCCTTCAACCGTGGCGTCCATGTCTGCAAGCGCTCGGTCAGGCGGGTGTTGCGCTGCGTGATTTTGTCGTTATGCACGGCGATGGCGATGGCGCGCTGGTTCCCCACCAGGACGACGAGCTTAGCGGCGCGTGTCACGCCCGTGTAGAGCAGGTTGCGCTGCAACATCATATAGTGCTGCGTCAGCATTGGGATCACCACTACGGGGAACTCCGAGCCTTGCGACTTGTGGATGCTCACCGCGTAGGCATGCACCAGCTCGTCTAACTGCGTGAACTCGTAGCCCACCAGCGCTCCTTCGAAGTTGACGGTGAGTGTGTGCTCCTCCAAATCCAGCGCCGTGACGCGGCCCATGTCGCCGTTGAAGACTTGGCGGTCGTAGTCGTTGCGAATCTGCATCACGCGGTCGCCTACGCGGAACACCCGCGAGCCGTGGACCGACTGCGCCTTGCGCGCGTCCGGCGGATTGAGCGTCTCTTGCAAACGCCGGTTCAGCTCGCCGACGCCCGCCGCGCCCCGGTGCATCGGGCTGAGCACCTGGACGTCGCGGTCGGCGTCGTAGCCGAACTTCGCCGGGATGCGCTGCGCGACGATATCGAGGACGAGGTCGGCGGCGCGCTCGGCGTCGTCTGCCGCGAACAAAAAGAAGTCCCGCGCCGGGCCGTTGCACACCGGCATCTCACCGCGATTGATGCGGTGCGCGTTGACGATGATGTAGCTATCCTCGGCCTGGCGGAAAATCGTATCGAGCCGCGTGACAGGGATCACCTCGCTGGCAATCAGGTCACGCAGCACGTTCCCCGCCCCCACCGACGGCAACTGATCCACATCGCCCACCAGCAGCAGGTGACTGCCCGCCTCCACGGCTTTGAGCAAGTGGTTCATCAGCAGGATGTCTACCATCGACGTTTCATCCACGATGACCATATCCGCGTCGAGCGGATTGTCCTGATCGCGCGCAAAGCGGAAGCCTTCGGCGGGTTTGACCTCCAACAGCCGGTGAATCGTCTTCGCTTCCAGGCCGGTCGCTTCGCTCAAGCGCTTCGCAGCACGGCCCGTCGGCGCGCACAGGAGCACGGAACGGTGTTTGGCGAGCAAAAGGTGAATGATGCTGCGCGTGATCGTCGTTTTGCCGGTGCCGGGGCCGCCCGTGAGAATGCTGACCTTCTCCGTGAGCGCCATGCGCACCGCCGCCTGCTGCTGCTCCGCCAGGTGGATCGGATTGCGTTCCTCAAGCCAGGCGAACGCGTGATCCCATTCCACGCTCTGGAAAACAGCCAACCGGTCACGCGAACTCGTCTGCAACTGCCGCAGCTTGCTGGCGACGCCCTTTTCAGCGTAAAGGAACGGCGGCAAAAAGATGCAAGAGGCAGGAGGCAGGATTCTTGCACCTTGCATCTTGCCTCCTGCTTCCTCAGCAATGACTTCTTCCAGGCGAATAAGCGCGTCCAACTGCGGTTCGCACGCCTCGCGGGAGACTTCGAGGAGTTCGGCGGCGGCGGTGAGGAGGTCGTCGCGTGGGGCGAAGCAATGTCCGTCATCGCTGAACGTGCCCAGGGCGTAGCGCAATCCAGCCTGGATGCGTTCGGGCGCGTCCACGGCAAAGCCCATTTTTTGCGCGATCTTATCCGCCGTCTTGAAGCCGATGCCGTAGATGTCCTTCGCCAGCCGGTAGGGGTCGTTGCGCACGACGGCGAGTGCCTGGTCTGTATACTGCTTGTAGATCTTCACCGCCAGCCCGGTGCTGACGCCGTGACTTTGCAGAAAGATCATGATCTCCTTGATGTGCTTCTGCTCCTCCCAGGCGCGGGCGATCTGTGCCGTGCGCTTCGCGCCAACGCCCGGCACCTCGCGCAGCCGGTTGACATCCGACTCAATCACGTCCAGCGTCTTGAGGCCGAAGTAATCGACGATGCGCCCGGCGTTGACCGGCCCCACACCCTTGATGAGGCCGCTGCCCAGGTACTTGCGGAGACCCTCGACCGTCGCCGGGAGCTGCACCGTATACTCGCGCACCTCGAACTGGCGGCCATACTGGGGATGCGTGCTCCACACGCCGTGCAGCCGCACTGACTCGCCAGGGTTGACGCCCGTGAGTGTACCAATCACGGTGACTTCGTAGCCCTTTCCCTTGGGGATCAGCTTCGCCACCGTGTAACCGTTCTCTTCGTTCTGGAAAGTCAGCCGTTCCAGCGTCCCTTCGAGGGTCTGTAGCGGAGTGTTTTCAGACATAGCACTTAACAGGAAAAGTCACCCTTGCGAAGGTGTGCAAACCTTTAGTTTGCCTAAACCTTCGCAAGGGTCATCGCACGAATTAGCTAATGATGCGCGGTTCTGCTCCCCGCCACCGTCGCCGCTAAAGAAGCATCCATCGCCGGGACATTGCCGCCCAAACCGTAAATGACGATCTGGCTGCCTTCCTCACGGCCAATACGTTCCAGAACGTTAAGGCGGTAAATTTCCATGGCCCGATCCGACATCATCTCAGCCGCCTCGTTGAATTTCTCGGCAATGGCCTTCTCGGCGTCGGCCTCGGCAACCTTGGCCTGCGCCGACCGGCGGGATTGCGCCAGCACACTTAATTCCTGGATCAGATCGGTGGGC
>JAFGSL010000294.1 GCA_016934645.1 Anaerolineae bacterium
CGTCCCCAGAACACCCTCGCGCCCTACCAGAGGGATGGTCGCGCTCGCCACGATTCCGGCGGCTTTGTAAGCTTGACGCGCGTGTTCCTGCAAACGGGGATCATCGGCAGAAACCACCAGGGGACGCTGTGAAGCGATCACGTTCTGGGTCAATGGGTATTCCGCCAACGCAACCTTCTCGCCAATCCGTGCGCTGTCCGCTTCAGACATGGGATACAATCCCACGCGCGTCATATAGTCGTCTTCTACCAAGAACATGCTGATCTGGCTGGCCTGCACCGCTTCGATCACGGCCGGGAGCAAGGTTTTGACGGCGTCCTCGAAAGTCGTCGCCACCGTCAATGCCGAAACCGTCTCCTGGATAATCGTCATATCGACAACGGCGCTGCGCAGTTCTTCGGCCTGTTCCGCCATCTCATCCAACAGGCGCTCACTCTCCATCTCAGCCAACTTGCGCGCCGTGATGTCGGTCGAGACACCGAACGTGCCGATGATGTGCCCTTCTGCATCGCGCAACGGCATCTTCGAAGTAGAAACCCAGGTTTCGCGGCCATCGGGCCAGGTCTCCTTTTCTTCTACGTTTAGCAATGGCTCTCCGGTCTTGATAATATGTTGCTCATCGGCAAACGCCTTCTCCGCGTGTTCCGGGGCAAAGTAATCAAAGTCCGTCTTGCCCAACACCACGGATGGATCGGCCACGTCAAGCCAACGCGCGTTGGCAGTGCTGATGCGCAGGAAACGGCTCTCAAGATCCTTGAAGTAGACGTGATCGGGGACGTTGTCCAAAAGGGCGTGCAGGAGGTGGCGCTCCATCGCCAGCGCCTCTTCCATCTCCTTGCGCTCGGTGATGTCACTTACCTGACGGATCAGATACCGTGGTTCGCCCCGCTCACCCGTGAGGGCCTCACCGGTGAGGGTCTCGTCCGCGACAAGCGCCAGATTTTCCAGCGTAGGCAACGCTGTACCAGTGCACGTTAGCACAGCCAGTTCTCCCTGCCATTGATCATGCTCCATCAACGCCGGTAGAATTTCTCTGCGCAGGCGAGTGTGGAGTGCCTCGGGATAGTAGGAGAAGAGGGACTGTCCAACCAAGGCCTGAGGATCCGTTTCACCCACCAGAGTGCAGAATGCAGGATTGACATAGGTCAGCGTTCCATCAAGCGTGGTAATAATGATACCCTGCCCGGAGGCAGCAATGACCTGGCGGAAGGTATTGGCAGATTCGAGAAGCTGCGTATTGTGGATCGCGATGGCGATTTGACCGCACAGCCCTTCGAGCAGCAGTTGATCTTCCTGGGTCAAAGCGTTCGTGATGTTGCTCTGCACATCGAGAATACCAAGGATCTGATCGCGCAGTTTGATCGGCACTGCCAATTCCCCACGCGTGCCCGGCAGGAATGTGTTGGGGATCCAGTCAGGATCGCGCGTCACGTCAGGGGTCAACATTGGTCGCCCGGTGGATGCCGCCGCACCGACCACGCCGCGCCCCGTCGGCAAAGCGTGTCCTGCCGCCAGCATGCGCGCGCCGACCATCCCATAGCCAACCACCAGGCGCATCACCCGGGCGGATGCGTCGTAGCGGAAAATCTGTGCGTGATAATACCCAAACCGTTCCTTCACCAGGGTCACGACGCGCTCAAAAAGATCATCCAGCGCGGTCGCGGCAGCGATTTCCTGGGCCACTTCGGTGCTGGTCTGCACCTGGCGCCCACGGCGCTCCAGTGAAGTTTGGATCGCCTGTTCCATCTGCACCCGTTCGGTGATGTCGCTGGAAATGCCGAGGACTCTCCGCGCGACGCCATCCGCGTCCACGAGCGGCAGTTTGGTCGTCTGCACCCACCGCCCCTGGCGGAGGATCGGACTTTCGGGGATAAACTTATCCTGGCGTGACTCCATCACTTCCAAATCCCCGCGTCTGATGGCCTCCACTTCCTCCGGGTCGGGGTTGAAGTCGGTGTCTGTTTTGCCAATGAGGTCCTCGACAGTCGTTCCGTAAGCATCGGCGATCGCTTTGTTGGCGAGGATAAAGCGACCCTCTTGATCGCGCACGAAAAAGAAGTTGGGATTAAGATCAAGGGTTTGTTGTAGCAGCGTGTGATGTGTCTCCAGCGCGCGCTGTGCGGTCACGTCTCTGGAGAAACCGCGATAGCCCAGGATGCGCCCATCGGCATCCACCACCGGGCTGCCGGTCACATTGAGCAGCACCTCGCGACCATCTTTAGCAATGTGGCTGGCTTCAATCTGGAACTCGCGCCCTTCGGCAAGTAGCATGCGGAATGCTTCAGCGCCATCGCTCCCCGCCTCATCCTTGGGCGAATCTTCGCCTGGCAAGAGATCGAAGAACGTGCGCGTCAACATTTCGTCCGGGGTGTAACCCAACACATCGTGCACTCGCTCCGAGCAGTAAAGGTGGCTTCCCTCGGCATCCATCTCCCAGAATATGTCCGGGCTGAGCCGGGCCAGATCATAGAAGTGCAAAGCGGCGCGGGCTTCGTCGGACTGTGACAACGACTCGGGCATGGCAACGATCTCGTCTGCAGAGGTGACCGCTATCGGAGCAGTCACTTCCTGGCGTGGCGAGACAGGTGAATGGACATCCCGCGTACCGCTCGGGTTTGATTTTTTACGACTCATCGTGCTCTTCTCCTTCGTCCATAGCGACGGCGGATGCGTCTGGTGTATCCGGGGACAGTGAAACTTCAGCGTCGTCGCTCAACATTAGACGCACATAGGTACGTGGGACCCCCAGAGCCTCTCCCAGGTTGCTTACCGCGGCCTTCAAGATCACTTCCATTTCGACCGAGCGGCGAATGTCTTCCGTGATCTCGCGCGTGATACGCTCGCGCGCCTCGCGGCGTTGGGTCTCCTGATACAGTCGAGCGCTTTCCAAGGCCGCACCAAGCTGCTCGGTCAGTGTCTCAACCAACGCAATTTCATCCTCGCCCCAGGAGGGCTTGCTCAAACGCAACGCGCCAATACTGACGCCTTCACGGATCTGGATGGGAACAGCCAGCGTAGAATTAGCCTCCTTGACGATGCGTCCGGTCTGCCGTGCTTGTTGCATAACGGCAGGTTTTTCGCCAAACGCCGGACGGATCACACCCGGCGCGTCGGAGAGAAAACGCAAGCCGCCTTCGGTACCTTCAACGCGCACCATATCTCGCCAAGCTTCACGGCTGACCGTGCCATACGCGCGGAGCTCTGCCGCCAGCGCTTCCTGGCTCTGTGCGAACAGTTGCGCGCTCTCAATCGCAATCGCAATCTGATCGGCCAGCAAGCGCATAACCTCAACCATCTGGTCCGTCAAGACATCGCTTTCCGTGCTATGTAAATCTAACGCGCCGACCAGGCGATCCCCGGCGACGAGCGGCAACACCAATTGAGATCGCGTGCGCGGGAACGACGAGTTGGCAAACGCCACTGCATTCGGCCCAACATCCAGCGCCACACGCAACTCGCGACTCGTGATGACCACGCTGAGAAGGTCCGGCTCGTCAATTCCTACGCGGAAATGTTGTGCCAGCAACTGTTGTCCCTCAGGACTGCTCGTACCACGCAGGACAGCGAATTCCCGGTATTCATCCATGATAAAGAGACCGACATGGTAGAACCCCGTCCGTTCGGAGATCATTTGCGGCATACGGGATAAAAGGTCATCAAGATCACGCAACGAGGCCGCAGCGCGACCAAGATCGATGGCAGTCAGCAACAACGTCGAGCGGGACTGCAAAGCCTGCGTACGAACCGCCACGCGTTCCTCCAGCGAAAGCCGGATCGCTTCCAGCTCGCTGTTGGCCTCCGCCTGCGCCTGCGCCGATCGCCGGGCGCGGGTGATAGCGTCCTGCATACTCTTTACTGCATAGCGCATGAAAACGCCAGTCAAAATCACAACAGTGAATACGATCAGCCCATCCACAAGATCGACACCCGTGCTACCAGGAATCCAACCCTGATTCTCGGCATAGATCGCACCCGCAAACCCAATAAGCGACAATAGTGTAAACGCCACAGCGCTGCGCGGCCCGAGCAACAATGCGGCCAGCACAATTACCAATGGGTAAACATAGCTAGTGAAGCCGCCACTTAATCCCTCTTCAGTCCATGTCCAACTGATGACTACCCCCCACATCAACAGGAGAATGCTAACTGCCAAGCCAGTGGGAAACCTGCGGCGGACGAGAGGAAACGATGCCAACGTTCCTATGAAAATGATCACCGCGGCGATGACGGGTCCCATATCCGCAAATCGTTGGGGCAATCCATACAGTCCCACCATAACCCCGACCACAAGGACGGTCATCACCGCGAAAGGCACCAGGATGGAAATAAGCAATCGCGTGCGGCGCGTCAGTTCGTCGTCTTCAAATGTCGGCAATGTGAAGTAGTTTTTGATCCACTTAAACATAGTATCCCTCTTCTATCGCTCCCCACCCTTAATCCCCCCACCAGTGGGGGTCCCCGTTTGGGGGGACACAGGGAAGGCCTCTGAAGACGCTTCTTCGATCCACACTTCGGCTTCGGTGAGGTTCAGCGAAGTCCGTAGTTGGTGGATCGCCGTTTGCAACACGGTGTTGACCTCCAATGAACGCCGCATTTCTGCTGTGATCTCGCGTGCTAATTGCTCGCGAGCAGCACGCCGTTGGGTGTCCTCGTAAAGCTGCGCGCCTTCGAGAGCCGTACTCAATTGCTCGGTCAACGTTTGCAGCAGACTGATGTCCTCCTCGGACCACGCTGTGCCGTCAGGTTTGCGTCCATCAATGACGCCAATCACTTGATCGCGCACCTGGATAGGGATTGCCAGCGAATCGCCTTCGCCGGCCACTTGGCCGGTCTGAGCCGCTGTCTTCATCTGCGGCTCCCAGGCCGTGAAAGGTGCAACGCCGTCCTCATTGCTGGCAAAAGCCATATCAGGGCGCGTGCGGAGCAAATCCTGCCATGTTTCGCGCGCCATTTGCCCGTAGGCGCGCCTTTCGGCAGTGAGGCTCTCCTCAACCTGGCGCAACAAGCGTGCATTGTTCACAGCTACCGACACTTGATCGGCCAACGCCTGTAACACGTTCACATCCTCGTCGGTAAAAGCGTCCGCTGCAGTGCTCTGCACGTCGAGCACGCCGATGACCTCACGGCGCACGCGCAGCGGCAAGGCCATTTCGGAGCGTGTTTCGGGCAAGTCAGGATTTGCGAAGTAGACTGCATCTGCACCGACGTCTTGCGCGATGCGGTATTGCCCATGAGCGGCTACCGCCCCCACGATACCTTCTGCACCAACGCGTAAGCGATGCTGGCGTTGCAGCATACGCTGCCCACCTTCACTGGAAGCCGCCTGCAACACGGCCCACTGCCTATCATCGTCCAGCAGGAAGAAGCCCGTGTGATAAAATCCAAACTGTCGGCTGATGATCATAGTGGCTTGCCGCAACAGCATCAGGGGATCACGTTCCGCTGCCGCAACCTCGGCAGCAATCGCTGTGGCAGCACCCAAGTAGCCTGCGCGGCGATTCAGCTCTTGGGCGCGCTCCTCAGCCAGCCTCTCGATCTGTGCTCGCTGCTGCTCCGATTCTTCGGCGTAACGCCGCGCGTGATTCAGCGCTATATTTAGGCTGCGCAGAGCCAGGTTGAGCGGTGCAACTGCCATCGCCAGACCCAGAGTAAGCATCACCCAGTTGGCCGACTGTGGTGAAGGGAAAATATTGGGCAATGGATAACCTGATTCAGCCGCGACGAACACCAGCAATGAGGTAAGACTGCTCAGTGCAGCAACAATGAGAGCGACCCGCTGTCCCAAGATCAGGCCGGCAATCACGGTGATGCTTACCAAGGCAACACCAGAGAAACTGCGCTGACCAGAAAGCTGAAAAATGACGCTGACAGGAAGCCACGTGCCAATGATAAATACCAGCCCAGCTGCCCGGACATATCCACGCTGAGTCAATAGCTTAGCCACAATGACAATGACGAAGATGAGCGCGACAGCAATGCCGCTACCCAGTTTTTCGGCGAAAACGAAGAGGGTGGCCAGCATACCAAGTATGTCCGCCACAAACAGGCTCAATAACAGCGGGTTGAGCAGCGAAGCGATGCGTGTCTTCTCCTCATCGCCGGGAAAGACGGGGTCCGCAAGAAACTGCTTAATCCTGTTCCACATCCTCGTATCCTTTCTCGGTGGGCTGAACAGTATCTTCATCCGGCGCGCCCAAACGCACGACCAGACGCTCCAGTTGTAGGGCTTGGCGGATTTCGTCGGCTGCCGTCTTGAGCACGGCCTCCACATTCAGCGTCTCACGGATGCGTCCGGTCACCTCACCGACCGTGCGCTCACGGGCCGCGCGGCGCTGGGTATCGCGGTAAAGGCGCGCGCGTTCTACTGCCGCATTCAGTTGCTCGACCAACGTTTGCGTCATCGCCACCTCTTCCACCGTCCAACCCTGAGCCTTGTACCCATCCAACACGCCAATCACCTGTCCCCCAACTTCGAGGGGGATGGCCAATCGCGTTCGATCTTGTTCGCTCACAACCGTCTTCGCGCTTTGCATCGCCGTTTCCATCTCCGGGAGCCAGGCATCCCAGGTTGAAGAAATACCTTGCGCGGTACTGAGATAGCCCAATTCTCCCTCTCCGCCTAACAAGCGTGCCCACATCTCACGGGATAACTCTCCACGGGCAAGCCGTTCTGCTTCGATGCTCTCCTGAGCCTGAAGGAAAAGCTGCGCGTTACTCATGGCGAGTGCGATCTGGTCGGCCAGTGATTGCAGGACCTTCGCATCCTCATCACCAAAGGCATTTGGCTCTTTACTCTGGACATCCAACGCTCCGATGATCTGGTCGTGGACGCGAAGTGGCAGCGTTACCGCAGAACGCGTCTCCGGCAAATCCGGGTTGTTGAAAAAAATCGCGTCCTCGCTGATATCCAGGGTGATGCGAGCTTTACCGCGACTTGTGACGTAACCGACTGTACCTTGCTGTCCCACACGCAATTTGTGCCCACGCGCCAACATGCGTTGCCCACCTTCACTCGAGGCAGCTTGCAAGATAGCCCATTCACCCGTCGAATCCAGCAAAAACGCCCCCGCGTGATAGAAACCGAATTGCTCGCTGATAAGACGAACCACATTCGTGAGCAGCATTTGCGGTTCTTGTACAGTCGCCACATCCCGGGCAACCGAAACCGTGGCCTCCAGATAACGCGCCCGGCGTTCCAATTCTGATGTCTGCTGAACAAGCGCATCACGGCTAGCCTGCAATTCAATATTGCTCGCGCGCAATGCATCGGCATTGCGTCGCGCGTGCTCAAAGCCCGTCGAGATACTGCGCACGGCGATGTGCATCACAGCCGCTGCCAGCCCTACCGTCATAATCAACACTGCCAAATCAACAAACCGAACTTGCGGCGGAAGGACTAGGGAAATCGCCCCGCTCACTTCAGCGTAATAGAATCCCACCACTGCTAACGCACTCAGCGCACCAAAAATGATCACGCCCCAGGTACTCAAAAGTAAACCAGCGAGCGCCACCACCAAAAAGTAACCAGTGATGCTGGAACCACGTAGACCAGTTCCCGAAAAATATACCAACACTGTGATACTTATCCACAAGACGAACGATAACAACGTTCCTACGATCTGCGTGCGTCCCTGGCGTACGTTCCACCACAACCAGCCAATGATCACGCACAAAACAACACCAAAAGCCAGGTTGAATATCCATTCAGCGGGTTCCACAACGAGCATTCCCGCCGAGCCGACAAAGGTGGTCAGGAAAAGCACTACCAGGATGATGTTGAGCAAGACGGCCATGCGCGTCTTTTCTTCATTATCCTCAAAAACCGGAGGTGCAATAAACTTTATGATTTTGTCCCACATTTCGACACCCTTTCCTAAGCCCTAGTCGGAATCAGACTCCGGTTGATCAAGCAGCACAAGACGAGCACCTAGCTCATCTGCGCCAAGCGCCTGGCGAATTTCACGTACTGCGGTCTTCAGCACATCTTCCAACTCCAGCGTCTCACGAATGCGTCCGGTTACCTCGCTGACCAGGCGCTCACGGGCCGCGCTGCGCTGTGTATCCTGGTACAAGCGCGCACTTTCCAGCGCCAGCGCCGACTGTTCAGCCAATGTCTGCATCAGTGCGATCTCTTCTTGCGTCCACTGACCGCTACCATCAGGCTTGCGCCCATCAATCACACCGATGACACGATCGCGCACTTTGATGGGTATGGCAAGGTCCGCACTCTCGGCGTCGGCCGCAACCTGCCCCTTTGTCAGTGCAGCCTGCATCTGAGGTGTCCATGTGTTACCCACAGGCTCTATGGTTTGGCGATTGCTCACAAAACCCAGACCGCTCTGTGCGCTGAGCAGGTTGGACCACGCTTGCGCGGATAACCCACCCAAAGCACGGCGCTCGGCTTCGGCGCTCTCCTCGACCTGCCGGAAAAGGCGCGCGTTGTTGATCGCTGTCGTCACCTGGTCTGCCAGGGTCTGTAATACTGCGACATCCTCCTGGGTAAACGCTTCTGGCTCAGTGCTTTGCACGTCCAGCACACCAATCACCCGTCCACGGACGCGTAAGGGCAACGCTGCTTCCGATCGCGTGAGGGGCAAATCGGGACTAGTAAAAAAGACACGATCCTGGCCCGTGTCCAGCGCAATACGCGACTCACCGCGCTGTGAAACGTAGCCAACCATCCCCTCATATCCTACGCGCAGGCGATGGTCACGCGCGAGCATCTGCTGCCCCCCCTCGCTAGAAGCGGCTTTTAACTCAGCCCATTCGCCCGCAGCATCGAGCAGAAACAAACCGGTGTGGTAAAAACCAAACTGCCGGCTGATCGAATTGACGACGTTGGTCAGCAGTGCGTTCAATTCCAGTTCAGAAGTCGCCTCGCGCGCGATAGCCGTAGTGACTTCCAGGTAGCGCGTACGTCGAGCCAGGTCTTGCGTGCGTTCCTCCACGGTCACTTCCAACCCGGCGCGTTGTTCTTCCAGTTCGGCGGCATAGCGACGAGCGCGCTGAAGGGCATCGCTCAAACTGCGCGATGCCAGGTTGAGCAATCCTGCCGTGGCCATGACAAACAGGCTCAGTGGCCACCATTGTTCCATGGGCGTTCTAACGCCGAGTCTAGTGGGCAACAGATCAGCAGTTTGTGCCAAAGTAATGGCAAGAGTGGCCACCACACTCAGCACGGCAAAGATGATGCTCCCGCGCCCACCGAGCAACAAGCCCGCGACGACGACAATGACGATATAACTCCAATAAGTCGCAGAGTGCGTACCTCCCAAAAATAGACATACGGCGGTCATCAATAGCCAAAAACCGATAAGGAACAAGAGACTGGCGACAGAGACATAACCGCGCCGCATCATCCATAGCAAGCCAGCGTTTACAAGTAGGAATACGCCAACGAGGGGTACGGACAGCTCCGGATTGGGCAAAAAGAGAAAGAAGAGCCCAGCGGCCATGCAGATACCAACGAAGATCCACAGTATGGCATTGAGTAAAGCTGCGACGCGCGTCTTCTCTTCATCCCCGGCGAAGACCGGCGGTGATAGCAGCCGCTTGATGTTATTCCACATAGTTACGTCCTTTTTATACCGGCCCTGATACGTCGTCTATCCCTGGCTCTGCCAGGTCCATCTCTGGCGTTGCGAGGCGAATTACCAGCGTTTCCAGATCGAGTGCCTGACGGATCTCGCTCGCTGTCGTTTTGAGCACGGTTTCAATGTCGAGCGATTCACGAATGCGTCCTGTCGCCTCACCGACCAGTCGTTCCTGAGCTGCGCGACGCCGCGTATCCTGGTAGAGGCGCGCGCTTTCCAGCGCCACACCAAGCTGTTCAGTCAACGTTTCTATTAGCACGTTCTCTTCCTCCGTCCAAGTCTTGCCTGGTGATTTTTTGCGTAGATGCACCACACCGAGTACTTGGTCACGCACCTTAAGCGGAACAGCTAACACTGATTCGGTCTCGGATTGTTCCACGACCCGTTGCCCGGACCGTACTGCCTGGACCATTTCCGGTTGCCAAGTGTCTTCCGCTGAGGTTACTTCTTGCTGCGTGTAACGATAGCCTATCCCCTGTTCTGAACGCAAGAGTTGGGTCCATGCCTGCTGTGAAAGTTCGCCATACGCCCGGCGTGACTGTTCCAGCGCAGACTCACTCTCTGCAAACAAGCGCGCATTGTCCAAGGCCACCGCTACCTGATCCGCCATCACCTGGAGCACAGCCAAGACAGTTTCATCAAACACATTTGGACGATCGCTTTGCAGCGATAACGCACCGATCACCTGCCCGCGCGAGCGCAGCGGTAGCGCGACTTCCGAGCGTGTATCCGGCAATTCCGGTGAAACAAACCGCACCTCATCCCTATCAGCTTCTTGAGCGATACGCGGTCGGTCATTGGCGATACACCAGGCAATCATCGAAGATTGACCTTCAAGCGGGAGTTGATACCCACGCGCTAAACGCGCCCGGCCGGCCTCACCGGTGCCGGCACGCAACACGGCCTGCTCAGCACTTTGATCAACTGTAAACAGAGCTACATAGTATAACTCGAATCGTTCGCGGATCACCGTCACGACTTGTTGCGCAAGCTGTTCCGCATCAAGGATCGATGCAGCCGCGCGTCCAACTTCGGCAGAGGCAGCCAGGTAACGCGAGCGCTCTTCCAGGTCGGCCGTGCGGCTTGCAACACGGTCTTCCAGACCGCCGATCAAGTCGCGCAACTGCGCCGTCATACTGTTGAACGCGCGGGCCAGCGTACCCAGTTCGTCTTCACTTTCTACGGGCGCTTCTCGGGTCAGGTCGCCAGCCGTGATCGCCGTCACCGTCGAGGTCAACGTATTCACCGGCTGGAAAGCCTGGCGCATCGCAAAAGCGACGAAAATACCCATCAACCCTGCCCCTAACAAAACCGTAACAGTAGAAATATTCTGGAACCCCTGCAGAGCAGCGCGCACCTCGGATTCTTGCTGCTGCACCACAACGCCCCACCCCTGGCCGATTTCACCATCTAAAACATCCAAGTGCGCCCGCCAGCGGATACCTTGTTCATCCATAAAGGTGGCGGATGAGCCTATGCGTCCCTGACGTAGCAACTGTACCGCAGGATATTCGGACAGGTCACGAAGTTCACTACTGTAAGCCGGATCTGGGTGCGCAACCACACGGTTGTCCGGCGCGATAACGTAAGCCAACCCCGTCTGACCGACCCGGCTGGCCTGCACCTGAGCAGAGATTTCATCCAATTCAGCTACGATGGAGGCAACCCCCACAATGTCACCACTCGAATTCCGGATTGGCGTCGCCAGGTTCAGAGCCGGACGACCTGTGGTGCGACTGACCAAAGGCTGCATGGTGACCAGTGCGCCGGAACGCCCACCTTGGAACCAAATACGGTCGCTATAGTCCTGAAGTTCGCCGTCGTCACTGCGCGCTACATTCATACCGTTCAGGTCGGTCGTTTGAACCAAAAAGAGATAGTCATAAACACGGTCTGTTTCGACCAGGATCGGCTTTTGTAACACCGGATCCATACTCACAATATCCGGCTGGGCAGCCAGTTGCTGGACCACCAATGTGTTCTGGTTTAGCCAGATGTCCACCTTGCCCTTGAGCGAGACATTGGCCAGACGAAGCTGTTCGTTGGCATCTTGATTCAATTGACGGGCAGCTTGATTCGTCAACAAGAAAGCTACTGCAATGAGCAACGGTACGGCAATCGCCAGCACCAGCAACACCAGGCGCACTTGCAGACGACCCCGCTGCAAACGCCGCTCGGAAACCATCTGTTGGAAGGCTGCATAACCATATGCCACTGCATACACAGTGCTGGCGACTTGTATAACGAGAACTCTGGAGATGCCACCCAGGCCAAACTGGACCGCAGAGGCAACAAGCTGGGAAACAAAAAGCAGCCAGGCCAGCCGGCGCGTCTCCGGCGAAACGCGCTTGTCACGCCAGGCAATAAGGAATGCGATCAGGAGGGAAACCAGAGATAAGACAGCGTAGCTTATAATGCGGATGGGCACAGCCAAACTGCCATTGGCATAGTCGGCCAATTGTACAAAACCGCCGGCATAGTCTGCATCCAGACCGGTGTACCAGAGCTGTGTCCCCAAACTTACATCCAAAAGGGTCAGCAAACCCGGTAAAACGAGCAAAGCATATAACGGCCACCACACCCAGCGCCACCGTCCGCGCAGCCATTCGGGTTTGAGCAAGACAACGGTAAGCAATAACAGGATCACCTGGAATGGCGTTGTCGTCGCTCCTAACCCATAAGTGAGTGGTATGGCACTCTCACGCGTTACGACAGACGGATCTAGAATCAAACCGGTAAACAAGTTGTTTGACGCAAAGATGAAAAACAACAGGCTCAGGTGACGGTTGGACGTATTCCAAAAGTTGAGCGCCAGCACGTACAGGGCAAGAACAGACCCGATCAGAGACAACACAAAACTCGAAATTTGGAGTATCGAAGCCAGGCTCATAGACGCACCTCCTCAGACGGTGTCGCATTCGCACTGGGGTTGTCAGCCTCTGTTCCCAACCGCACCTCCACCACGTCAACATCCAAGGCCAGCCCCATCTCGCGGACAGCCGTCTTTAGCACGGCGTTCAAATCCAGTGTCTCACGAATGCGCGACGTAACCTCGCCGACCAATCGCTCCTGAGCCGCACTACGCTGCGTCTCATCCAACAAGCGCAACGTCTCTGCCGCCAATCCCACCCGCTCAGCGACAGCCTGCACCAGAGCAAGCTCGTCCTCGGTCAATTCACGCTGAGTATCTTCCAGATGCACGCCCAAGGCGCCAATCGTCGCGCCACGCTGGGTAATCGGCGCAACCAGCGCCGCACCTGTTCCCGGCTTGCGCAGTACGGTCGGTTCGGAACGTTCCAGCGCCGCCTGGATTTCGGACAAGACTTCATCGCTCAGCGGCGCGCGGTCGGGGCGACGGGTTTCATAGCTGGTCACAGGGGCCACCTGTGCAAACTCACTCCACGCGCGCTGCTGATAACGTCGCTGTATCGCTTCCATCTCGCGCAGCGCCTCCTGCGAGCGATTGAACAGCCGCACATTCTCGATGGTGTTGGCAACCTGGTCGGCCATCGTCTGCAACACCGCGATGTCGTCCTCACTAAAAGCGGCTTCCTCCGCACTCTGGATTGTCAACGCCCCTATTGCCGCCCCACGACTGACCAGTGGCAGCGCAAGCTCCGAACGGGTATCTGGCAAATACGGATTCTCGAAACGCACCGCTTCGGCCCCCACATCCAACGCGATGCGCGCTTGCCGGTTGGCGATACACTGCCCGATCATTGAATTTCCCCCGATTTCCAGTTTGTGCCCCTGCGCCAGCATTTGTCGTCCCGCC
>JAFGSL010000295.1 GCA_016934645.1 Anaerolineae bacterium
GAGAGGTGCCGGAGTGGCCGATCGGGGCGGTCTCGAAAACCGTTGTAGTCTTAGGGCTACCGTGGGTTCGAATCCCACCCTCTCCGCCTTGTTTTTTGCTGGTATTCACTGCATCGGCAAAATAGTTAGAATTCACGGCATTTAGACTGGCCGACTGTAACATCGACAGTCTCCAATACACTTGGAGTTTCTTGACCCTGCCGCACAAAACGCGGCAGGGTCATATAGATATCGTATGTTACGGTATCCCACCAAGGGCCGCCATTAGCAGCGGTGATGGGATCTAGCGTGAAGGTAATCACGTGGCCAATCGGTGTCGCTGGGTCCACCGCGAACTCCCAACCGTTGAGATTCTGCCTTGTCCCCCCGCCAGGAATGTCCGGATAGGCGGATGAATCATTGACCAAGAATGCGGACACATAGGGATCGGTGGTTGTCAGGCCTGCAGCTATTCCCAGATGTGTCGTCATCAATGGTATGTCCTGAATACACAAGTGGCCCAACATTGGATGGAGAAACCGCAGTGAAGAAATCCCATAATGGTCCGGTGACCAATGCACCATACTCATCTTGAGCAATGACTTGCCAGTAGTAGTGCGTGTCGTAACTCAGTATGCCAGGATCGCAGGCTGCGGTAGATACGTCATTGCAGATCAAGGTTGTCGGCTGGCCTATGTAGACATCATAAGTCACACTGTCACCATCAGGATCACCGCCGGTCCAACTCAGGTTCGTGTCAATGCTTTGTCCGGTTGCACCATCTGCGGGCGAGGGTGCGGATGGGGTACTGGGTGCGGTATTGGAGATAGTCCAATCCGCATTACTAGCATCGTGTGTTGATGCATCGTAGGCATCACTTACCCGCACGCGCACCGTAGTAGATGGATCGTTGGGTATTGTCCAGGAATAGCTGCTATCATTAGATGTGGACGCCACAATGGTGTGCACATCCGAAGTTAATCCATCTTTAGAGTACTCCAGTCGAACGTTGCCAATCGAACCAGTGGATGACCAAGTAATATTGTGAACTGTCCCCACGTGCCAGTTCTCGTCACCGTTGGGTGAAGTGAGGGTGAGTGTGGCTTGGGATACTGTGGTAAAGTCCCACACCGGCCCTGTCGTCGTTGCGCCGTGCTCATCCGTAGCGACCACATACCAGTAGTAATGTGTTCCATAACTCAATGTACCGGGATCACAGAAGGCACTGGTCACGTTGTTGCAGAGTAACGCATCTGGCGTGCTGTCGTCCGCCTCGAAGTAAATATCGTAGGTTACGTTGTCACCATCGGGGTCGCCGCCGGTCCAGGTCAGATTGATGTTTACGCTTTGGTTAGTATCGTCGTCGGAGGGCGAAGGGGCAGTTGGTGGATTGGGTGGGTGATTGGTGGCTTGAGAAGGAACATAATTTCGTAAGACTAATGGAAGGTATGTACGGTAATCACGGATCGTTTGTCCTTCTAATATTCTCACATCGTCAATGTACCATCCGTCGTAGGTGATGCTATCATCAGAAACTAGACGGAATCTTAATCTCAGATTAGTAATACCTGCAAAATTCCGCAGCCCCACCTGCTCATTTGTCCAATTGGTGTTCTGCCCCGTGTAGGTGGCTACATTTACCCACGTTCCCCCACCATCAGTGGAAACTTCTACATAACAGTAGTCACCTCCTGCCTCTGTCGCATATCGTGTCCAAAAACTCAACGTTGGATTTGCCAGCGATGAAACGTCTATACCTGCGGAAGTGAGTGAAACGTCCGCATTATTGGTATAATCGCCGCCCGGACTATCTGCCCATGAGTGAGAGGGACTGTGTGAGTCAACCACCGTGAGGTTCCAGGGAGAATCGGCTGTCCAGTTATCCATTCCACTCTCGCCATCATCGAGGAAGACCACCCCACTTCCAGATGAGGCTCCTTCAAACGACGTGTATTCATAGGATGCAGTGGGAGTAGTAACGTCGATTTCGTCTACGACCACATATCCAGCAGCCCCAAGTACTTTCAGGCCAGACAGAGCAAAAACACCACTGACTCCATTAGCGTATATGGTCTCGCCGTCAAACCTCAATTGAAGATAGTGAACACCAGCGCTTAGAGAGGATGAACCGCTGGAAGTCCAGGTGACAAGATGGTTTTCTTTATCAGCCAGCCATCCCTCTATCGAATACTCACCTGCTTCAGACACGTTCACTTGAACCTCAATAACCAGATAGTCATAGAGGCTGTTACCATCGGTGTCTTCTCCATAATCATTGTACACTTCTGTTAGCATCGCTGCAGGCCCTGAGAACTGAGTGTAGGGGTATGAAGCTGTAACGTGGGCTTCATCCACCGAAGCAATAATCTCCTCTGCTGAATTGAGTAGACGCAAGTTCCGTATGTAGTACTGCCCACTGGCTCCATTACGATAGATGGCTTGACCATCAAACTGTAATTGGGCGGCAGTTGTTGTCCCTGACCAACTGGCAGAATCCAAGAGATTTCCTGTGACATCATATAACTCTCCAGTCACTGTATAGAGACCAGAGGTCGCGATATCTAGATTGACGTCCACTGCCAGATATTCATATGCACCATCACTGTCAACGTCAATTCCAAAATCAGTGTACTGGTTTGTGAAATACGCTCCCGGCGTCTCAAAGGCAGAATAACTATATGCCGTTGTGCTGTAGACTTGACGTCGATAGTCAATCAAGTTATTTGATAACTCTGATGGGGTCGGGTTCTCGATGTCAGTTACTAGCAGTTCTTGAACTTCATAGGGGCCATCTACACCATTCATAAAGATGGCCCGACCGTCGAAAAGGAGCTGCACGGTCTGGATTCCCTCTACCAGATAAGTATAAACTTCGCTCCCAACGATGCTTGCATTTTGGGAGTAGGAAGCATCTGCACTGTCAGCCAGTGCTCCCATTATCGTATAGTAACCAGGTGAGGAGACGTCCACTTCAGCCTCTAATACCAGGTAGTCAAAGGAACTACCGCCACCAGAATCCAGCCCAAAATCGGTGTAGAAATCTGTGAAATACACTGTGGGAGTTAAAAACTCTGTGTAAAGGTAGGCCGTCGTTGTGTAAATCCCTTGATCTAAGACAACAGTATCATCTTTGTCCCATAAGGTGAAGCCAATGTGATAGAGGCCGTCGACTCTGTTGCGGAAGATGTCACTGCCCTCAAAGTTGAGAGTCATAGTGTGATTGCCGCTGCTCAGATAGGAATGAGTATCGGTAGTTAAGCGGTTGTCTTCGCTATCAAACAGTTCGGCATACAGTCCATAATTGCCTGTCGCAGTAATAACTACTCCGGCTTCAACGACCAGCGATTCCGCTACTCCATCAAGGTTGCTGTCCACCTTGTAATCAGAGTATGTCCCCCCAAGCGCAGCATCACCAGCCGCAGCTATGATCGTGAGCGAAGATGGCTCTCCTGTTCTTGTCGGCTCGCTGGACCATCCCCAATAAGGAACCAATCTGGTCTGCACCCACTCTTGTCTCTGGATTTCGTTGGGGGAGTCATTGTCCCAGGTATAGACCTTTTTCCAATCGTCGTTGTCGGGATCAGACAAATCAGAGAAATTCCAAGAGGAATCAGCCACAACAATGATGTCACTGTAAGATTCAGGATAGTGGTTAGTACCCCAAGTGCGTGCATCTGTCGGGGGGGCTATACCGCCATCAATGGGATTAGGTGGATCTTCGCCACCTTGGCTTACATTGTAGGCACGCATTGTCTTCCATTCTCCTGCCAGCCATGCTTCAGTAGCATGGTCAAACCTGCCACTTCCAGTTACATGACCATCCCAGTCAACTACTACAGGGCGGGCCGCGATTCCTGCAGAGCGACACAAAGAAGCCAATGCATTAGCTAGGTTGGAGCACTGGTTGCGCTTCTCATAGGAATGTAGCACGTCATACATTGTGGAGTAGGGCACAGAGGGATCGAATCTAGTGATCTCGTCCAGCCGTTCTGCTAGTCTTTGAGCAGCAGTTTCCTGAGAAGAAGTCCCATTGATGGCTTCCATGACATGGGTGAATACATAAGACTCGTACTGGTCGTTCTTGAAATCTAGCCCAAAACCGTTAGCTTTGTGGCGTCGCCAGAAAATCCATTTCCAGTACTCATCCTCACTGGTCGTAAACCAGATGGATGTAATGTCTTTGTCATCGCCTAGATCGTCGTTGTATAGAAACGCCTTTATGTCGGAATTGTCTAGATTGGTAGGTAATTCAAAGATGACATAGAGTTTTAAGCTCTCACTCCAACTTCCTTTGGTCAAAGTAACCGTGTATTCACCAACGGTATTATCAAGCCCTATACTAAAATCCCAGCGACCTAAACAGGCATCCCATACTGGGGTCAAAGTAGTCAAGGAGCTTGTACTCTTATCAACTTGAATAGTTGCATCTTTGGGACCACCTACAGAAAAAGCAGCTCCCCGACGCACAATTGCTGACGATAGGGCGATATACTGGCTTCCGTGCCTACTCCAGCCGAAATACTCTTTTGTTTTTAAGTTGTCACCGTATACAACGTATATGCCAGGATTCGTGTCGTCATTGGGATCCGCATCAAACAATTTTTCTTCGCCATCCAGCAATCCATCATCATCACTATCGGCATCGTTGGGATCTGTGGTGAAATGCCCGGCTCCATTGGTCCATCCGCCAGTCTCAATGCCGTTTAACAGACCATCGCCATCCAGATCAGAAGGTGGATTGCTCGACTTTCGGGCTAACCAGTTGGTGATGTTTATGCCAAACTGTTTGTTATCCCCAACGTTCAAACCAAACTCGTCATCAAAATAGTTAGAGTCACCCAAGATTACCACTCGCCCGGCCCCAAAATTCAGAGCCACTGCTATCGCGCGATTTGGGGGATCAGCATCGGCATCTGTTGTTATCAAAGGCGACGCTGTACCAGGCTCCATAGATGTGCTGGCGTAGGTCTGTAAAATATCTAACGCTTGCATAACGATGTGGCTTGAGAAATTGGCATTATCATAGGTGACCCAATAGTCACTTTCCTCAATGTAGTCATCAGGATCAGTCACTACGTTAGCATCCAAGGTAACACCAAAAACATTAGCTAGTGCTTGCGAGGGCTCGCTGTATGTTCCACTATGGTCGGCGATGAGAAACAGTCCTCCGCCGTTCTGGATATATTGCTGCATGGCTTGTATTTCCTGCGTGGTGGGCGGAACCCCAGCTAACGGAATGATATAAGCAGCATAGGGAGCGAGGTCATCATAAGTTATGAGAGAAGATGTTGCGCTGTCAATATCATATCCTGCTGCTGCCAAAGCTGCCGCAAACCCCGTGTACACGTCGCCGCTACCGGTTAGAGGGTAGTAGTTGTCGTGCCCTTGATCAATTAGGATTTTGACACACGATGAACCGCTTGTTTGGTGGATCTCGCAAGACTGTGCAGACTCAATCGTGACTGTTGATGCGGTCGAACTCTGAACTCCTGGGCCTAGGGGACTAGGGTTGTCGGACGGGTCGTCTGTATCAGACGTGGGGACAAGAGTGAGGGTCGCGGGTCCCAACGCAGCTCCAATTTCGCTAGGGTGCCCAAAGGATGTAACAACCAAGCACAAAATTGCCATTGTGAGAAAACTCTTTAAGATCTTCATAATTTTTCACTCCTTATATTGTGACGGGACCATTTTGTTTGAGCTTACTCCCGGGTGTACATCATGGTTCTTGGAACTCGGTGTGCTTATAATGAGTCGTTTCGTAGGAATCTACTCTTGAGTCAAGAACATGCTCCCGAAGTTCGGTGGGAGAGGGGTTTTGAGTATCTGTTACCCATAGATCGCTGAGAAGATATGGTCCATCAACCTTACTCAGACGAATATATTTACCTTCAAATATAAGCTGAACTGTCTGGAGGCCCTTGTTCAAATAAACGTAAGTTTGACTACCATCAATGTCCCCTCCTATCATCGCTTCCGTACTCGATGATAACGTTGCGCCAACAGAGTAGTATCCAGGTTTGACAACGTAGACTTGAGTTTCCACAATCAGAGTCTCAAATAAGCCATCCTCATCTATATCATTCCCAAAATCGGCATAGTTGCCTGTAAATAGAACTTCAGTATGTACTAAGGTGTAACACAATAACAATGCAAAGATAAAAATCATTACTAGGAGGATGCTTATTATGGTGTGAGGAGTGATTCGAGCTGTTCCTTCTTTTTCATTATTCCACTTGCTAAACATAGTACATCCCTAAAGATAGATTTGTTGAGAGCTAGATATTACAGTGGCAATTCAAGGGACGGTCTCCAGTGCGCTCAGCACACGCAATTGCTCGCGAAGTGTTGGCGCTAACGGTGTGCCATTGGCGGCGCAGAACGGATACCGGCGTCCCGTGAGCCGGTGCACGCCAAAGAGCAGGCGGGTTAGAGAGCCGGGGCCGTCATCCAGTCGATTTTGTTTAGGGAGCAACTCCACTCCGGTAAATGGAATTTGATAAGAATCCGTCAAGAAAACCTATTCTGAGAAGCCTTTGATTGTGAATCATACTGCGACGCCTAGGAAGATCAATTCCCAGCGCTTGAATGCGGTCCATAATCTGATCATACGTTAGTTTCTCTGGATAAGATTTGGAGTGTCCTTTACGAATCTGTTGTCAAAGTTGTTGTCCGTTCTGTAGTATATATGATAACCATACTTTTGTCAAGATACTTTGAGGATATACGCGAAATCCTCACTATGTTTTAACCAAAGAGAGAAGTTTCGTTAGTTTCCTCATCGTCTCCACAAACCCACACCCGCCGCACCCGGCAAAACAGTGCCAGTAGTTACCCTCGGTGTTCACCCCGAAGCCGGGATGCTGATCATCGTGGAACGGACACAGTCCGATCGCGCCACTCGTAGTTGGTGCCAGGCTGATGCGTTGGCTATAGATCACCCTCTTATCGGTGAAACAACAGAAGAGCGCCGGAGGACACCATCCCCCAGCGCCTTCTTGTCGCTTGTGGCTCGTTTGCGTGCTATATTCTGCCGTGTAACCTTATTACTCTCCGACTTTATTCAAACCATCTGTGCTGAGCACACCAACAGAAGCGGAAAGCCTCGAGAACATTTAGGGGATGACGAAGTCGGTGTATGCAGGGTCGACGTAGATCAGACGATGACGAATCTTAGGGCTTTCCAGAGCCTTCCTGGTAGCGAACTGGTTGTTACCCAAAGTGTTTTTTCCACATCAGGAATGTCGCAAACTTTTCATCTGGCGCAGTGCTTCCAATTGTATGACCTGGGGAAAGAGTGCCTTGTAGATGGCGCAATTGGGCGAAGGGTTCTCCGCAGAACCGGTCATGTGGTATGCTTGCAATGGACATCCACCACTGCATACAAACCGCCAACGGCATGCGCGACACGTAGGCTTTTCCGTAACTGCAAGATTTGTCCAGCCGGCGTGGTCGCTACGAATCGCTGCGAGTGGATCAGGATCAAGATAATCCGTCACAGTGCTGGTAATATCCATCTGACACTTTGCTACCTTTCCCTGGGTGTCAAACACCAGATAATCGCGGCCTGCGCTACAGGGATAAAGGTGCGGCATGGCCAGATTCGCGTGATCCGCAATGGAGGTGAGTAAACTCCTCTGGGGAAGATGATTTTCGATCGCTTTGTAGGCTTGGCGCATAGCTGCAATGATGATAGCCGGATCCAGTTGGAGAGTGTGATTTTGCGCACAGTTTGCATGATTGCGGCACAAGTTCAAGCTGAATGCTAGATTCTCGCGGAGCACCCACGCAACAACGTCGGCGAGACCCGCCGCGTTATGATCGCTGACCGTAATTGAAATATCCGGCGATACTCCCCCGGCAACCGCCATATGGATGGCATTGATGACAAGCTGCGCTGTCCCTGTCCCATCTGGGAAATGGCGTTGTGCATTGTGGTACTCCCCCAAGCCGTCGAGAGACAGCATAAGGCGCAGGTGCGCGGACTTAAGTTGCTGCACCATAGCGGCAGTCAGCAAGGTCCCGTTTGACAAGACCACGCCTTCAAGTGTAAGGCCATGATGTCGGGCCAGGACCGTCGCGTAACGGTGCAGATCAAGGACGGTGGGGAGACGGAGCAATGGCTCACCGCCCGCGTACTTGAGTTTGAGCCGCGTGTAGCCGTGGGCATTGGCGGAGCGTACAACGGCATCTACAATCGCCTGTCCACGCTGGAACGACATCGCTTGATTGGAATGGGGGCGGTAGCAGTAGTCGCAGCTAAGGTTACAGGCATCGGTCATTTGCAGCCACGCAACGAGCGGAGTGGCCTGCGCCGACCTCAATTGCGTGGCTGTTTGCAGTGTGATTGGATCGAGTTTGAGGTGGTCGAAAGGTGTCATACGGCTATCGATGGCTACCGGCCATGGCACGGCGCACGCGCAATCGCATTGTCCCTCGGCTGCACACTCTACGTGAGATTCGGGCGCGTTGTCTTTGGTATTGTTATGCATCAGGCGCCTCCTGCCAGTTTGCCCAGTGCTCGTAGACATGACGAACATCAGGATAGCGAATATAGTGCGGCCCAGACTTCCAGGCGGCTAACAGGTCTTGTCCGAAGGTGGCAATCTGCGCCCCTGATAGATGGGAGTTGCCACAGAGAAATTGTTGTTCGATGCGCTGCAAGAAGATAGCCGGACGATCCCCGCCATATTGCCCCACCGAGATGAGGACTTTCATACCCTCGATAAAGTAGTTGACGGCTTTTTGATGGTCCGACAAGCCCAAGGCTAAACATCCCAATTCCAGGAGCAACATCCCGTGCGCGCGTTGGTCTACATTGTGCCATGTCTTGAGATGGCGTTGCCGCTGTTGTTCAAGCGCAGGCAAGCGCGAAAAATCATTGCGATACCTGGCGATGCGCGCCAGGTCACGAATGCTGATCCACTGGTACCAGGGATCCGGCAGTTCCAAGGCGCGTTGCTGACATTCATTAACCATCTTTTCCGCTTTATCCAGGTTGCCCCGTAATAAATTAATGAGTGCCAGCCGCGACAGAATAATGGGTTGGTCTTTGGGAACATTGATCCGGCGCGCTATCTCCAGGTCATTTTGGGCCTTTTCCAGGTTCATAAGATTGTCGTTAATCCATACC
This sequence comes from Anaerolineae bacterium, assembly GCA_016934645.1. The sequence goes on from JAFGSL010000295.1 coordinate 9,110, forward strand.
GCGCCGCGCCACGCATAAACCTGACTTTGCCAGTCCTCGTCGCCTTTACGTTCGAAGATTTCCAAAGCTAAATTGAAATTCTCCAACGCACGCTCGAGTTCACCGCCCATAAAACAGACACAACCCATCGTCGAATAGGCACAGCCGACACTGCGCTCGTCTTCAAGTTCTGTCGCCAGGCGTAGGGATTCTTCACAGTAGCTTTGCGCAATCCCGAGATAACCCCGTTCTTCGCGATTGTAAGCATAGAGGAAACCGAGATTGTTGTAAATCTTGGCCTGCTCATCGCGCAGGTTTTCTTCCAGTGCGAGTTTCAAGGCACTCTCGTAATGCCGGCGGGCTTCGTCGAGGTTTGCCGTCAGCCGGTAGGCCCACCCCAGGCCGTTCTCGGCTTTGACCCACCATCGTTTGTCCTCCGCGCTTTGGCTGATCTCGACCGCCGCGGCAAATTCCTGAATGCCACGTTCCAGTTCCCCTTGCCGGATCACCGCGTTTGCCAGTTGGATGTGGGCATCCGCCTGTTGGTGCGGTTCAACGGCTTCGTGTTGCAGAACCTCCTCTAACACCGTGATCGATTCCTCGTGTCTCCTGTGTCCCCGTAAAGCTCTGGCTTTACAGAGCAGCACGTCACATTGTACCTTGGGCGCCAACTGACCGTAATAAGGCGCTACCAGGTCAACCAGGTTCATCCGCAGCGCATAACGATAGCTGTCTGTTGCTTCTTCAAACAAGTCGAAGAACAAATCAAGACTCGCGTCGAGATCAATGTCCAACTGGTGTTGCAAGAGTTGTTCGCGCAATAGCCAGATAGTTTCCATATGCTCTTGACGTTTGCGCCACGAATCCAAATCCTGCGGGGTACCGGTACCCAGGTCCTCGTTACCCAGGGCGCTGCTCGTTGCCTCTTGGCGTGCAATTTGTTGTTGGAGGTAAGTCACGGCGGATCGATTGATCTCGTAGCGACGGCTTTTGTCGCGGTCGAAATCGGGCCACACGTATTCATTGACCAGTTCGCGCATTCTGTCATGGAGGCTGATGCGCCCTCCCGGCAGATGCTTGATAAAGACCAAATCCTGCACCTCATGCCACGCGCGCGCTGTTTTCTCATCGTTCAGTTCCAGGAGTTGGCCAATACCCTCCTTGTCCAGCGGAAAAACGCGGGCCAGGAGCAGCGTGACCCAATCTGAAAGGGTCTCGACCTGCCCGATATGGTGCACAAGTTGCGATTCGAAGTCTTCGATGTCCCAGGGCTGTTCCCCGTTAGCCTCCGGTAGCGGTTTTTTCATCCAGGGCAAGACCAGACCGTGCGCGTGCCATTCGACGGCCAACTCCATCAGAATCGGCTTGCCCTGTGCCAACCGCAACAAATTCTCCTTGAAGGGGTCGTCCAGGACGGTGTGCAGGCTGACTTGCTTCTCCTGGAGATATTGCCGGCTGGCGTCCTCGTCCAATTCCTTCAGCGCCTCGCTCTCCAGCCGGTCGCCCAACGTTGTTTCCAGCAATTGCAGGCTTTTGGGGTCGGGGCGTCCGGCCATCACCACTACAACGTTGTCCGTCGTGGCCAGAAATTGGGAAATAAACGGGATGACCTCGTGAGCCTTTTCGACGGTATCCAGGACCATGACCGTGCGTTGTTGGGCCGATACCTGCTTGAGGCACGCGATGAAGGCGCTTTCCACCGCCAGTTCATGTTTGTCCAGCACAAAGGCGCTAATCTCCTCTTGTTTTCTCAATTCAGTAAGGGCCTGCCAGCTTTTGTAGAAATCGCCGAAGTGTTGCTGGCCTATCATCCGCGCCAGCTTGTAGGCAAAGACCTTTTCATCGCGGAAGGCCTGATCGTCGAAGTCAATGATGTCGAGCGTGACCAGGTTAGGCAAATAGGGCGGTTCTGTCTGGCTGAGCGGCGGTTGCGTTGCCGTTTGGAGCACTGTTTCGCGGTTGAAAAACCGTGCCCGAATCTCATAGTGCCGTTGGAGCGGCTTTCCGCACGCGGCCAGCGCAGCCAAATGGATAACGCTGCGGCCTATAGCTTCAGGGTCGAGGGCAACGGATGCACGCCAGGGACTATCCGGCGTTGCCAGGGCTGTGAACTTGCCTGGCGACCAGACGTCAAACCCGTATACACCCACGTCTGCCCGGCCGGCATCGCGGAGTGCGCGGAGCACGCCCGGCATGAACTCGTCCCACGTAACCCAGAACGCTTTGAGGTTAGGCTGTTCGCGCACGAGAGCCAGGGTGCGGTCGTAGGCTTGTTCGCTCATCCTTTCACCCATAACCAGCTCTTCGACGTGCAGTTTGATATCCGAATATGCGCCCATGAAACGCTTGAACAGGGCGCGGCGTTGTTCTTGCAAAGCAGATTCTCTACCCGTTAGGATGGCGACGTCACCGTGGTACTGGATGTCTTTGACCAGCTGCTGGGCCGCCGCCATCGCGCTTTGATCCTCTTGCGTGACGATCCGGGCGGTCAACCCGGTCATCTCGCGCAAGAAGTTGTCCAGTGTCAGCACCTTGAGGCTACACGCCTTTTCCAGTGCGTCCCGCAGGCGTGGATCGGTGCCCAGGCGGACGACGATGGCATCCGGCGCTTTTTTGATGACGCCCTTCAGGTCTTGCACCATCTGCGGGATCTTGAATTGTGCATCGGTCGTCAGAAGATCGATCCCCATGTTGGCAGCCGTCGCTCTCACCCCGCGCATAAACGCATCGGCCCAGACCGTCTGGCAGAATTCGTTGACCACGGCGATGGTAAGTTTCCGGTCACGGGGCACATCCAGGAGGACATTGTAGTCGGGTGCGCGCAGCATCGTGTGGATTTCCTGAAGCAGCCGGGTCTTGCCGATGCCACCACTGGCGTAGATGTACAGGGCGCGCGCTTTTCCGGTGTCCAGCACCGCATTTTTGATCCAGGCCAGCTCCTTGTCTCTGTCAATGAATCGAATTCGCTCTGCCATATTTCCCTCCTTTGTGTCGTCCCACGAACGTCTGCGTTCGCCGGGACTATCGCACTTCCTTCAAAAGCCAGCTACTGGCCCCCGGTATTATCCGGTATAGATCGAATACCGTTTGTTGAAGTCGTCGATGATTTTATAGAACGGCATGGGGCGATACTGCCCGGGACTGAGAAAATAGTTCGCTAGGAACTCAAGCTCCCAATCATCGGACAACCTTTGACCGAGCTGGCGGATCAGTCGAGGACCATGATAGGGGCCCCAGACCTTCATAAACCATGTTGCAACACACTCCAACTGTGCAGCAATGGTGCGCTGGAGGTCGTCGACGCATTGATTTTCGATGTGACATGCCTCGTGGATGCAGAGGTAAAGGTATTCGATGGCATCCGATACCGGGTTCGGACAGTACTCACCGAGCCGCTGCTGGTAGAAGACGATGCCGGTTTGACAAATGTCCGCAAACGCCGCCGGTTCAGTCATCCTGAAGCGAATCAACAACAAGCGTTGGGCGATGCTGTCTTTGAGATAGGCTTCCTCGTCGCGCTCGAGATGGGTTTGGGAAAGTTCGATGTCGAGCTTATTGGCACTTTCGTGCCAGGAGGGGATGAGGCATCGCTCAATCAGGAAGCTAAGCATGGCGAAGTCGATGCGACGAAACACGCTCAATGTTTCCAGGATGGGGAGCAGGCCGGGATCTGGCAGAGTGCGTTCGAAATCGTTCAGGACATCGAAGACGGATTTGGTGATCGGGGTCCCGTCCTCTAAGATGCGCGTGTAGCCTGCAAAGGAACGATCAACCAGCTCCACCAGGAGCGCTGCGATACATCCCGGGTGCCCGCCGCCATAGTACATCAATTGTGCGGCAAAATGCTCCACACTGTTGCCATCGACGAGACGCAGAATATCGTTAACCTTGTTGATGTAGTGATCGAGCGTTTCCCGTACATATTTGTATGTGTAGGGCGAGAGCCCAAGATCGTTGACAGGTATCCCGTGACGTTTGAACGATTCCTTGACGGTACGCCCGTCGCGACTGCCCATCAGCAGGCAGAACCGGTGGTTGGCTTTGAAGAAGCCGCTATCCCACAGATCCCTGTGAGCATAACCGATCACGATGGCCAATGACTCCAGTGTGTTTTGATCCAGCGCGTCCATATTGTCGAACACCAATGCGGCCCCATAATCATGTGTTCCCGCGAGTTTGTTTTCGTTGTCCGGGAGGGGGTGGCGCAAAATGCAGGTCGCCAACTTCAGTCCCATGGCTTCCAGTTTAGCGCCTTTCTCGAAGGTGATCTCTTCACCGAGGGCATGGATCGTGATTGCCACAAGTGGGCATAGCTCGGGGGGATGCTTCTTGGAGATTTCTACCTGGGCGCAGACCCAGTTCTTGTTGAGGTAGTGTTGGGTAATCTGATTAAGAAACGTCGTCTTGCCGTAGCCTTGGGGAGCATAGATGAGCCAATACTGCGTCTGTTGTTCGGCTCCCTTGATTTTGTCGAGTTCAGCTTCCCGGTTGACGAAGGGGATATTGCTGGACTGGCTGTCACCGTTTCCCAATGTGCGTTTGAGTCTTCGGATCAACCGCTTGATCTTGTCATGCATCGCATCCTGTGTGGTATACTCGTCCTTGAGGACCTCGAGGAAGAGTATTAGGGCGTTGTCGCCCTCGGTGTTGTAATTGTCGTGAAGGAGCGTGATGAGAAAGTCCACACGTTCGCCCTTGCTTGAGGACGCTGTGCACCGGTAACGCCAGGGCACGATGCGCTCGTCGACAAAGAGCGTGGTGAGTCTGGCGTCGCTGTCAAAATACTCGGTGGCGCGTAGGGTTTTCTTAAGATCGGATAATAAAGCAGGTGGGAGCGCATGGTTCATAAGATACCTCCTGACAACTACATAACTATTATACTCCCAAGCCGCCAATTTTGCCCAGTCGACCTCAAAATCACATTCTCGCGCAGCTCGTGCAGCGCCTTCTATAGAGTTGTTGCACAATAAGCAAAAACGGGTAGACTGTGAGAAATCATGCCACCCGAGGGCGCAATGAAAATCAGTTATCAGCATA
>JAFGSL010000296.1 GCA_016934645.1 Anaerolineae bacterium
AAAAGAGTAGCGGGGGGTGGATTCGAACCACCGACCTTTGGGTTATGAGCCCAACGAGCTGCCACTGCTCCACCCCGCATCGACAATAGGGATTATACATGCTTTCAAAATTTCGTCAAGCTGCGCGCTCGTCATTCGTTGCCGGCAGGCGCCTCCGGCAAATTGGGGCATGTGGCACGATAGGGTTCGTCACCGAGATATTGCCGCCACTCCTCACGGGTGAGGTTGCGGGTGAGACGTCCACAAGCCAAATCAATCATGTCCTCTGACTGCCACCGCCAAATCCGCACTGAACCTATCCCCTCCCAACCAAACACCGAGACAACCCGTTGATCATCAGAGCTGAAGGCTACAAAACTAACTGGGGCCGATTTGTGGGTCATCTCCGCCACAATACATCCGGTCGCAGCTTCCCACACACGCGCGACCCCATTCCAGCTTCCGGAGACCACCCATTGTCCATCTGGGCTGAAAGCTACAGCATTTACAGCTTGATAAGCCCCTTCTACTTTGGGTATCATTCGTGACACCTCGCGGCCGCTTTCCACATCCCATACCCAAGCCATGCCATCCGTACTACCGGAGGCTATCCACCGTCCGTCCGGGCTAAAAGCGACAGATAATACCTGAGTGTCAAGCTTCATCATCTGCACTTTGCGCGGAGGAAATGTCTCTAAATCCCACACCTGCACAAAACCACTGATACATCCCTCTCGGTAACTCACTTGACCACATCCTGCGGCAGCAAACTTACGCCCATCGGGACTGAAAGTTAATATCTTCGGCCACCCCTCTATACTCATCTGCTCATGCATCACCTTGTTTCCGGTAGCAATTTCCCACATCTCGATTAAACTATTGACTCCATCGCCATTACCATAGGCAACTCGTTGTCCATCCGGACTGACCGCTGTAACGATTATCAGCGGCTGACCCTGTAGCCGCGCCACCTCATATCCGGCAGCAGCAGCTATCGATGCTTCCACATCGTACACGTATATCGTATCCGTGTAAGCCGAGGTCAACCAGCGTCCATCTGCACTCAAGCTTATAATTCCTGGTGCCCTATCATACATTATCCGCAGTGCTTCCCTCCCACCAGTTGCCGATGCAAAGGTTTCCCAATCCCACACACGCACCGAAGAACGGACACAATGCTTTTCATAGAGATCATCATACTCATCACAATGAGATACAGCAACCCACTGCCCCCCCATGCTAATATACGCAGGCCACTTCAAGGCTATCTCCCGTATTGTCACCCCATCTGGATTGCGCAGAGATGACATATCCCACGCCCGCGCTATATCGTCGGCGCAGCCGGACACCACCCAACGCCCGTCTGCACTAAAAGCTACCGCGTTTACCGGCTCATCGTGTACCATTCGCGCTACCTCGTGCCCGGTGGTCACTTCCCACATCCGCATCATGCCACCCCAATCCCCAGAAATCACCCACTGACCATCTGGACTGAAGGCTACAGCAGTTACCGTGCCATTGTGTGTCAGCCGCGCCACTTCACGACCGGTTGCCACTTCCCACACCCGCGCCGTACCATCCGTACTACCTGAGGCTATCCATCGCCTGTCCAAGCTGAAGGTCACAACGCCGATTCCATTATCGTGCGGCATTTGTACAAGCTCATGCCCAGTGGAAGCTTCCCACACCCGCGCCGTGGTATCATCATAGCTCGTTGTAACCACCCACAGCTCGTCTGCGCTATAAGTCACAGCTCTGACTATACCTGCATACCTCGTCCGTGCCACCTCTTGCCCGGTAGCCGTTTCTAGTACAACTACTGTGCCATCTTCACTCCCGAAAATTACTCGCTGCCCGTCTGGACTGAAGGCCACTGCGGTTATACTTCGTTTATGGGATATTCTTGTCACCTCACGCCCGGTTTCTGCTTCCCACACCCGCACCGTATCGTCATCACTACCAGAGACAACCACACGCCCATCTGGACTGAAGGTCACTGCCGTCACCCACATCTGATGCGGCATTCGCGCGATCTCGCGCCCGGTTTCCACCTCCCATACCCGCGCTGTACCATCGTAACTGCCGGAGACTGCCCATCGCCCATCTGGGCTCAACGCCACAGCAATCACAGACATCTCGTGCGTCAAGCGCGCCACCTCGCGGGGCAACAACGCCAGACCATCTGCCACAAGTTGATCCGCTGCCCTCTCCGGATAGCGACGCAACGATTCTACCGCCAACAACAGCGCGAGCGGGGATTGCGCTGGACTGTTATCAAATATGTAGCGCCCCTCTAGAGTCAGATAACGAGCCAGGGCTATCTGGGCTTGCTGTTCAGGTTCCGCCATCGCCTGAGGGATCTCGACTTCAGTGTGCAGAGCCTCAACGGTAGCCCCAGCGGCTTCAGCCTCGGCTTGCCATATTCTGGCTTCGGCTTGCGTGGTAGTTCTCACGTTGGCCTCGGACATTGCCGTGCTCTGGATGACTTGCACAGAGTCCTGCGTCTGTTGCATGCTTCGAATTTGGCTTAGAACGATAGCGACCAACACCACGCTTATCAGCGCAAGTGCCGCCGCCAGCCAGCGAAGGCGGCGGTTCTGTACACACATGCGTTGATCTTGAGCAGAGAGAGGGTGAGAAAGCGACTGTAGGTCATCTGCATCTTCGGTTACATCGGGGACATGGTCTGTTGAAGAGTTAGAAGAAGTATCGATCTTCATAACGTCTCCTTTCGGCCCAACACCGGGCCGGTCCCACTATTTACAGAAATTGGTTCTCCCCGTTGTAGCGTGTCTATCCAACAGCCAATCAGTGAGCACGATCGGCAAGCGCCACACCTGCATGGTAGGTGCTCTGTGGATGGAGGAGTCGTAGTTACGCGGGAAGAGAAATTGTCATGCACAACTGAGTATAACATACAAACAGGATCGATGCAACAAAAAATAAGGGCACGGTAGGGGCAAGGCATCCCTGCCGTGATTCTCGGTCAAAGAGGTACATCGTGAGGATACCTCGCTCTTACGTTGACATACACCATATATCCGCTATACTGGACATATATCCACTTTAATGGAGTATCTATATGGATTACCACCGCCATGTTCCGGCTTCGATACGCACGCTGCACATCCTGGAATCACTGGCCGCAGAGCCAGGCGGATTGACCGCCGGACAATTGGCCAAAACCCTGGATATCCCGCACAGTGCGCTCCACGCGCTACTCAATACGCTCAAATCCCAGGATTACATCGTGCAAACAGGCGTGCGACAGCCCTATCAAATCGGACCACGCGCGCAGGCACTCGGCCAGGCGCGCCCCTCGGGGATCAACGCGCTCGTCAACGCCTTTTATGAGGAAACAGCGCGCCATCCCCCCACAGAGACGCTGGCCCTGGCAACGCTTGCCGATACTAACAGCATCGCGCTCATCCTTGCCGAAGCGCCGTCTGCGCAGATCGTCCGCTGTGCCGTTCCCGTTGGACAGAGAACACCTGCCGCAGAACACCCGGCAGGGTTGGTGCTCCTGGCAGACCTCACGCCTGCTGGTCCGGAACGTGCTGTGGCGCATCCTAACGCAGAGTTGCACAACGCGCTCCAACAAACGCGCCGTCAGACGATGGCCCGCTCCGCCGATAACGACACTGTGACCCTGGCCGTGCCGGTCTGTCCCGACGGCCAGCGCCCGGAGGCCGCCCTGTTAGCAAGCATCCCGGCGTTCCGTTGGGATGCCGTCCACGAAGCACTATTGCTGTCCAGTTTGCGCGAAATGGCCGCGCGTCTCTCCTATCGTCTCGGTGCACTCAACTACACACCCTACAGCACAGCGCAACCACACCCGCACGGACCAAGCATCCCCATGCCCGAAGCGGAACTGCACGCATTCCTCGACGGACCGTGGGCTGCGCGCCTGGCTTGTATCCGGCCTGACGGCTCACCGCACGTGGTGCCCATCTGGTACGAGTGGCGCGCGACGTTCCTCATCACTGCCTGGCCCGGCTCGGTATGGGCCGACTTCGTCACACAGAATCCAACAGTAGCACTCACCATTGACGAACCATGGCCGCCGATGCGACGCGTCCTGGTGCGCGGGCAGGCGCAGGCCCTCGCGCCCGACAGCATTCCTGGTGGCATCGAAGGGCTGTGTACACGGCTCACCGTCCGTTACCTCGGCGCTCCCGTACAATCCATCAAGGGAGATCAGTCCCGAACGGCCTGGAAAGCCTTCCGCATCCTACCGATGAAGATGATCGCACACCGGGAACAACAATGAATATTGTTGTGCGCGGCATCACCAAGTCCTTCAACAGTGGACCAGTGCCCCTCGTCGTACTCGATCCCATCACCCTGGATGTGACGACGGGCGAATTCGTCTGCCTTATCGGGCCGAGCGGTTGTGGAAAGTCCACGCTGCTGCGGCTCATCGCTGATCAGATACCGGCGACAACAGGTGACATCTGCCTGGACGGCGCTCCGCCCGGCGTGGCGCGCAAGGCCAAGCAGATCGCGTGGATGGCACAAAATCCGGCCTTGCTCCCCTGGCAAACGGTATACGACAATGTACGGCTTCCGCAACGCCTCAACGGGACATCAAACCGCAAACACAGCGAACGACTCGCTCCCGAAGGCTTGCTGCGTACCGTCGGGCTGGCGGACTTCGCCCAGGCCTATCCTGGCACTCTCTCCGGTGGAATGCAGCAGCGCGCAGCCCTGGCCCGCGCATTGGCAACGGGGGCACAGCTCTGGTTGATGGACGAACCCTTCGCCGCGCTGGACGAACTCACCCGCGAGACGCTGGCCGACGAAGTACTACATCTCTGGCAGACCTTCCGCCCGACAGTGCTTTGGGTGACGCACAACATCGCCGAAGCTGTGCGCATGGCCGATCGCGTCGTCGTGATGAGTGCGCGACCCGGACACATCCTGGCGGCCATTGCCATTATGCAGTCCCGTCCACGCGACGAAACTGCGCCAGAGATCGCCGCCATCATCCGCCGCCTGCGGGCTGTCCTGCGTGAGGAAAAAGTCTCAACGGATTGAGAGGAACGCAAAAATGAACGAGGCTGTGCCCACCATAAAACGGGACGTGATTTCCGCCACCGGCATCGTCGGGGCAGCGCTGCTGGCATGGGAGATCGCCGTACGGCTCAACAACACCCCACCCTACATCCTGCCATCACCATCGGCGATTGCGGGCAGGCTCTGGCAAAATGCGGGGTATCTGTGCACCGCAGCAGGCGTCACATTGGGCGAAGCACTCGGTGGACTGCTGCTTGGGTTGATCGTCGGCACTACAATGGCGGCGCTCATCACCTTTCTGGTGCCTCTGGAACGTGGTGTGCTGGCGCTGGCGATCCTCGTCAAGGCCACGCCATTGGTCGCCATCGCCCCACTGCTCACCATCTGGCTCGGTTTCGGCCCACTGCCCAAAGTGATCATCACCGCTCTGCTCACCTTCTTCCCGGTGCTCATCAATGTCCACAGCGGTCTGCATGCCGTGGATGAGGCAGTACTCGCGCTGTTTCACTCGCTGGATGCCGGGCGGTGGGCGCTCTTCCGGCACGCGCGCTGGCCTACGGCGCTACCGTATTTGTTCGCCGCGTTGAAAGTCATCGCACCGCTCGCTGTGACCGGCGCCGTCGTCGCCGAGTGGGCCGGCGCGTCGGCGGGACTAGGCCGCGCGATGTGGCTGGCCTACGCCAATTTGAATTTACCCGTGCTCTTCGCCGCTGTCTTCTACTCGGCCGTGATGAGCATTGTTCTATACGTACTGGTCATTGTGTTAGAAAAGCGGATGATTTTCTGGCAACAGAATGGCGTTGAAATCCCGGGCGGGCCTCCGGCCCGCCCGGCCGGGCGAGACGCCCGACCCCCATCACGATTTTTGGAGGAGGAAGTATGAAAAGGGTCCTCGTTGTGTGGGCGTTGGCTGTGTTACTGGCGACAGGGTGTGCAAAAGCAACACCGGAAGCGAAAAGCCTCGTCTTTATGGCGGGCTACCAGCCCCAGGCAGACCTGCCGTTTGTGGGCGTCTACGTGGCGCAGGAGAAGGGATTTTTCGCCGAAGAGGCACTGACGGTGGACATCCGACACACTGCCGGAAAGGGCGAGCACCTGCAACTACTCGTCGCTGGGATGGTGGACGTCACCACGCAGGATGCTGCCGTGTTGCTCAAGCGCCGCGCAGATCCCGGTCTGCCACTTGTCTCCATCGCCCTCGTTGGGCAACGCGGGCAGCAGGCGTTCGTCGCGCTGGCGGATTCCGGAATACAGACGCCGCAGGACTGGACCGGACACACAATCGGCTACAAGGGGACGCCGCCGCCCGATCTGCTGGCTATGCTGGATGTAGCGGGATTGATCGAGGCGGACGTCGAACTGATCAACGTCGGCTTCGACCCGCGCGTGTTGACCGAGGGCATGGTCGACGTGTATCCGGTCTACAACTCCAACGAGCCGTATCTGCTTCAAAGCTGGGGCTATGAGCTGGTCCAATGGGAAGCTGCTGACTATGGCATCCCCACCCTGGGACTGACCTACGTCACGACGCCGGATATCATCGCGAAGGATCCGGAGCGCATCGAGCGTTTCCTGCGGGCGGCACTACACGGCATTGCCTACGCCGAGGATCACGTGGATGAAGCCGTCGAGATTGTGCTCAAGTACACCGGGCCGGAGACCGACCCCAATCACATGCGCTTTATGCTGGAAACTGAGATAGCCGACGCACATAGCACTCTCACCGAAGAACACGGTATCGGTTGGCAGACCGAAGAGCAATGGCAGGCGCTTATCGACTCGCTGCTCCAATACGGCGCGCTCGCCGGGCCAGTTGAGGCAGATGAGGCGTTCACGAATCAGTTTCTCGAAGCACTACAAAAGAAGTAGCCCGCCTAACTCACACTACACACTCTGAGCACGTTTCAATTTGAGGTGGGACGCACTTTGTTGACCTATAACGGGATGTTTTGGCGTTTCCACACCCTTTTGCCAAGCATAAGTGCGTCCCACCTGGCAAGTCGCCTTAATTTTAAAACGCACTGCATACACACTCGCCAGACTGGACATCATCGATCCTGAATGTACAATAAATGCAAGGGAAACGATGAGTGCCGGTAAGAGCAGTCCTATGAACCTATCCGAGAATTCGGCGTTGACGCACCGAAAACGCTCGCAAGCACAATTTTCGGATAGAGTCTATGTCTGAAGCGCTCACGATTCATCTGCCGGAGAGTCTATAGGAGAACAAAGATGCCAGGACAGAGAATTCAAGCAAAAGAGCGACTCGCTTTGGAAACTGTCGTGCGTGGGAACACTGCTTTTGCGCTCGATCTCTACCAGAAACTACGAACCATCGAGGGCAACCTCTTCTTCTCTCCCTACAGCATATCCACAGCCTTGGCAATGACCTATGCTGGCGCGCGCGGGAGCACCGAGACACAAATGGCGCAAGCCCTTCACTTCACATTGAGCCAAAGCACACTTCATCCCGCTTTTACCGCTCTGGAAGCGCGCTTGAGAAGTGTGCAAGAGAAGGGCGACATCCTGCTGCAGATTGCCAATGCATTATGGCCTCATATAGGTTATCCATTTCTCGAGACGTTTCTTACCCTGACAGAAGAATTCTACAGGGTATCCATTACTCCTGTGGATTATCGCGCCGCCGAAGTAGCGCGTCAACAGATCAATACCTGGGTCGAAGAGAAAACACAAACCAAGATCAAGAATTTGATCCCGCCGGGAGTCCTTGACGATTTGACACGTCTTGTATTGGTCAATGCGATCTACTTCAAGGGGAATTGGGCCAGCCAGTTTGCGAAGGAACGCACACAAACCGTGCCATTCCTGGTAACACCTTCCCAGAAAGTGGAAGCGCCGATGATGGCGCAGGAGCACCCGTTCGGGTATGGGGAAACTGATCGCCTGCAAATTCTCGAACTCCCCTACGTTGGAAGTGACCTATCGATGATCGTCTTGTTGCCCAAGGAGGTTGACGGCCTGGCAGAACTCGAGACGGCCCTGAGCGCTCCGAATTTGGAACTATGGACCAACCGCCTCTGGGAGAAAGAAGTTCATGTCTTCCTACCGAGGTTCAAAATAAGTCAGGGCGTTAAGTTAAATCATACTTTGGCTTTAATGGGAATGGTGGATGCATTTGATGAATTGAAAGCCAATTTCTCCGGTATGGACGGGAATGAGAACTGGTTGTATATCGCCGCCGTCTTGCACAAAGCCTTCGTCGATGTGAACGAGGAAGGCACTGAGGCAGCCGCTGCAACAGCAGTCATTATGGGTGCCAGAGGACTACCTTCCTCTCCTCCCATCTTTCGCGCCGACCATCCGTTTGTCTTTCTGATTCGTGAAAACAGCACGAGAAGCATCTTGTTTCTTGGCAGAGTGGTGAATCCTACACTCAAGGATAGCTGAAAGTTGCATCGGTATGGAAAATCCTGTAAACAACGAAGATAGCATTCCCCTCCGCCCCATCGTTATGCACGGCACATGGGACGGACAAACATTCTTCGTTTGGGGTGAGATTGCACCCGCGCCGGATGCCGCAAAACCACGGGGCCGGCGCGCGGCGGTGCGGGCGCATCCTTGCGCCGCCGCGCCGGACATCCTTCGCACAATGCTCGCGACGTGGGTGTCCGACGCTCCCGATACGACCCGCGCGCTGTTGCTGCCTTCCAACGCCGATTCTCCCCTCCTTCCGCCCTGGTTGCTTCCCACAACAGACGCTGAAGACGCACCGGATGACGGCGCACCGAATGGCAGCAATGCGCCGAATGACAGCGTGCCGTCATTGACCCCGTGGAAAGTCCCCGGTCTGGCGCTGGACATACTCGACGCGCTTGGCGTGCTCGTTGCGTTGCCCGCGCGTGACCGCGACCGCCGCTGGGGCGACGATCTGCGCTACTGGAGCCGCGTCGCCAAACTGGGATTGGAAATGCTGGCCCGCCAGCGCTATCTCCCCGGCCTGGAAGAAAACGAGGGCCGCTACCGCGCCGTCTGGCTGACGGTGCTCGACGATCCCAACGACCGCGCGCGGCTGAAAACGCTGGCCGAAACCATGCCACCGGTCTGCCGCGCCGTCTTCGATCCCAAGGGAACGCCCGATCCAGAACAGGCGCGCGCCCCGCACGTGCTGCTCGATGACTTCATCAGGACGCTGATCGACCGCGCCGCGCGCGAGTGGGGCGTAGCACATCTTGACAAGCGCCGCAAAGCGCCGGAAGGCGTCGCCGGGCTGTGGTGGGACGCGCTATGGAGCGCGGACGGTTACATCCTCGCGCCGGTCAAGCAGCGCCGCGACCTGGCGCAGCTTTTCGAGGCGTGGCGCAGTTGGCTCGGCCAGTTGCAGGCCGCCGGCGAA
>JAFGSL010000297.1 GCA_016934645.1 Anaerolineae bacterium
AGCGTGCTCTACGGTGAAATATGGGTCATCATTAGAGGGTTGCGGATTGCGGTACCTATGGTATATATGATGCTGTGCTTTCCGTCTGTGGCGCACTGAGCCGTGTCGAGATGTTCTCGCACGGCGGTTTCCTTGCTATAAGAGCAAAGACAAATCGAAAGGAGTTTAACATGAATCAGTGGTATGCAAAGAAGAGGCACGTGTTTGTTCTGTTGACGCTTGTGGGGGCCATTCTGATGGGATTGGTCTGGTTGGTGAGTGTTCCCGGCAGTGCAAGCGCGCAAGGCACGTTGCTGCTCAATACATCCTATAAGGATGCGACCCCGCGTAAGGTGGGAGCCGGCGGAACGGTAGCCTATTCCATCGTTTTGAATAACGATACCCTGAGTACAACGAGCTCTATCGTTGTCGTCGATCCTCTGGAGCCGCGGTTAAGCTATGTTCCCGGTAGTGCAGCGGTAATAGGTGGTGGTGGGCTGGCCGGATATTCTGGAGGCCGTGTGCAGTTTTCGGTTGATCCTATTGCGGCTGGCAATACGGTGACGTTGTCGTTCCAAGCTATAGTCGCGACTACAGTATCACCCGATGATGTGATTACTAACACGGCGACCATTACTGAAGCTGGCGTCTCCTTCACGCGTTCAGTGTCCATCACGGTGACGGATGCTCCCGTCGTACAGATTCGCCAACCCATAAGCGGGACGTTGTTCACTGCAAGCCCGGGGACTAACGTTGTCATTAGCGGTTATGCTTGGGACAGCGGCAATGACCCAGGTTTCCCGGCGACACCGGTGATTGCTTCTATCAGTGACCCATCTTCAGGCGCTTACTTTGTCAGTTGGACTGACGGCGCTGACGCGCTGGCCTATCATTTGCAAGAATCGACCAGCCCATACTTTAACAAAAATCTAGTTGACTACAACCCTACCACCAACCTCACAAATCAATACGTCACCGGAAAAACTCCTGGTACATACTACTATCGCTTGCGTGCAATTAACCTTGTAGGCAGCAGTCGTTGGAGTGATATCCGCTCGGTTGTCGTGACGACGGCCATGATGGGGCAGTCGTTGTCCCAAGATTTCGAGTTATCTGCCTTGTGGACTGCGAGTGCAGCAGTGCCCGCCGTCTATGTTCGCATCAACGGTGGAACATGGCAAGCTACGGCGGTAACCCAGAACGCCGATGGCTATTGGGACTGGAGCTATACCTGGCCCTTGCCGCAAGAGGATGATGCGATCTACACCATTGAGGCACGTTCACAGGATGTGGGAGGCAATTACGGCGAGATCGATATGATCCGTGTCACGATCCGCAACGGCACCCGCTACGTTTACCTGCCGATGGTGATGCGGCGCTATCCGCCGTTGCCGTATGCGCCGACGCTCAACATCAACAGCAATGACGGTTATGGCACCTACCAGCTAGGCTGGGTCTACGTCCCTGACACCGATCTCTATAAGCCGACCTCCTACACGTTCCAGGAAGCGACGAACGCCAACTTCACCAACCCGATAGAAGAGAGCTTCCCGTCCACAACCCTTTCCCGTTCATATGCGAACAAAGCTGTGGGTACCTACTACTACCGCGTGCGCGGCCACAATGCTTATGGCACCGGTGGGTGGAGCAACGTGCAGACTATCGTCGTCAGTTCGAGAGGCTTCACCGATGATTTCTCCAATCCTGCTACCGGATGGCCGAGGCAAGTCTTCTCAATAGACGGTAGGGGTGTGTTGGATGCGAACTATGACAATGGCTACTATCGCATGAAAATACTCTGGAATCAATATGGCTTGAACAACAAGCGTATGGGCTTGCTGCCCGCTCCGTACAAGCACTATGATCGTACCTACGATGTGGAAGTACTGCATCGTTTCGTCAAAGCGGTGGACGAAGGAGGCTACTCGCCCGCACAGGGTAAGGCGGGGCTGGTTTTTCTGGCGACGCGTACGGACGGAGGAACGGGATACCTTCAGACTTTCCATACCGTGGAGTGGAACTTCGAGGGGCGGTGTGCGATCAGCGGTTATACCAATTACCCCACCGATGGTGGACACAATCCTTATGTTCCGGTTGCTTATTTGGGGCGTGGTACCAATGATGAGTTTGTATATCGTAACTGGGGTGGATGGAACGATCCTCCTTGCCCTGGTCTAAAGGCAGGATATGATAAGGATGTCACGGTTAGGGTTGAAGTGCGTAATACCCAATTCAACGTCTTCTTCAATGGCACCTATATCGGCAGCTACACGTTCAAAAGTGGCCTGCCGGGCGAGCCGTATGTTGGATTGATCACAGGTTCCTGGGACATTACACCGGTGCAATCACGCTTCGATAACTTCCGTGTAACCGATAAATAGGTATGAACAATCTGAGGGAACGGTCATCGTATGATGATTGTTCCCTCAGATCGATTCTGAAAACTCTCGGAAAGGGGAAATAATACAGATGGTTATGCTTAGACGGTCATGGCTTTTGATAGGGTCGGTTCTCGTTGCCAGTATAGTGTTAGGTTTAGGTGTATTTGGGATTCTGCGTGCGCACTCACAGCCGGTGTATGGGCAAACGCCAGTGCAGCCTCTAGCTTTGGCGCCGATAGGGACAGAGGAGGGTTCTAAAGTCGCTGTACTTTTTCCAAGTGACACGGTTACTTTGCCAAAGCCGTTGGATGTTTCTAAAAGCTATGTGCCAGCCAGGCTATACGCAGGTGATCCAGTTACCTTCGTCATCACGGTGCGCAATCCTAATACCTCTACTTTCGTCATCACCGTTACGGATCAACTGGTACCGCTGTTAGCGATCGCCTGCGGGAGCGAACACGTCGATCCGGCAACGGCAGCCCCCGTGTGCGATGCGCAGCAGAATGTCATCACCTACGTCGCGCCAATCACCGCGCAGACCGGTCTGACGCTCACGTTCCGGGCGATGATCAGCTCTACGATGTTGCTGGATCAGGACATCACCAACACCGTCTGGGTCGATGATGGTGAGCGCATCATCTCGCGGACCGTTACGCTGGACATCGTCAGGCTTTCTTATGTATATCTGCCACTTATCGCGCGCCGCTGGCCGCCGATACCTTATCCGCCAACCAATCTCGACGTGACTCAGCCTGATATACGAGGGGACTATACGATTAGCTGGGATTATGTTGGTTATCCTGACGTGACAGCGCCGACCAGTTATGAGTTGCAGGAATCGTTGGATGCAGCCTTTAGCGATCCGGCAGTGTATCTCACTACTCAAAAGTCTTATAGTTTTACGGACAAACTTACCGGTACGTATTACTACCGTGTGCGCGGCAAAAATGCGTATGGCAATGGTATCTGGGCTACTCTCCCCGCCGTTCAGGTGAGCCGTGTGTTCTTCGATGATTTTTCTGAGCCCTCCAGTGGGTGGCGCACGGGCGATGCGGAGCGGTATAATTTCTGGGATGTCAACCATATCGGCTGGGAGGTTGTCGCCAATCTGAATTATGTCGATGGCCACTACCAGATTTACGTGCCACTCCATCGGGGTACGCCTCCATGGGGCGAGGTGGATACCTTCTGGGTGTGGCCCGCGGTCGAAGCGCCATTGCCGCCGGACGCCTATCCGTTGCCGGATAGGTATTGTATCGAGGCTCGCGCCGCGTTCACCGAAGACCGTTGGGCAGCGCGTTGGGGGATTGTCTTTGGCGCAAACGCGGACTTCAATCAGCTCTTTGTTTTTAATATCACTGACAATCATGATCGGGCCGTCATTTACTACCAGAATTACCTATTCCCTGGCAATAACAGTTTCCGCCATTGCGTGTACCAAAACGCGTGTGACACGAACAAGAAGAATTACTTGCTCCCGTGGTATGGCGACGGTTATTGGGATCCTGCCATAAATAGTGCCCCTGCTTATAACACGATCAAGGTGGTCGTGCGAGGTTCGTCGGTAGACTCCTATGCCAACGGAATTTTAATGGATACCAGGGGCATTGCCTTTCCGCGTGAGCGCATCGGTTTGATAGGCGGCAGTTGGGAGGTCACTCCGGTGGATTTGCGGGTCGATTACTTCCGTTACGACCCGATGTGCCCAGAGGCGCAAAAGTGAGGTCTCGTTGTCTCTGGGCGAATCTGTTCCGTGTCGCCCTGAGTGTGACGGCGTTGGTGTTGCTGCTCCGTGAAGTTGGCGGCGCAGATGTCGTTGAAGTGCTAAGGGACGCCGATCCTGGTTATCTGGGGTCGGCGTGTTTGCTTTTTCTCCTGGGGATCGTGATCCGCGCCTTTCGCTGGCGGGCGCTGCTTTATGGCCTGGGCGTGACTCCGCCTCTGAAACTGCTGCTCAAGCTCTACCTCGTCGGTAACTTTTTTAACACTGTGCTCCCTTCCGGTTTCGGCGGTGACGTGGTGCGCGTCGTCGAACTGGCGCAGCAGAACCGCCAGTCCGCCGCGGTGGGAACCGTCATCGTCGACCGTCTCACGGGCATCCTCTCGCTGATGGCGTTGGGATTGGTCGTGCTGCCGTTCACGCACGGATTAGCGCCCTGGCTGGTGTGGATGTTTGTTATCGTCGCGGTGGGGGGCCTGCTCGGCGGCGCGCTGCTGTTGGAAGGGCGACTGCTGCGGCGCATCACCGCCCGCCTGCTGCAGGCGCGATTGCCGCAGGCGCTCTCGCTCGCCGGACAGAGCAAGCTGGCGGACATCTACGCCGCCGTCTCCGGCTCCGGCGCGCGGGCAATCTGGCAGGCGTTGGCGCTTTCCACAGTGTTCAACCTGGTCAATATCGCCGTTTACTGGCTGTGTGGCCTTGCCGTGGGTATCGATGTATCACTCGGTTTCTACTTTGTCTTTGTGCCGCTGCTCTCGCTGACGCTGCTCGTTCCCATCTCTGTGGGTGGCCTGGGCGCACGCGATTGGGTGGCGCAGCCGCTTTTTGGCTCCGTCGGCGCGCCCGACGCCATCGCCGCCGGGATGACGCTGTCGGTGTACGCGGTGACGTTGGCTGTCGGCTTGATCGGTCTGGCGATTTACCTGGTGGAGGGCCTCACCGGGTTGTGGCGACGAGAAGCAAGCGATGAAGCCTGATCGTATATTCGTGTATCTGCTGCTCATTTTTGTGGTGTTGACGGCGACGGTAAGCCTCGTCAATCCGCTCTTCGAAGCCCCGGATGAAATCCGTCACTACCGCTACGTCCGCAAACTGATCACCGAGCATACCTTGCCCATCCAGGGCCAAGAAGAAATTCGCTCGCAAAGCCACCATCCGCCCCTCTATTATGCGCTTGCAGCGTTGGCGAGCGCGTGGACGCCTTCGCCCCACACCAGCACGTATGACCATCCTCTCAATCCCTTCTGGGGCTACCGCAACTGGGAAGTGGGCGTGGACAACAAACTGCAATACTGGCACGGTGAGGCCGAACGCTTGCCCTTCCGCGAAGGATTCCTGGCGGCGATGATCCCGCGTTGGGTCAACGTGCTGTTGGGCGCGCTCACTGTGTTCCTGACCTACCAGATC
>JAFGSL010000298.1 GCA_016934645.1 Anaerolineae bacterium
ATTGAGGTTTATGCCTGACCGTTATTGCCCGTAACCAGACGTGGACGCACCAGATAATATGGCAGACTGCCTGACATAAAGAGGCAACACACACAACGCCCGCCGGAGTGCCGTACTCCGGCGGGCTGCACTGTAGCAGATTATGCGGTCTGTAGCAGCGCCAGCAGTTCTGCGACGGTTGCCTGCACATCCCGTGCACGCCCGCGTGCTTGCGCGGCCGCGATGACTTCTGGGGGCAGAGACGCAGCAGTGTCCTCGATGGGCCGGTCGACGATATCCGCGACCCAGCGGGAGTTGGCAATCAAGGGATAACGCGAGGCTAATGCATAGAATTCAATCGCTTGCACGAGCTGACCATTCTCAAGGTACAACAAGGCGATGCCGGGCAGAGCTACAAGCGCAGCTACCCAACTCCTTATCGCAACGATGATGTGCAAAGCGTCGACAAAGCTGTTTCGGGCCTGGTCTGGCTGCCCTTGCTTAAGCAACGTATATCCTAGAAGGCTCAATGCCTGCCCTAGTTCTCCGTGTTCCTCAATCTCTCGATAGATTGCGATACTTTCGTGCAAGGCTTCGTAGGCTTCGTCATAGTCTAAAGTCGCTACCGTCGCCCATCCAAGTGCATATAGACCGAATCCGGTTACTAAGCGCAAGTTTTCACCTCGCGCACGGAGCAATTCTCTGTGTAGCCGCACGCGTGCGTGTGCATAACGCCCCAAGTGTATCTCTACCAAAGCAATGACAACGAAAACCAAACTGTCGTACATTCCCAAATCGTTGTAGATGGCAATACTTTCTTGCATCACGGTATAGGCTTCGGGGTAATCGCCGACACCTATGTATTTGTTGCCGAGACTGTAGAGTCCCGTTGCAATATCGTACTGACTGCCAATTTTCCGGCGAATCTCCAAACTTTCTTGCGATAGGCAGATACTTTCAGCGGATTGTCCCATATAGAATGCAACACCACTCAGTCCCATAAGCGCCTTGGCAATACCCCACAAATCGCCTAACGCCTGACTGGTGGAAAGCATGTCATTGAAGCGTTGTTTGGCTTCAGCGTAGTGCGCTGTATGCCATGCCCGCCAACCTAGCAGCCGCAGTGTATAGGCGACGTGCCAACGTTCACCTAATTCTCGATACAATTCCAAACCCTGCTCATAATACTGTCGTGTGCTGGGATCGCTAAACTTGTGCAATTGTCCCATGCGCACCGCAATGGCGGCCCTTTCAAATCGCGTGTCTCCGAGAGGCGTACGATCAAGCAGAGCTAATACCTTCTCAAGTAATAGTCTGGCAGATTCCACCTTCAGGTAAGTGCTATGCCACGTTAACACCCTTACCAATAAACGCAATTCTTCACCGGTAAGGGATAGTTCCGCTGTAGTGAGCTTTTCCAATGCGTGCAGATGTTCTACAGCGGAACGACAGGCGGTCTCCATTTCAGGATATCGTGCACGCCGATCATAGAAATGACGCAGACCTTCCATCCCCTGGATCATGCGTTCCGTCTGTTGATGAATCACGGCCCAATCCCAGGCTGCGCGCGCGTTGCCGATCTCGACGTCCATTTCGAGCAAGACATCCTGCTGCCGGGGGCCTTTGGCATCCTCAGCCCAAGGTTGCAGAGCCGCAATATAGTGGGCGCAATGGCGGTCGTGCGCTTTCTGAGCCAGCACAGGGTCGTCTGCGAGCTTTTCAGCGGCATATTGACGCAAGAGTCCCTGTATCGTGTAGCGGCCCGAAGGTTCGCGGTAGAGGAAGGAGGCGTTGACCAGAACACGCAACGCTTGCGGTGTCGCGTCCGCAACAGCCTGTACCGCCGCCAGTGTAAAACCACCGCGAAAGACAGAAAGTACACGAAACACATTTTGTTCGCGCGCCCCAAGCAAACGCCACGAGTGTTCGAAGACCGCGCGCAGGCTGTGGTGGCGGGACGGCACATTTCGGCAATTCATTTCCAGAAAATCAAGGCCGCGTCCCGGGCCATCGGCGGCGTCACCGGTAAGCAGCGCCGCGATATCGGCAGTGGAGAGCGTAGCGCTCCACGCCGCGGTCAAGAGAATGGCCAACGGGACACCCTGCACATAGCGGCAAATGTCACTGACGGCTTGCGCGTTGTGTGCCGCGAGGGCAAAGTCGGGGCGCGACTGTCGCGCGCTCTGGACGAAGAGCCGGACGGCAGCCAGGTCTTGTACAGCCGCGAGTTCCGCCGTCGTTTGTTGCGGATAAGCCAATGCGCCTACCGGAAAACGGTGCTCCCCCAAAACGTTGAGCGGGGTCCGCGACGTTGCCACAATTTTGACATCGGGCGCGCTCTCAAGGAGACGCACCATCACCTCTACCGTCGCCGCGGATTCCATTCCACACTCCGTTGCAATCTCCCTCCCATTGACAGGGTACAGCAAGTGTTCCACGTTGTCCAGGACAAGAAGCAGTGCCTTGTTTTTGAGATAGGCCAGCAGTTGTTGCTCCTGTGATCCACCTTTGTCAGAGAAGGTGAAATTCAAGATGCGCGCTACCGTGGGGATAATGGCGTCCGCGGACTGCAAGGGGGTCAAATCAACGAAAAACACGCCGTGGTCGAAGTCGGAAACCAGAGGCGCGACGGCCTCCAGCGCCAACCGGGTCTTGCCGATACCGCCCGGTCCGACCAGTGTGAGCAGACGGCAGGCCGGGTCTCGCAGGCGCATGCGCAGACTTGCCAATTCTGTCTCCCGCCCGACCAGCGGTGTGAGTTGCGCCGGCAAGTTATGATGAGGTATCGGAGCGCGCGGGGATGGAGACTCGAAGTCACCCGCTTTAACAGCGACATACAGTTCGGTGGTTTCCGCCTCCGGTTCTACACCCACCTCGTCCAACAGCTTGTGACGGCAAGCATCATAGTGAGCCAGCGCAGCAGTGCGCCGACCGCTCAGGGCCAACAAACGCATCACCTGGCGGTGGGCATCCTCACGCCACGGATCCAGATCCAATTGCTGCCAGGCGTAAAACAAGGCTCTGTCATAGTGACGTTGTTGAGCATGACCTGCTGCCAACTGGCTGAAGATTTCCAGCGCCGCACGTTGCAGCCGTTCGCGCTGCATGAGAACCCATTCCTCAAAGGCAGGACTATCTCCCAGAGAGAACCCCTCCAGGAAATGTCCCCGGTACAGGGCGGCACTGGCTTCAAGGTTAGACAAGGCAAGGGTGGAAATCGGCAAAGGCGCGACAAAACGAGCTACATCCAGCCAGTGATGACTGGCGCGATTGAATCGGAGGGTTTGCGAGGTTACGTGCAAGAACGGCGATTCGTGGTTCTTGGCGCGATCGCCGATGACCTGACGCACGTTGTAAAGTACCTGACTGAGCGTGTGGCGCGCGCGTTGTTCCGGGAATTCCGGCCACAGCAACCCCGCCAGGCTCTCCCGAGGGTGCTCGCGATCCGACTCCATAGCGAGGTAGACCAGCAGACCTCGCGCCTTATCGGAGTCAAAGCCGGTGAGTGGGGCGTCGTCCAGGGTAATGTGCAGTGCACCCAATGACAGAATGGCTAATCGCGCTATGGTGAACCTCCTATATTGCGCTAGGAAACACTCATCACAATTATAGGGTAGCCGGCAGTTAAAACAAGTGTTTCTGAGCATTATATGACGTTCTCATGATATTTTCATGATAGCGATATGCTATGCTGAAAAACATAACGTTTGAAGCCGGTGATCTTATGGAAGAGCAACCTGTGGCGTACTTCTCCTATTTGCTGCGGATGTGGCGCACGGGGGAGAAAAGTGCGTGGCGGGCGAGTTTGGA
>JAFGSL010000039.1 GCA_016934645.1 Anaerolineae bacterium
CAACCCGGCAATCCATACGGCGGGGCGCGAAGCTTCGCGCGCCTTGAGTCGTTCGATTTCTTTCACCAGGTTGGTCACTTGCGCCACACGGAGATGTTCCACCGCCCCCGATGACGTGTTGACGGTAGCAGGGGTGATGCCGGCCGCGCGGCGCTCCTGAATGACGACGCCGTGCACACCCACGGCCTCGGCGGTACGCAGCAGGCTGCCCAGGTTGTGAATATCTTGAATCAAATCGAGCAGCAAGAGCAGCGCGGGTTCCTGGCGCGTATGGGCCAGGTCCAGCATCGCGTGGATGTCAGCATAGGGATAACCGGAGGTTTCGAGGGCTATACCCTGGTGGTCGTCGTGGCCGAGGACGCGGCCGAGGATCTGGCGCGAGCATCTCTCGATGGGGATGTGTCGTTGCTGCGCCGCTGCGGTAATCTCGTCGATGACCGGCGCGCGGGCGGCGCCTTCGAGCAAAAGCAGGCGCGCAGGCTGCCGGCGTTCGGCGCGTAACGATTCGTGAACCGCCTGCCGCCCGAAAAGCCACTCGCGCACGCGCGTTACCTCGTCAGGCCAGCCGCCACGTCGTATCGTCGGGGCCGTCTTCGATGAGGATCCCCAGATCGGTCAGGCGGCTGCGAATGGCGTCTGCCCGGCCCCACTCCCGCGCCTCACGGGCTTCTCGGCGCAATTCCAGCAGGAACTCCACCAAGCCGGCGACGGCCGGCCCACCCTCGCGTTCTTCGAGATTGTCGGGCACGATGCCGAGAACTTTTCCGCCCAAGTCGCGAAAGATACGATCCATTGCGGCCAGCGTTCCCATTGCCTGGCGCGGATTCTCGTCCAGGCAACGGTTGACCTCCTTGACAAACTCGAACAGCGTCGCCAGCGCCTGCGGGGTGTTGAAGTCATCATCCATCGCCGCCTGGAAATCCTCGCGGTAATCATCCAGGCCGCCGACCTGAGCCAGCACCGCCGTCCCCGCCGCCGAAGCGGCGTCTTTCATCGCGTAGCGGAGCTTGCGCACCGTGTTATGCAGCCGTCCGATGCCGCGCTGCGCCGCCTGGAGTGCGTCCCGGCTAAAGTCGATTGGCCCCCGGTAGTGGCTGCTGAGGATGAAGTAGCGGATCGCCTCAGCAGAGTACAGGCTAAGGGCATCCTTGATCGTGAGAAAATTGCCCAGGCTTTTGCTCATCTTCACGCCGTTGACCGTGAGGGAGCCAACGAGCAACCAGTAATTGGCGAAAGGCGCGGCATTGCGGGCTTCGGCCTGCGCGATTTCGCACTCGTTGTGGGGGAAGATGTTTTCCAGGCCCCCACCATGGATATCGAAGGTTTCTCCCAGGTATTTGGTCGCCATCACCGAGCACTCGATGTGCCAGCCGGGATAACCTTCGCCCCACGGGCTGGGCCAACGCATCAAATGTTCAGGATCGGCGCGTTTCCAGAGCGCAAAATCGGCAGGATGGCGCTTTTCGGCTCGCACTTCGACGCGCGCCCCGGCCTGCTGCTCGTCAACCTGACGTTGGGAGAGCTTGCCGTATTCCGGAAACTGTTCGACGGAGAAGTAGACGTTGCCGTCCACCTCATAAGCGTAACCCCGGCTAAGCAAATCTTCAACCCAGGCGATGATCTCAAGGACGTGACACGTGGCGCGCGGAGTTATGTTGGGACGGACGACGCCCAGCACATCCATATCATCGTTGAAGCTGTTGATGTAGGTCTCCACCATCTCCATTGGCTCGACGCGGTCACGTCGAGCGCCCCGGCTGATGCGATCCTCGCCGGTATCCAGCAAGTGACCCACATCAGTGAGGTTGCGCACGTAGCGGACGTTGTAGCCGAGATAACGCAGATAACGCACAATGACGTCCATGGCGACATACGTCTTGGCATGTCCGAGATGGGCATGGTCGTAGACCGTCGGCCCGCAGGCATACAGGCTGACGTGTTCTGGGCGCAGCGACTTGAAGCGTTGCAGTTCACGGTTGAGGTAATTGTAAACTTTGAGGGGCATACTCAGCAACTCCCTGGCTATTCGCAGTTGTCGGGCCGGGCAAAGATCATCCGCCCGGCTGCCGTTTGTAAGATTTTGCTCACGGTTACGTCGATGGTTTCGCCGATGAAACGTGCACCCTCCTCGACCACAACCATGGTGCCATCGTCGAGATACCCCACCCCCTGGTTCTGCTCTTTGCCGGCCTGGAGAACGTGAATGGTAAAACTTTCCCCTGGGAGCAAGACGGTTTTGACGGCGTTCGCCAGCTCATTGACGTTAAGCACGGTCACGGCCTGCAATTCGGCTACCCGGTTGAGATTGTAGTCGTTGGTGAGGATGGAGCCGCCCATCTCCTTCGCCAGGACGATGAGTTTGTCGTCTACTTCGCGCACGCTCGGCGCGTCGGCGTCGGTGAGACGCACCGGAACGGGGGATTCATCTTGCAGTTGCCGCAGAATTTCGAGTCCCCGCCGCCCACGGTTACGGCGCAGCGTATCGGCAGAATCGGCCACATGTTGTAACTCGTTCAACACAAACAGGGGGACGATCAATTCGCCCTGGATAAAACCGGTGCGACAAATATCGGCAATCCGACCATCGATGATGACGCTGGTATCCAGCAACACCACAGGTTTACAGTGCTCTGCCGTTTCACTGGCGGCGACGGTCGAGGTCTCGCTGTGAAAAATGCGTCCACGCAGACCTTGCAGCATGTCAGGGCGCATTGTAGTAATCGTCAAGCCGATGTAGCCAAAGGCAGCCGCAACGATGAAGGGCAGGAACTGTCCCAGAGGACGTGGCAGCAGCGACAAAGGGTAGGCCGCGATAGCGCCCAAAGCCAGCCCCAGAAAGAGGCCCACCACCGCCGAAAAAATGACGTGCGCCGGGAGCTGTTGGATAGCGCGACGCAGCCGGGTGAAAGGCTTCAGTGTCAGCCTGGGCATAAAGATAAACCCGAAAAGCGCACCGATGATGCCACCGGCAATGGTGACGTAAATGTGGATCGCTTGAGGGATTGAAGGAATTTCAACGATCTGAATGCCTAAGGCTGCTCCTGCCGAACCAAAAATAATGACGCCGATAATGCGAAGTATAAGGGTTATCTCCATGAATAATTTCTCCATAAAGAGCAATGATGATCATCACATAAATGCATTTTAAGTTGCTTATGACCAATCTTAGCACGGTCATAAGAAAAGTCAAAATATTGACATTATCCGAATTTTCGTTATAGTCTAAGTTGAAATTGTTCGTATGATTACCTATCCGGAAATTCCCATCGATTCGCCAAAAACGCTCGCAAGAACGGTTTTCGGATAGAGTTTTAGTCTTTACAGGAGTGAGAAAATGGCGCGATGTCCCGAGTGTAACGGCAAATTAGTCATCCCGTCCGACCTAGAACGGTGGGATCGTATTTTCTGCGAAGCGTGTGGTATTGAACTCGAAGTCGTGGATGTCAATCCCCTGGAACTCGAGGCGGTTTACGATTTTGAGGATGACGACAATGCTCTGGATGAGCTAGAAGAAGATGAAGACGATTTGGAATGGGATGACGACGACGACGATGAGGATGAGGATGAATGGTAGTGACTTGTAGCCAGTATTCCGCGTGAATTGTACGCAAACAGGCCATCGAAATTTCGATGGCCTGTTCATTTTGTTAGCTGAGAGGTGACTACATCGCCCGGCGCGACAGGAAGAAGAGCGTTCCTACGGCGATAGCCAGAACCAGGACGATGATACCGGTGATCCGCAAGACCGTGTTGAGGACCCTGGTAATGCCGGTAGGTTGCTCGGCGTCATTGGTCGTCTCGGCTGTTGCGGTCGTCTCCGGACTCGCCGGCTCGGTCCCGGTCTCCACAGCGGCAGTCTCGTCACGCACGTAGCCCAAGTTGAGCGAAGAGACTTGCCCGGCAGTCAACGGGATATTCCACTGGCCGGTATCGGTAAGGTTATAGCCGGGAGGCGGGGTGTGACGCAGGATATAATTCCCCGGCTCGAGATTCTGGAAGCAGTATGGCTCGCTGATCCCATCGGTTCTGTACGTCCCTGCCGGCCCGGACATGCCTACGAGGGTGATTTCAGCATTCGGCAGCGCCATCTCGCCGGCCTCGGCCTGCCGGAACATATCGTTGTTAGCGTCATAATAAGCCAGCACACATAGTGAAGCCGTGTCGCCGGTGGGCGCAGCCGGTAGACCGCCGGTTGTGTCAGGGGCCGCCGGCTCCGTGGGCGCCGGTTCAGCCGGTTCGGTGGGCGTCTCAGGTTGGGCCTCAGGCGTGGCAATGGGCGCAGCCAGCGGCGTCCCGGAGATAACCACTTCCTGGCCGATGGAGAGGAAGTCGTTGATAACGTTACCCGCGTTGAGGCGGCGCAACTCGTCCAGGTCCACGCCGTATTGAATTGCCAGACCGAACATCGTGTCGCCGGCAACGACGATATGCACTACTGCACCGTCACCGCGTGGAGTAGGCGTATTCTGCGGGACAACAGGGACAGGAGTCGCTGGGGTCTCCGAGGTCGGCGGCGGTGGTTCGGGGGTTGGCGTGGCCGGTGTGCCTTGTGAAACCACCTGCAAGACCGTGTGATCCGTATACGCGTCGTTATGCGTGTTAGGCCACTTCCCGAAGTGGTTTGTGAAGAAGGTTACTGCACCGTTCCCCCCGACGGTAGCTTGCACCGGTCCCACCAGCCCAAATTTGTCGTAGTGATAGTAGGGCGAACTCCAGACGATGTTAGGGCTATAGGGGTCCGTGCCGCCGTTGGGGTCGATGCCAACCCGGAAGTAGAAGGAATACGGATCACCACAGGATGTAGCGGTCGTGCCATCTTCAGCACATGACCAGGCGTGAGCGTAAAAAGATGCTTCAACCACAGTTCCGGGCGCGATATTGCGTACCACCTGGAAATGACCGGCGTTTTGCTTTCTATTATACGTAAAACACTTCGCAGAATAGTACCCGCTGTAACTACGCATCGGGTTCAAGAATGGATATTCCTTAGGAATAACGTGACACTCCGGGCGTCCGTATTCGCCTTCCTGCCACCAGGTAACCCACCCTTCAGGCGTAAAAATTTCAGAATACTGCGCCCCGCTGAAGGTGTCGCGCGTCCAGTTGCCAGGATTGGCCGAGCCGTTATCCATAGGCCGGCCAATCCCTTCGAATCCAGGATTCACCAGCAGGTTCGTCCCAACTTCTTGCTGCGGAAGCGTTTGTAGCTCGCGCGCGGC
>JAFGSL010000299.1 GCA_016934645.1 Anaerolineae bacterium
GCGGAGTTCGACGCCGTTCATCACGGCGTTTTCGGCGGCGGCGATGGTCGCGGCCCAGGGATCGCAGATGCCGCCCGTGGGACAGTACAGTGCGCCGCTCACGTCGGGGTTGATCGACGGCTCGCGCTCGCGCATGGCTTCGCTGGAAATGATCTCCGTAGGGACGCCACCGGCATCGCCGCGCCGCTTCAGCTCATCCAGCGCCGCCAGCTCCTCAGGGCCGATGGCGACGACGTAGGTGCCCCTCCGTGCGAAGGGGAACTGCAATTCGGCGGCAAGCTGGTCCCACATCGCGTTACCGGCGATGTTCGTCTCTGCCTTGAGCGAACCGGGCATCGCGTCGTAGCCGCCGTGGACGATGGCGGAGTTCGCCGCCGTCGCCCCCGTGCAGATGTCGGTTTCTTTCTCGATCCACAGGATGTCGAGATCGTAGCGCGCGAGCGTGCGGGCGACCATCGATCCCACAATGCCCGCGCCGATGATAATGATGTCATGTTTGTGCATAAGTTATTCTTCTCCTACCCAATCTAGCGTCCGCTGCACGGCCTTCTGCCAGCCTGCGTAGAGCGTCGCGCGTTTTTCCGCTGCCATCCCCGGCTCGTAGGTTTTGTCGATGCCCCAATTCTGGCGCAGCGCGTCGAGGTCTTCCCAGAAACCGACCGCCAGCCCGGCGGCGTAGGCCGCGCCGAGCGCCGTCGTCTCGGTGACGGTGGGGCGCACAACGGGGACGCCGAGAAGGTCGGCCTGGAACTGCATCAGCAGCTCATTGGCGACCATGCCGCCATACACCTTGAGCGAGGTGAGCGCGACGCCGGAGTCTTTCTCCATCGCTTCCAGCACGTCGCGGGTCTGGTAGGCGGTGGCCTCCAGCGCGGCGCGGCAGATGTGGTTTTTGGTGATGTAGCGCGTCAGGCCGACCATCACGCCGCGTGCGTCACTGCGCCAGTACGGGGCGAAAAGCCCGGAGAAGGCGGGGACGATGTACATCCCGCCTGCATCGTCGACTTCGCGCGCCATGCCCTCGATCTGCGGGGCGCGGTCGAAGAAGCCCAGGTTATCGCGCAGCCATTGCACCAACGCGCCGGTGATGGCGATGGAGCCTTCCAGCGCGTAGACGGCGGGCGCATCGCCGAAGCGGTAACCGAGTGTAGTGAGCAGGCCGCTGTTCGAGGGAACGATCTCCGTGCCGGTGTTGAGCAGCATAAAGCAGCCCGTCCCGTAGGTGTTCTTGGCCTCGCCGGGCGTGAAGCACGTCTGCCCTACAAGCGCCGCCTGCTGGTCGCCCAGGTTGCCGGTGACGGGTAGATTCTCGCCGAAGGGGCCATCCTTGCGCGTAAAGCCGTACGGGCGGGGCACACTCGAAGATCGGATCTCCGGCAGCATTGAGCGCGGAATGCCTAGCGCGCGCAGGATGTCTGCATCCCAGTCCAGTGTCTTGAGGTCCATCAGCAGTGTGCGGCTCGCGTTGGTCACGTCGGTGATGTGGTCGCCGCCGTGCGGCCCGCCGGTGAGCCACCAGATCACCCACGTGTCGATGGTGCCGAAGAGCGCATCGCCCTTGTCAGCAGCGGCGCGCACGGCGGGTACGTTGTCCAGCATCCACTTGACTTTTGGGCCGGCGAAGTAGGTCGCCAGCGGTAGCCCGGTGGTGGGACGGAAGCGATCCTGCCCGCCCTCGAGCGCCAGCGCGTCGCAGATGGCTTTGGTGCGCGTATCTTGCCAGACGATGGCGTTGTAGAGCGGCTGGCCCGTGCGCCGGTCCCAGACGAGCGTGGTCTCGCGCTGGTTGGTGATCCCCACAGCGGCGATGGCCCCGCTGGGGATGTTGCCCTGCGTCAACGTCTGGCGAATGACTTTCTGTGTCTTTTCCCAGATTTCGAGTGGGTTGTGCTCTACCCAACCGGGTTGGGGGTAGATTTGTTCGTGTTCCTCGTAGGACCAGATGGCGGGCTTTCCGCTGTGATCGAAGAGGATACAGCGCGTGCCGGTCGTGCCCTGGTCAATAGCGGCAATGTATTGTGTCATCGATACCTCCTGGATGATGGGGCTGAAACGCTATGGTGTCGCGACGAATATGAGATCGTCCACGAAAAGGCTGCTGCTGCTTAAGTGATCGGTCGTCGCCGTGATGCTGAGTGTGACGGTCATTCCGGTATAGGAACTTAAGTCTAGTTTCTCCTGAACCCATCCGCCTGTATTATTCGAGATGCATAGCTCGTAAGTTTGAATTGCCGTATCGTTGATGCGGATCTGGCCGAAGTCATGGCCGCAAGCATCTCCAGAATCGATCCAATACCAATACTTCAGGTAGGGGGTGTTGGCCGGAATTGCAAGTGAACGTTGGATATAGGCGCTTTCGTCGTTATCGCCGCCGAGCCATGCGGCCCAATCCCCGCTGTGGGCTGTGACCCCGCCCACAAACGAGTTGGCGATCACCACCCGTCCCTTTGCAGAATACATGCTCCAGCCATTGAGACCACTCTCGAAGTCCCCGTTGGAGATGGGGGTATCGAGAATTGGTGGCGTGTAGGCTCTCAGCGTCAACGGCAGATACACATAACTGGTGACGATGACGGTTTGGACCGCGCTCCACGGACTGCGCCCGGTAGGTCCGGCGGCGCGGACACGATAGTGCCATTGTCCCCCGCTCTGCTCGGTAACGGTGTAGATAGACTGCGCTCCAGCGTAAACGACGAGCGGGTTGGTGAAGTAGGCGCTGATGCTTTCCTCCAATGTGTAGACGGTTGCGCTGGCTACATCGGTCCAATCCAGGCTGTAGTCACCGTCGCGGTCATCGCTGAGCACGGTGAGGGTAGGGGATGCCAGCGGAGAGGGATCAACGGTGGTGGAGACGGGTGTACTCCAGGGACCGATCAAGTCCCCATAGGTTGCACGTGCGCGATAGTACCACGTCCCGTCGGGCTGCCCGGTGACGTTGTAGGCTGTGGATGAGCCGACGTAGCGGGTGATAGGGGTAATGAAAGTGGATGTTGTATCCTGCACAAGTTCGTAGGCATACGCACCTGCTACAGACGACCACTGGACGGTGTAGGCGTCGGCGTTCGTTGGATTGTCAATAGCTATCATCACGGGAGCGGCGGGCAGAACGGTGACAGATTGTATGTTGCTCCAATCACTAGTGTTGCCAAGAGCATTGATGGCGCGGGCGCGGTAATACCACACGCCGACATTCTGCCCGACGACGTGCGTCTGTGTGTATGTCCCGCTGTAGCGCGTCGTGGGGGAGCTGAAGCTCTCCGTATTGGATTCCTGAAGCAGATAGCTGGCGGCATCTGGGACGGTGCTCCATGTGACCGTATAAGTGTGGTCACCATCGATGTTGTCGATGGCGGCAAGTGCTGGCGGGTCCGGTGGAACCAGATTCAACAGTGCCGTATAGGCGTTGATGCGGCCCCAGCCATAATCCTGATCCTTGCCCACCGCCCCCAGGTCATCCGCTGTCTGCTCAATGAGGTTTTGCACTTCGTTATTCGTGAGTGTGGGAGCCATCGACCAGATTAGCGCGGCTAATCCGGAAACGTGAGGCGTTGCTTGCGAAGTGCCTTGCAGGTAGTCGTAATTTTGTAGATAACCTTTGTATATCGTCATGTACACGGCATAGGTCGGCATCGTGCTGTAGATACCACCCGTACGGACAGTTGTAAAGATTTCCCCGCCGGGCGCGGCGATGTCGCAGTGCGAACCATACTGGGAATAGTAGGTGTAACTTTCGCCAATATCGGTCGCCGCTACGGCTATCACGTTGTTGTAGGCGGCAGGATATTGGGTGGGGTTGGTGTATTGCACATCGTTGATGGTGCAACTGATACGGCAGTTGCCCATTGCCGCGATGACTAGGCTGCCTGCCGCGTGTGCTGCGTTGACGGCATCCTGCATTGTCTGTGAGTAATATATGCCGCCCAGACTCAGATTGAGGATGTCTGCGCCGTTTTGGTAGGCCCAGGTGATACCGTCGGTGATATCAGCATTGGAGCCACTGCCGGTGTCGTCCAGCACACGCACAGGCATAATCTGTGCACTCCATGCCATGCCCGCCACACCGATGCCATTATTGGTGATAGCGGCCGCAATACCCGAGACGTGGGTACCATGCCCATGCTTGTCGGTTGGATCGTCATCATCGCCGACAAAGTCATACCCGGCCACAAGCTTACTCGCTAGATCGGGATGACTCTTATCCACACCGGAATCGATGATAGCTATAATGACGTCACTGCTGCCTGTGGTGATGCCCCACGCGCCAGGCGATTGGATGATACTATGCGCCCACTGGTTGCTGTAGTAAGCGTCGTTGGGGATAAGGTCGAAGGCGTGATAGACGTAGTTAGGTTCGGCGTAAATCACGCCGGGATCGGCGTTGAGTGCGGCAGCGATTTCCAGTTCGCGCCCTTCCGGTACACGCACCAGTTGCACATTGCTGTTGTACAGCGAGCGGATGGGACTCATAGCATACTTCTCCAGCGTAAGTTGTGTGATATGGCTCGCGGCTTTGTCTTCGAAGCGCACCAACAGTTCGCCGGGCGCGAATGCCGCTGGAGAAGGTGTGATCTCATCAGCCATTTCGCGGGTTGTCTGTGTTAGCGCAGGGGTATCAGTGAGTAGCATACTGGGGAGTAATAACAGTGCCAGAATCAATCGCATGGGATGCATTTGCATAGTTGGTTCTCCTGAAAATAGTCGGATAGTCACAGGTCGGGTCTTCGGACAGCCCTTCGTTTGTTCATCTGCTGTGGCCATTTTCGACCGCATTGCCCCTGAGTATAGCGCGATTTTGTAGAAAGACCACGTAAAGGAGGGGTTCATACTTGCTTGCTACAGTCTAGGGGGTACAATGAGCTAATCGTTGGACTATTCGACGAACGACCACCAGACTATTTTCGAGGAGTGCGTTATGAGAGATTTCTTGTTCTATGAAGCGTTGACTGAGCTAGACCCTGAGCTTGCTCGCCTGATTGGCTATGAAACCGAGCGCCAGGCCCGCAAATTGGTGATGGTGCCATCTGAGTCCATTGCGCCTTTGGCTGTCCATGAGGCGCTGGGATCGGCTTTCTCACACATTTATGCGGAGGGCTATCCCAAGGAACGCACCCGCAAGTGGACCCAGGCGGAGACTTTGGACTACGAGGCTGTGCTAGGCAATTACCGGCGCTATGCTGATCCGCGCTATTACAAAGGTGTGGAATACGCGGATGTGCTTGAGATGCTCACGCGCCGCCGTGTAGCTGATGCCTTTGCCACTGCCACCATACCTGCCGAAAAGCTCTACGTCAACGTACAGGCGCTGTCCGGTGCGCCTGCGAACACCGCTGTTCAGTACGCACTGCTTGAACCTGGTGAGACCATTCTCTCTATGGCGCTGCACGTCGGCGGGCATTTGAGTCACGGTAGCAAGGTTGCCTGGTCGGGCAAAACGTATCAAGTGGTCAGCTACAGTGTCGATCCATACGGCGAGCGTTTGGATTACGATGCGTTGCGCGCGCAGGCATTGGACGTGCATCCTAAGCTCATTATCGCCGGTTACACATCCTATCCCTGGGCACCCGATTGGGAGAAGTTCCGCGCCATTGCCGATGAGGTGGGAGCGTATCTGCTGGCCGACATTGCTCACGTCGCCGGGCTGGTCATCGGTGGAGTGTATCCCAATCCTGTGGGTATTGCCGACGCGGTGACGTTTACCACACACAAGACACTTAACGGGCCGCGTGGAGCCGTCATCATCACACACAGACAATCGTTGGGCCGCAAATTCGACCGCGCCGTCTTCCCTGGATTCCAGGGCGGGCCGCATATGGAGATCATTGCAGGGATAGCGGCAGCGATGCAGATCGCGCGCACCGAGAAGTACCGTGAGCTACAATGGCAGACAGTACGCAACGCCGTTGCTCTGGCTGAGGCGCTGCAGGC
This sequence comes from Anaerolineae bacterium, assembly GCA_016934645.1. The sequence goes on from JAFGSL010000299.1 coordinate 5,926, forward strand.
AGAGGGCGTCCGTGTTCCCTATGGTGGCACCGACACGCACCTGTTGCTCTTCGACTGCAAGACTATCGTGGGGCCATACGGCACGCCGCTGATGGGCGATCCGGCCGCGCGTATCCTGGACATTGCCGGGATCGTCGCCAACCGCAACACCATTCCTGGTGACACAACTGCCGCGTATCCCTCGGGAGTGCGTCTGGGTACAGCGTGGCTCACACAGCGCGGTTTCGCCGAACCGGAGATGCAACGCATCGCACAGATTATCGCGCGGCTGCTGCAGGGAATGCAGCCATACAAACTGCAGCGCCGCACCAAAGTCGAATACTGCGCGCGCGTTGATTTCGACGTGTTGGAAGCGGCGAAACTCGACGTCGCGGCGCTGGCAGAACAGGCTGCTGCACCGGAATGTTTTCCTTCATGTTGCTGTACTTCTGATAGTATGTATCCCCATTTTTACTATCTCGACGATGTGTTACGTGGCAATGGCGTCTACGAGCGCTTGGAGCTGATAGGCGCGCTGGCCAGCCTTTTCGTGTATTACCTAACCCCGTCGTATGTAACGGACATGGTAGATGGCAGTACACGCTCCATCACTTTGTTGGAAGCCGACGGGCGGATTATGGCTGCCGGTGTGCTGACGCGTGTGAGCGCGACAGTCTACTGGTTGGATGTGCCTACCGACGTGGCCCAGCGCGTGATGACGTGGTTGCGGGCGCTCGTCGATGGTTATGTCGTCACCGATGATGTTTATGGGCGACTGCTGCCCATCGACGCTGTCCGCGATCTGGGCGAGGTACCCGCCCCGCCAGTCGCCATCACACCCGAGAACGGGCCATTTAGCAAGCCGTACTTTATCGGCGCGTGGTCGCGTAAGGAGCCTGCCGGCGACGCGTTGCCACGTTTTGTGTGGCAGGAACCGGAGGAGGGGGCGCAGACGCCCTTGCGCAAGACACGCCTGCATGCTGTCCACCGCGCGATGGGCGCGCGGATGGTGCCTTTTGGCGGATGGGACATGCCGGTCTGGTACACGGGCAATCTAGAAGAGCACCGCGCCGTGCGTGAGGCGGCGGGGCTTTTCGACGTGAGCCACATGGGATGTTGGGATGTGCGCGGTCCCGAAGCAGCCCGTTTCCTCAACCTGGTGCTGGTCAATGAAATTCACGATCTGGGCGTGGGGCGCTCGCAATACACGTCCTTCTTTGACGTCGATGGCGCACCACTCGACGATCTTCTGGTGTACCGGCTTAGTACAAAGCATTACCTTCTCGTCGTCAACGCCTCCAATAATGACAAGGACTGGGCCTGGATCAACAGTGTGCTCAACGGCACGGTGCAGATCGACGCTCAACGACCTTGGGTGAAATGGACGGGCGCGGGTGTTACGTTGCGCGATCTGCGGGACGAAGTCGCTGGCGCGGCTATGCGCGCGGAACTGGCGTTGCAAGGCCCTCGGTCGCGCGACATCCTGCTCGCGTTGGGTGGCTCGGCGCAGGATGTGGACCGTGTCAGGCGTTTGCCTTGGGCTGGCATTACCCGCGTCACCCTAGGGGATTTCGACATTATCGTGAGTCGCACCGGCTATACCGGCGAGCGCATAGCCTACGAGTTGTTCGTCCATCCGGACTGGCTGGTGGAGTTCTGGCAAGCGCTGCTGGCGACCGGCGAACCCTTTGGGCTGAAACCGTGCGGTCTGGCGGCTCGCGATAGCCTGCGCCTGGAAGCTGGTTTGCCTCTGTATGGGCATGAGATGGCTGGGCCGCTCAACCTGACAATGGCCGAGGCTGGCTTTGGCCTATACGTGAAAATCCGCAAGCCATTCTTCGTGGGCCGAGAGGCGTTTATCGCTCGTGACGCGCGGCGTGAGGGTAGGGTGATCCGTTTTGGTGTACCGGAGAAAGGTCCTATGCCGCAGCAGGGCGATCCTGTGGTCGATGGCAAGGGGAAGGTTGCAGGCTTTGTGACGAGTTGCGCCATCGACACTGAGGGGCAGCAAGTGGGACAGGCATATGTGCGGGACGCCTACACTGCTGTGGATACCCACCTGGCCGTGTTGGTGTCACCGCGCCGCGAACCGAAGCCGCGTGCACAACTCACGCTTGGAGATCGCACGCAGTTGCCAGTGGGGATTGTGGTGTTAAGCCGCTTCCCAAAGCGATAAGAGACGTATCACATATGCTGCGCAGGGGTAAACCTGCGCAGCGTTTTTTACTCCCACTCCAGATCCGCGTCCGGATCTTCCCATGTGGGCAGTGTGAAGTAAAAAGAGACCCCACCCTCGGGCTGGTTGCGTATCCAGATTTTGCCGCCGTGCGCTTCCACGACCAGGCGGCAGAACGCCAGACCCAGGCCGTAGCCACGCCCCTGATACTGACCGGCGACAAATTTGGTAAAGAGCCTCTTTTGAGTTTCCGGGGGAATGTGTGGGCCGTTGTTGTAGACTTCGATCTGCACCCAATCACCTTCCTGGATGGCAGCGACACGTATACGTCCCTCCCCTGACTTAGATACAAATTTGAGCGCATTGCTGAACAGGTTCTCGAAAACGCGCGTTACAGCAGCACTGTCCACCCACAAGAACGGTAACGTGTAGGGGACATCAACGTCCACGTTGATGTTGCGGGAGGAGACAAAGGTGTTCGAGATAATCTCGGTGACGTGATCGGCGAGAATGAGTGCCTGCTGTTGCAGTTCAAAACGTCCGGATTCCAGACGGCTGATCTCCAGAATTGTTTCCACCAGTTTGGTCAGCCGTTCGGTGCTGCTGAAGGCAATGCCGATTAACTCGTCTTTAACATCCTGCATCTCGGGGTCTTGCAATAGGTGCAGCGCGTGCTGGGCCGCTGAAAGTGGATTGCGCATGTCGTGGACCAGCATGTTAAGTAGGTCCTCACGCATTCGTTCCAGTGCCTTAGCTTCGGTTACATCGCGGAAAAGGAACAGCGCACCCAGGGATTGATTTTGTTCGACGTAGACATCCCAGCGTTGTACTTGCAGCATCAGGCCGCTCGCTGTTTCAAAGACCGGTGTACTTCGGTTGTCACCAACAGTTAGGCCTTTTTCTTCATCCTGTTCATCACTCTCAGCTATACCTTGCGGTTGCGCAACTGCCTCAGCGAGCCATTCCATGAGTTGGGGGGCGTTTTGGGCTGCCGCAGCGATGATTTCTGGCAGAGCGCGCATTTCCCAACGCGCGGTATCTTCCGAGAGCACAAACATACGCAGGGCTTGCCCATTGATATAGCGGATAATGGGTTGTCCGGTGTCGAAACCAACCAGAATGATCCCATCGCGCGAGGATTCGAGGATCGCCCGCATCAAGCTTTCGCTTTTCTGAGTGGCCTCGTAGAGATTGATGCGCACCAAGGCTGCCATTCCTTGTTGGACAACAGCCCATGCCATGATCATTTCATTCTCATCCAGGGCATGTTTTTCAGCCATCAACACGGCTACAATGCCAGAACAATGGTCGTCGGGAGAAAAGAGAGGGAGATAGATTACTTGTTTGGCACCGACTGCCGCAACATGCTCCCACAACGATGGGAATTTCTCACATTGCGCTTCGGTCAAAACGAGCATATGTTCTTGCCGGGTGGTGGCTAAAAATCCGGCTTCCCCTTCCCAGGCTGGGCCCTCTCCCCAGTGTGTTCTGAAGACGCTGTTTGCGGTGGGATAGAGTTGTGAGCGTATCCAATGCTGGTTTTCGATCCGGTAAAAAACGGTACCGAGCGTCCCGGTGATATTGTCATACAGCGCGCGTAGGAGCAGGAAAATGATGCCGTGACTGCCTGTTTGCGACAGGAAAGCGGTGCTGATTTCGTAGAGACGCCGCATGATTTGGAGTTGATCCCGCATCTGATCGGCAAGCTGCCCACGCTGGAGTGTGAGGGCTAGTTGGTCTGCGATAGTCACGAGCAGTTGGGTCACTTCGAGGGACAGAGTTTGTTTGTTGAGCGTGCTGAGTCGCATAACGCCGACAACTTTTCCTTCGACAATTAGCGGAAGGTTGACGTGGCTTTGGGGTTCCTGAGCGTCGAGATTGCCTTCAGTTATGCTTGCAGGTGGGTCATGTTCCACCACCATCCATTTTTGAACCAGGGCACGTCCTGGCCCGCCTTCTCCAGGTAAAAACGTGACTTCCTGGTCAATCTCATCCGGAGGCAGGTAAACGCTGAGTTTGAGAGCCTGATCTCTTTTGTCCAACAGGTAAATTTTCCCCTGGACCATATCGGCAATCTGCATAGCCTGGTTTAGGCCGGTTGTGAGAATATCATCCAGGTTGGTGGCAGTGTTGATGGTGGAGATGAGTGTGTACAAGCTTTCTAGATAGGTTTGGCGCTGGCGTTGCTGGCGAGTAACAACGGATTCTGTAGGACGTCTGGGACGGGTGTTGTCACGTTCGCACTGAAGCAGTGCGCTGTGGACAAGTGGTGTCAGAAGTGCAGCTCCTTGTTCGAGCAAAGCCTGGGGGAATGTCCCAACAACGTCGGTGAAGGCTAATAATGCCTTGGGATTGTCCGAGTGGGGCGGGATAGGCAGCAGCCACATTGGCGTGATGAGTTCATGGATGGTGAGTGTGTGGGTCCCGCGTTGCATGAGATCCTTTTGCCAGCGTGAGGCGTATTTCTGAAGCGCTACGCAGAGTACCTGAACTTCAGTTTGCCGGTGCTGAATACAATGGACGGGAGTGCAACTCTCGTTAAGCAACAGCAGTGCAACATTCTGAGTTTGAGCAGTCTTGGCAAGAAGCGCAAGGGCTTGTTGCAAAGCCGATTGCCAAGGCTGGTCACCACTAAGACGGCAAATATCACTTAGCTCTGCAATGAATGATTGCGGGTTTATTGCCTCCACACTTGTCCCTCCCCAAATAGTGAGTGGATGCTAACTGCTGACCCAAACGTAGTTTTCTAGACTTACTACGCCTATAAAGCACTGGAAGAGCTTTAGACTCTATTTGAAAATTATGCAGGTCAGTAATCTAATAATACCATAGGCTTTGTGGTCTGCAAATGGTGCTTCCACAATAATGAAACTTTCACTTGCTCCTTATGGACCTTATGATAAAATGTGCAATGTGGAACCACGAATCGTTTTTATGGGAACGCCCGAATTTGCTCTGCCGACGTTGGAGCGGCTTGCATCGCGCTATCCGCTTGTCGGTGTGATTACGCAGCCAGACCGACCTGCCGGACGGGGCCGGCATATGGTGGCTTCTCCGGTCAAAGAGTTTGCTCTGGCCGAAGGCATCCCTCTCTTTCAGCCGGAACGGCTGCGGCGTGTGGAGGCCGTTGAGCATGTACGTGGCTGGGCGCCGGATTTGATTGTGGTCGCGGCCTATGGGCAGATTTTACGTCCTTCCGTTCTCGAAATTCCCCGCCTAGGAGTGCTTAATGTTCATGCTTCATTGTTGCCACGTTGGCGCGGCGCAGCACCGGTGCAGGCGGCATTGCTGGCTGGGGACACAACCACCGGTGCGACAATTATTAAGTTGGATGAGGGTATGGACACCGGTCCTGTCGTGGCGAAGCGCGAAGTCCCTATCTTGCCAGGGGAAACGGGTGGGGAACTAGAGGCAAGACTCGCAGAAATCGGCGCACAATTGTTGCTTGAAGTGTTGCCCGATTATATTGCTGGCATTGCGCAGCCTCAGCCGCAGCCCGAAGATGGGGTAACGCTGGCACCGCGCATTCCCTCGACGGCAGCCGGTATTGATTGGACGTGTTCTGCTGAGACGCTTGAGCGCCATGTGCGTGCTTTTGCACCTACGCCAGGCGCATTCACTACGTGGAACGGTGCGCGGCTGAAGGTCTTGCAGGGCGAGGCGGTTGCCTGCGACAAGCAGGATGCCAGCCCTGGTAAGGTTTTCTTGTGTCAGAAACTCCCCGCCGTTGTGACAGGCGATGGTGCTCTCGTTTTGTTACAGGTGCAGATGGCCGGTAAGCGTCCAATGAACGGTGATGCATTTGTGCGTGGCAGAAAGGATTTACTGGGAGCCGTGCTTAGCTCCCATAGACCGGGCGAGTGAAAGGCAGTCGCCCGGTCAGTTTTTCGGTGATGGGTTTGTGCGCTTGTGGCGCGTATCAATCAGGGTAGACTTTTTGAAACTATATTACAATCAGGATAGGAGGCTGTATGTCAGGTCATAGCCATTGGCAAACCATTCGGCGGAAGAAAGAGGCAAACGACTCTAAGCGTGGTGCCATATTCACCAAAGTAGCGCGCGAGATCGTGATCGCGGTGCGTGAAGGCGGTGGCGGGGATACCGACACCAACATCCGTTTGCGCATGATGTTGGACAAAGCGCGCAGTCTGGGGATGCCGCGTGACAACATTGACCGCGCGATCCGGCGCGGTACCGGCGAGGATAAGGATGATACGGAGATCACGGAGATCACATATGAAGGTTATGGTCCCAACGGGGTTGCCATTATGATCGATGTCGTCACCGATAATCGCAATCGCGCCATCGCTGCCGTGCGCCACGCACTGAGCCGAGCAGGTGGGTCCATCGCCAGCCCCGGTGCGGTCGCTTGGCAGTTCGACCGCAAGGGCGCGATTCACATTCCAGCAGAGATCGATTTCGACACACTGTTTGAAGCAGCAGTCGAGGCAGGCGCCGAGGACGTGGTCCAGGGTGAGGACGAGGATGATCATATCGTCTATACAGATCCGACGGATCTGCACTCAGTAAGCACTTACCTCAAAGAAATGAATGTCGCGGTGAATGAGGCCAATCTGGTGCTCCTCCCGCAGAACGAGGTGGCACTCGATGAGAAGAGTGCGGTGCAGGTACTCAAGTTAATCTCAAACCTGGAAGAATTGGATGATGTGAGCCAGGTGTTCTCCAACCTGGAGATGTCGGATGACGTGATGTCGGCCTTCGAGTCCGCGATGGCCTAGCTCATCTTGTTTGGATGCGTGTTTTAGGGATTGACCCCGGTACGGCTATCACAGGATATGCCGTTGTCGAGGAAACGGAGGGGCGCTTATCGTTGGTGACGATTGGCGTCGTCGGAACACCGGCGAAAACGCCCCTTCCCACGCGGCTCCAACGCATCTACTCGGGTCTGCGTTCGGTGGTTGCGGAGCATGTGCCGGATACTGCTGCCGTCGAAGAGCTTTTCTTCAGCCGCAATACGCGCACGGCCATGTCCGTAGGCGAGGCGCGGGGTGTGGTGTTACTGGCTTTGGCTGATGCCGGTTTGCCGATAGCCGAGTATACGCCGATGCAAATCAAGCAAGCGGTCACCGGTTATGGCAACGCCGACAAGCGCCAGGTACAAGAGATGGTGCGATTGCTACTTTCTCTGCCGGACATTCCCCGGCCTGACGATGCGGCCGATGCTGCTGCTGTGGCGATTTGTTGTCTGCATCGGCTCAAGTTGGACGGGTTATTGCAAGAACGTTAGTGAGATTTTTTACTGGACAGGTGACGGTCGTTTTCTGGGGGACGTGATGATTGCACGGTTGGAAGGCATAGTGCTTAGTGTGGATGATGGCGTCGTAGTGGTCGACGTGGGCGGCGTGGGGTTTGCTGTGTATATCCCGGTTACTATGATGCTTCAGCCGGGCAAACGGGCGACGCTCTATACCTACTTGCACGTTCGTGAGAACGAGTTGTCGCTGTATGGCTTCGCGGACCAGGATCAGAAGGACTTGTTCGAGATGCTGTTGGGGGTCTCCGGTGTGGGACCGAAAGCGGCGATGAACGTGCTGGGCACACTCTCACCAGACACGCTGCGCCGTGCCGTGCTCAACGGACAGCCCGAGGCACTTTCCCGCGCGCCCGGCGTGGGCAAGAAAACGGCCGAATCCATTGTGCTGCACCTCAAAGATAAGATCAAACGGCAAGGCGTAGTGATGCTAGAAGTTGCCGAAGATGATGCCGACGTGATCGCGGCGCTGACGGCACTCGGCTTCAGTATCGTCGAAGCGCAGCGCGCGCTGCAACAGTTGCCCCGCGATAGCAAATTGTCCCTGGATGAAAAAATCCGCCAGGCGTTGACGATGCTTGGCCGGTAAAATAGTCGGCAGTCTTTAGTCCAGTAGTCCTTAGTCGGGCGTCTTGGTGATGTGTCATTCCCCGAAAATACAGGCATAATGCGTATACTCTGGCAAGGTGGTGCGCAGCTTCATCGTGTGTGTCGTGTTTGGTGTGCATTGCTATTGTTAGTATTCGTTGCTTTTCTCACGTTGACTGTTTGTCTTCCTCCCTCTTTGCCTCGCGTGATCAAGATTGGTCTGGTCGCGCCATTCGAAGGGCGCTATCGCTACGTCGGCTACGATGCGATTTATGCAGCGCGGCTGGCAGTGCGCGAGATCAATGCGGCGAGTGGCGCCGGCGGGTGGTCGCTGGAACTGGTAGCCTACGATGACCGCGCCGACGCTGAGTTTGCCAGTGCAGCGGCGCGCAACCTCGTCATTGATCCCGATGTTGTGGCGGTGATCGGTCATTACCAGCAGGCCAGCACGGATGCCGCCAGCGTCGTCTACGCTGAGGTGGGGATGCCGCTGCTTGCTGTGGGCGCGTGGCTCACGCCGGTTGGCGCGTCGACTGTGCGCGAATCTTTGCATGAAGATTCGTCCGCTCCTGTGTGGCATATGTTGCCGTCGCCGGAGCAGATGGCTGGGGCGATGGTTGAAGTAGCGGACATTTCTTCCCTTGCGTCCCCGCCGGTGGTGGTGGGGATATTCCCGTTCAATTCTTCCTTGGTAGAAGGGACATTTCTTCTCACCTCCCCCCCATCGGGGGGAACAGAGGGGGGGGGCGTATGGCATGAGGGGACGCTGTTCGTCACGCCATACCCCTTGCCGCGTGATCTCCCTGGCCTGGAAGTATGGAACGTGGCCTACCGTACCGTCGGACCGCATGTCCCTGATCCCGGTATCTATGCATTGCCCACTTACGAAGCAGTCTATGCGCTCGCTGAGGCCATTGCGACTGTAGTTGAGTCCGGCGAGCGACCTTCGCGTGTGGGCGTGGCGGCGGCATTGCCCGGCGTCCGGCGCGACGGCGCGCTGGGAACGATCTCCTGGGATACGGCGGGCTACTGGCAAGCGATGCCACTGTACGTGTACGTCTGGGAGCAGGCGTCCGCACGGTTGCTAGACGGAAGACAGTAGACGTAGACTTGCTTCCACGAGGATATTGACGCTGCAATGCGCGTTATCCTCGAATAGATACGCATCTTGTATCCTGCACCTTAGAAACGCACCCCCTTGCATCTTGTTCTTGCTCTTCTTTTGCTTTCAAGTATACTGGACGATAGATCACAACTAGAGGTGAGGACATGCGCTTTCCACGTGCTGCAGGTATTTTGCTTCACCCTACCTCGCTGCCCGGTGGGTATGGGATCGGCGAGTTGGGAAAACCGGCTTATCGGTTCGTCGATTTTCTAGTCGAAAGCGGGCAAGCGTTATGGCAGATTCTACCGCTTGGTCCTACGGGATACGGCGATTCCCCGTATGCGTGCTTCTCGGCCTTTGCCGGCAATCCATTGGTCATTGATCTGGCATGGTTAGTATCTGAGGGCGACGTCAATCCTGCGGATCTGGAACAAGCTCGCCGTTTCCCCACGAATTGCGTCGATTTTGGACCGGTGATTTCCTTCAAGACAGCAATCCTGCAGCGTGCGGCGCGGACCTTCCGCCAGCAGGCGCAGGGCGACCGCCGCGCCGCCTTCGACAAATTCTGCGCCGGCAACGCTGAGTGGTTGGAGGATTATGCACTTTTCATCGCGCTCAAGGATGCGCACGGCGGCGCGGTGTGGAACACCTGGGAACCGGAGTTGGCCTTCCGTGAACCGGAGGCTCTGGCGGCGTGGCGGGAACGCCTGGATGAGGCGATCTTCGCGCAGCGCTATTTCCAGTACCAGTTCTTCCGCCAGTGGGAGGCGCTGAAGAAATACGCCAACGATAACGGCATCAGCATTGTTGGGGACATCCCAATTTTCGTAGCCTACGACAGCGCCGACGTGTGGGCGCACCCGGAGTTGTTCTTCCTGGACGAGGATTTGTTGCCGACCGTGGTGGCGGGTGTCCCGCCGGACTACTTCAGCGCGACGGGGCAACTGTGGGGCAATCCGCTTTACCGTTGGGATGTACAGCAAGATCAGGGGTACGCCTGGTGGATTGCCCGCATTCGCCAGACCTTCCGCACTGTGGACATCCTGCGGCTCGATCACTTTCGGGGATTTGCCGCGTACTGGGCCGTCCCCGCTGGTGAACCGACCGCTATCAATGGGGAGTGGGTTGAAGGACCAGGCGCCGCGTTGTTCAAGGCCTTGCGCGACGCTTTGGGCGAGTTGCCCATTATTGCTGAGGACCTGGGACGCATCACACCGGATGTTGAAGAACTGCGCGATCAATTCGAATTCCCTGGCATGAACATTTTGCAGTTTGCCTTTACCAGCACCGCCGAGAACCCCTATCTACCTCACAATCTGCGGTACAATTCGGTGATCTACACCGGCACGCACGACAACGAAACCACGGTGGGATGGTACGCGAGCCGCGAGAAAGAAGAATTGGAACGGCTGCACCGTTATCTCGGTCCGCTGGCCGAGCCGCTCCATTGGACTCTGATTCGTATGGCGTATTGCTCGGTGTCCGACATGGCGATCATCCCTTTGCAGGATGTCCTCGGTCTGGGCAACGAGGCGCGGATGAATACCCCCGGCAAGTTCGGTGGTAACTGGGCGTGGCGCTTCCACAAGGATGATTTGCTGCCCGCATACTGCAGCAAATTGCGTGAGATGGCAAAGACGTACGGGCGTGCTGCCCTCGATGAGTCGGAGGTAGGGCGACCAGATTGGATGTAATTTACGCACCTCTAACCGACAGAGTTTAAGAAGTACTCAAAATACTCCTTTTGGGTATTGACATATTTTGAATATTTGATACACTAATATCGGTAGCCACAAATGTATGTTTCGAACCAAATCGAAAATCTTAAGGAGGTCAATCCGATGAAACGGTTTTCTGTAGCTTTGTTTCTGGCATTGGTCATGACGCTGCTCGTTGTTATCCCCTCTCTGGCCCAAGAAGCAGGGCATATCTATGGTATCGCCTTTGTGGACGCGAATGGGAATGGTAGCTGGGATCCAGGCGAGGCCGGCATCGCTGATGTTGCGGTAAACTTTTCTGGCAATCCTAACCCTAATAGAAGCGCCAAAGTGACATTGCGCACCGCCTGGACGGATAACTTGGTTTCCGCTCTGTCCGGGTCGCAAAGTGATTTCGATGCCGATATGCAATGCTCGCATTTTACTGATGTGCACATCGGTCAGCAGAAAGGATGCAATGGTACGTTTGGGTTGCTGACGGCTAACTCTGGTGGTATGTACTATGTATGGGTTACCGCACCTGCGGGTTTTACTTATGTAGGTGCATTCGGCTCGGCGGCTTCTCCGTATACGGTGCCCGCGTTGCCTGTTGGCACGAGCGGTTGGCTTGAGTTCCCATTCCAAATCGCGACAGGCGCTGATGCGGTGCCGGCTGCTAGCCCACCATCAGTCTTTATTGCCAAACCATTGCCCCCAAATAAGAGTACCTTGGGTGCATATCCTGTAAAAGCGTTTGTTTATTAATCGCTAGTTGTCTTTTAACGGCTACCGTGAATAAACCTGGCTTGTTCAAGAGCCAGGTTTATCTTTGTGTATAGGGTGTGATGTGTGGACAGTGCGCGGGTCAACGTGTCTGGTTCAATGAAATCGAAATTGAGCGGATCTTTTTCACGGAAAGTTATATCATCTGTTTCTTTATCCTCGCTGCGGCTGATAATGCGCGTGTTGATAGCCAGCCTCGTGGTGATGTTTGGCCTTTTCGTGACAATAGCGTGGTTTACCCTACACCATCTTGGAAACACAATTCTGCCGGGTGTGTATGTGCAAACGGTGGCTGTGGGTGGATTGACGGTAGATGAGGCTACTGTGGCACTCGCGCGAGTGTTGCCTGCGCCGGAGACGTTGGGCGTCAATGTGCTGGTCGCTGGACAGACATGGCCGCTCAGTTGGGCAGACGTAGGCCAGCACTACGATGCGCGCGCGACAGCGCAAGCGGCCTACCAAGTGGGACGCAATGTGGAGGGGAAACCTTCACTGTGGATGCGGGTGCGTGATCAGAATGTGGTCATCGAGCCAATACTTGTGTCTGCGGATCCGGTATTGGTGACAGCCTACGTTGCCCAGATCGCGGAGACTGTGGACCGTAGTCCGGTGGACGCGCATTTTGCGCTTGAGGAAGGCGCCATTATTGCGACCGCCGGGCAGCCGGGGAAGTGTCTCGATCTTCAAACAAGTGTTACCTACGTACTTCAGGCATTGACTGAGGATATACCCTCGCTGGACTTATCTTTGCTTCCCGTATCGCCGCGTATTGCCGAACCCGAACCGGCCCGAACACAAGCGCAAGCATGGCTAGCGCAACCCTTCACCCTCGTTGTTCCAGCTTCGTTGCCCGATGCCTTGCCAGAGAATGAATCGGATTCCAGCGAAACAGTCGAGTTCACCGCACTGCCGGAGAGTGTCAGTACCTGGCTTGAACCGCGTATCGAAGGCCAGGGTATTGCGTTGCATGTGGTGACTGCATCAATCGAGATTTGGTTAGAAGAGCTTGCACCACAGTTAGAGACTGCGCAGTTGTTGGCTGTCGCTGAGACAGCACAAAATGTATTTGATGCGCTCTATGCCGGGCAACATCGCGCCGAGGCGCAACTTCGCTTGCCAAATAGTGTTTATATCGTACAACCGGGTGATACCTTGCTCGATATTGCTTTGGACTTCAGAACGACCGTTAGAGCCATCAAGGCAGCTAACGATCTGGACTCCGATCTGATCATTGCCGGACAGGAATTGCTTATTCCTTCTACATTCACGCCGGAAGTTTTATCCGAGACGGTGGTTAGTGATACCCCGGCTTTGATTGATGATACGCCCCCTTTGGTTGTTGATGTTCCTGCTGATGGTGTTGTTCCAGATTTTCCAGCCTCGCACAGTGTAAACTGGCGGGGAGATTTGGCGGCGATGGTTGAGCGGATTAACAGATTGCCGGAGATTTACCCGGGCGGATTTCGTGTGGTTTATGACGAAGCGTTTACCCAGGCTGTTACCGCGCTGGATGCTGCTATTCCCACGTTGGCAGATCATCAAATTGTTGTCGGGATGATGCAAATCCTCGCGTTGCTTGGCGATGCGCACACGGGGGTGAGTGTGTATCAATGGGCAGCGTTTCAGGAACGCGCCTACCCTATCCAGTTGCGATGGTTCAGCGATGGTTTGTTTGTGACGGCGGTCCAACCAGGATATGAAGAGCTTTTGGGGTTGGAATTGGTGCAAGTTGGTGGCATGTCAATCTCACAGGTACTGGAACGGCTGGCCCGCATTATTCCACATGAAAATACCTATCGCTTGCGCGCTGCCAGCACGGACTATATCATAAGACCGGTGATCTTACATGCTTTGGGCTTGACAGGAGAATTGACGAGCGCTTCTTTTGTCTTTCAGAATGAGCAGGGCCGCAATCTTACCCGTTCTTTAGCTGCCGACGCCTCGTCGGCGATGCAAGATCGATGGATACAGGCTGTATCCTTTCAATCCGCTCCGCTCTATTTGCAAAAATCACAGGATACATATTATTGGTATACTTACATCGAGTCCGCGCAGGCGCTGTATTTCCAATTCAATTATTGTGTAGAATATTCGGAGATATACTTTGGGAAGTTCTTGGAACAAATATCCAACGTTATTGCAACGCGTCCTGTCCAAAAATACATCATTGACTTGCGTCGTAATCCGGGGGGGCTCCCAGGATTGCCGGATCTGGTTCTTGAGCATTTGAAGGCGTATCCTCACTTAACACAATCCGGTAAATTGTTGGTCTTGACCGGAAATCAGACTTACTCTGCTGCCGTTTATTTGACTTCGTTGCTTCAACAGCAGTTCAATGCTACCCTGATCGGGGAACCGACCGGGCAGGGGAATAATTTCTATGCCACTCCGCTCAGATTTGCCCTGCCTAATTCTAGCTTGGTGATCGCCTATTCTTCTGAATATTGGGAGTTTGCGGAAGTTTCATCGATGACCCTAGAGCCAGATATTTGGGTCACGCTTTCTTCTGCGGATTACTTTGCCGGATATGATCCAGTGTTGAGCTCCGCGTTGGCGCAGCCCTAGCATCATGGCATTTCCCCACGATACAGCCAGGCGTAGCGCGCGTAGTGCTCGCGGATGCGCTCGACATAGGTGCGCGTCTCAGCAAAGCCGATGAGTTCCACAAAAAGGTCTTGATCGGCGTTGGACGCGTTCCACCAACGCATCGAGTTCCCCGGTCCGCCGTTGTAGGCTGCCATCCCCGCGAAGAGATTCCCGTCGATGTAGTCCCGCTGCGTCGCCAGATACCACACGCCGAAGCGCACGCTGACCATCGGGCGGTAGAGGTCGGATGTCTCGTAGCCCGGCGGCCAACCTAGTGCCTGCGCAATTTGCTCGCCGGTGGGAGGGATAACCTGCATCAGACCGTGCGCAGCGGCGTAGGATGTGGCGTAGCCCTCGAAGAGGCTTTCTTGTCGCAGCAGCGCATAGACGAAAAGCGGGCTGAGGTTGCGCGCGGTAGCTTCCGGTTCTACCAGATCGCTGTAGTAGGTGGGATAGATTAGGCAGCCGAGGAAGCGCGGCACGTCCTGAATCGAGGGCGCGTCGGAGAGCCGCCACACCGTGGATGCGGCGATGATCGATGAGCGGTACAGGCCGATATCACGGAAATAGAGCGCCAGCCGGTATTGCGCCAGTGCGTCGCCAGTCGTGGCTTCTCGCAACGCCTCCAGGTCGGCGCGAGCTTCGTCGAAGTGGCCCAAGCGCAGAAGTAGTGTCCCCCGCCGCAAGTAGACGTTGTCCAGTAGCTCCGGCGGCAACGTTGCTAATCCCTCGTTTGATTCCAGTCCTAACCACCCGGCCAGCCACACTTCGGCAGCGGCTTGGTCCTCCGGTGTATCACAGGCTGCAATTGGTGTGTCTGTAATGGCGAACGGGTCCTGCCCTTTCAGCAGATCGGCGGCCCGCAAGCCGTAGAAGTCCCATGGCCCGGCAGCCACCACTTCACTGAGTGCCTCTGTCGCACTGACGACGTTGCTCGCTTGCAGGTGCGTCTTTCCGACCCAGAAACGCGCGCCTTGTGCTTCTTCGCTGTACGGATACCAGACGACGAGATCGTTCCAGGTGCTTTGCGCCGTGGTTAGATCGCCGTCACGGTAGTACAGCAACCCGGCGTGAAAGCGCGCGTTGGGCGCATCCTCGTCGTTGGGATAGGTTTCCGCCATCTCCAGATAGAGGTCGGCAGCCTCCGTGAAGCGCACGGCGCGTTCGAGCAAATTAGCGGCGCTACGGAGCGCCTCTGCCGCGCGCGGGTGATCGGGTAATTCGTCCGGCAATGTCAGGTATGCCATAATTGCCTCGTCGATGCGCCCCAGTCCGGCGAGTGCTCGTGCTTTGCCGATCCATGCACTGCCCCAATAATCATCCTCTGCGTGATCTCGCAAGAGTGTCTGGAACGCCGATAATGCACGGCTATAATTTTCCGCTCCCAGGTATGATAGTCCGATGTAGTAGTATGGTTCGCCGCCGTAGCTGGTGCTGGCGTTGATGACACGGGTGAAGGCCTGGATCGCCGGATCGTAGGCTTCGGCATAATAATCCACCAGACCACGCAACATCTCGTCGACCGGTTGTCCCGCGTTCACCAGTTTGATGAGCGCCTGATAGGCGGGATCTTGAGTGGGATAGGTGGCGACGAGAACTTGCATACGACGGTAGGCTTCAGCGTCGTCGCCGAACAGGAGCGCGGTACTGGCGGCCTGAAGCATGATGCGTGCCCGGTAGCTGGCGATTTGCGCGACGTCGAGGATGCTGTCGTAAGCTTTCATCGCCGCTGGGTAATCCGCCAGCGCCGCGTAAGTCAGGCCGAGTTTCTCACCTAGGAAGGCTTTCTTGCTGTTGGTGTCGGCGGCGGCGAGCGCCAGGTCGTAGGCATCGCGCGCTTCTTCAAACTTCCCGGCGGCGTAGAGCGCATCGCCCTGCCACTCGCGGGCGGGATGGGTGAGCAGGGGATAGGCTTGTGCCACGACGTCGTAGTGCTCGGCAGCGGTGAGTGGATCGCCGGAGGCCATCAGCGCGTCGGCCAGATAGAGGTGGGCTTCGGCAAGCTGTGGTGCGTCGCTGACGAGGGTTTCCAGCAGTTCGATCGCTTCAGCGTAGACGCCGCGTGCCAGGCGCGTCTGGCCCACACCGAGCATCGCGCGCTGCGCCTCCTCCTGTGTGATCGACGAGAGCGGCAAAAGGCGCCC
>JAFGSL010000300.1 GCA_016934645.1 Anaerolineae bacterium
GCGCCGTTTCCGCCGTGATCCTGAGCTATATCTGGCGGGACTCGAGGAACTGCTCTCTAGCTGATTTTGCTACCATAGAAAAAAACCAGTATCGAGCATCCAGTATCCTGCATCGCGTTTCGTGGTAGCATGGGGGACATGGGTATTCGTAGAATGATCAGATCAGCCTGGGTGAATCTCTATAGATGGGCCGCGAATCGCCTGTACAACGAGTTCGCCTGGACTTACGACCTGGTGAGCTGGATCGTCAGCGCCGGGCATTGGGATGGCTGGCGGAAAGCCGCGCTTGCGCACGTATCTGGAAAGCGCGTGCTGGAAGTCGGCTTTGGTACCGGTGAACTGTTTCTCGAGATGGCCGCGCGTGGATGGCACGTTTGCGGCCTCGATTGCTCGCTGGCGATGCACCGGATCACGGCTCGCAAGCTGCGCCGGCAAGGCTTGATTGCACCGCGCGTGCGCGGGATCACGCAGGTGCTCCCCTTCGCCGATGGCAGTTTCGACACGCTAATCGCCACGTTCCCCGCCGAATACATCGTCGCACCGGAGACACTGCGCGAGGCGGCGCGCGTACTGACCGCCGGTGGTCGTTTCGTCATTGGTGGACTCACGGCGCAGGTAGAGCATCCCCTGTTGCGCTGGCTCGTCAGACCGATCTATGGGAACGTGCGGGATGGCGCGTTGGCATACTTTGAGCGCGTGGTCACGCCTGCTGGGTTTTGTGTCAGCGTGGAGGTGGAGCCGGCAAAGTGGGTGCGTATGCCCGTCGTTGTGTTGGAGAAGGATGCAGGAAGCGGGATGCAAGGGGCAGCGTGATGGTTCCAGAGCTTGACGTGCGGACGACATCAGGCGCAGAGGTCGTTTCCCCTGCTTCCGGTCAGTGGCGATTGTGCATCCCAGGTGGGCAGGGCGGAGGTTATCGTCTGGCGCAACTGGACGATTACAGCACTCTGCCGCGCACGCGATTCCGTTGGTATCCGCCTGTAAGTCTGGAATTGCGCGCGCGAGTTTCAGCAGTCGATTTGCCAGGAACGTGGGGCTTTGGGCTGTGGAACGATCCGTTTACTGCGAGCCTGGGAATGGCAGGGACGGCGCGGCGATTGCCCGCACTGCCGGAGGCTGCGTGGTTCTTCTGCGCTTCGCCGCCCAACTATCTGGCGCTGCACGATACCCATCCGGCGCAGGGGCTGCTGGCGGCGACGTTTGCGTCACGGCGCATCTCCGCACCGTTATTGGCTGTCGCTCTACCTGCGTTGCCATTGCTGGCTTGGTCGCTGACTGCACGTTGGCTGCGCATGGCGGCGCGGCGGTTCGTTGTTGAGGATGCGCTGCTTCTGGACCTAGATCCCACACAATGGCACAGCTATCGTCTGGACTGGTGCAGGGATGCGGTCAGTTTTGCTGTGGATGGCGAACCTTGTTTTTCCACGCCTGTTGCGCCTCGTGCCCCTTTAGGCTTGGTGTTATGGATCGATAACCAGTATGCCGCTTTCCCGCCTGATGGGCGTTTACGCTTTGGGACGTTGCCTAATCCCCTGGCGTGGTTGGAACTGGCAGACCTGACAATACAAAAAACCTTCCCGTAAGCATTACCTCGCTTACGGGAAGGTTCCTTATGTGGAGGCCGACTGGCTAGTGGTTGCGCATAACCACGGGCAGGTATATCTTTCCGCCCGGGACAATGATGATGGTGTCTCCCACGCTTGTGACGTCGGTAGAGGTGTTATTCGTGAGATTGACCTCGTCGGACAGCTCTGGTGTTGTATAATCGATCTCAACGGTGTTGGTGATCGCGGTGATCGTATCCGGTATTGAAGCATCTAGCTCTACGACGAACAATGCCTCACGCGTCGCGCCAGGTGAGAGTGGTTCAGGAATCTCGAGGGTGTAATGTCCACCACCGAGCGACGTCCAATCCGGGCTGAGTACGGTAAGGTAGTCGATTGGGGTGATTGTTTCATTCAAGATGACGGTGTCAAACGGCAGCGCCGACGTTCCCGCGTTTGCATAGGTGATCGTATAGGTCAAGACTTCTCCTGGCTCGGCTGAGGTGCGCCCGTCGCTCTTGCTCACTTGCGCATCCACAACCTTCAATGACGACAGCACATCAAGACATGCCAGCCCCGTAATTGGCGCTTGCACGACCGCCCCCCGCTGTACCTGCACGTCGTTGCAATAGCGATTTGTGGTAACCGTCGATGCAATCTGCGCACGGAAGACCAGCGACAGTGTTGCCTGTGCTGCGACTGTTGTATCTAATATCACCAATTGCCGGTTGCCATCCCACTGTGTGGTATAGCCGCTGGCTGGATTAACCGCCGACTCGAACGTGAAGTAGATGGGTAGTGTGTCGGTGACGCGCAAGGTGTATGCGTTCATCGTGTCATTGAGTATGGTGATCGTATAGGTCACAACGTCTTCGGGGTACGCTGGTTTGGTGGGCGCGGCAACCGATTTCGAGACTATTACATCATCCGGGTTGAGATGCAGCACGGTTACATCCGTGCCGATGTTGTCGAAGCGATTGAGCTCTACTGCGGGCTCCGTCGTTGTATAGCCGATCTCAGCTTGATTGTGTACCGCTGTCATGGTTGGTGGGATGGTGCTTTTGAGTTGTATGGCGAAAAGCTCCACCCGTGTTTCGCCAGGCTGTAAGCTTGCTAACGGAGGGCTGCGATATTGTCCATTTCCCAAAGGTATCCAGCCGCTAGTCAGAATTGAGTCAATCACTTCCGGTGGCGATACTGTCTCGGTCAGCACTACCGTCGCCAACGGGACTTGCGACGTGGCCGCATTGCTGTACTGAATACTATAGTACAATTTCTGACCTGGCTCTGCCCAATCCTCATCATCGGTTTTGTCCACCTGAGCATCCACGCGCGACAGGGGGGTCACCTCGACGCACGCTTGCGGCTCCGTTGGGGGCAACACCACGCCATCACCGCGTTGTACTTGAACGACGTTGCAGGCTGTTGTTGCTTCTGCCATTGGGTTCACCCTCGCGCGGAACACGATGTAGGCAAAGTCTTGCGCTGGGATGGCTACACCACTCCACACGACTTGCTGCTGGCCATCCACGATCTGCGTCATCTCGATGGGGGGAGAAGCTGCCGCGCTCAGCGTGAACGATAACGGCAATGTATCGGTGACGCGCAAACTCTGCGCCTGCGCGGTTGCGTTGAAAAGGGTGATGGTATAGGTGAGTTCCTGGCCCGCCAGCAAACTTGCATCTGTATAGTCTGCCTGTTTGTATGCTATGATGGACTCGCCGCCGCTGATCAGATCCCAATCCTCGGCTACATTATCTGCCGGCGTGCTCTCGCTGGTCGGCTCATCGGTCGTATAGCCGATTTCCACCTGATTATGCACCCACTGATAATCAGCGGGGATATCATTTGCCAGTTGCACGGAGAATTGCACCGTCCCCGATGCTCCTGGGTTCAAAGGGCCGGCAATTTCACGGCGGAAACGCCCGTTACCGAGATCTTCCCAGTCTCCACCAAGTGCGGTGATGTAGGGTGGTGGCGGCGAGATCGTTTCGGTCAAGACGATAGTTTGGAAGGCTATTTCTGCCGAGGCATTGTTGTAGTTGATGGTGTAGTTGAGGGTCGTGCCTTTTTGCGCGACCGAAGTGCCGTCCGTTTTGCTAACTTTCGCATCCGTGTGCGGCAACTCGACGACCCACACGTTCGCCATTGGCTGGGAGGGAGGTAGGACAAAGGCATCGATCTGTATCTGGACGACGTTGCCGTAACGTCCTGGAGGGGCTTCAGTGGCCACGTGAGCGCGGAAAGTGAGTGTCCGCGACATTTGTCCGCCAATAGAGATGTCATGCCAGACGATTTGCTGCTGGTCACCGACGTAGGAGGTCGTTGCTGCAGTTGGGTCGATCAACTCGGCCAGCGCGAAGTTTGTGGGCAGCGTGTCGGTAATCTGTAGCACTCGTGCTGTCGGCGCTTCGTTATACAGCGTAATGTTATACACCACATCCTGCCCCGCAATGACAGTATTGGGCGTGGCAGTCTTGTCGACTGCGACAGTCGGCAGCCCATCGACGTAGACCGGCGCGGTCGGGCCGGTCGGCGGCACCTCGACCGGGTCGCCGGTATCGGCCCGTTTTGCCGAGGCGATGATGTCGTTGTAATATCTCCCGGTAAACATCCCCTCTGCCTCTGTCGCTGCGCGCGCGCGGAAGACGATTTCGTAGATGCCACCATTCTTATTGACCTTTGTGGGAAGTGTCCATTCTAACTGTTGCCCGTCAATCGTCGGCAGTAGATCAGGTGGTGAGACCATGCCGTCGAAAGAGAACCCCACTGGCAGTGTGTCCGTGATGATGACAGGCTGGATATCGTAAAGTGCGCCATTGTAGAGACGGATCGTATAGGTCGTTGCTTCGCCCGCCAGAATCGACTCTGGATCGACAACTTTGTAGAAGCCAATGCCGGAAACGACCATCACCCCCACATGCGTGGTATAATCTTTGTGGTACCCGATGTTGATCGGGCCGGTTCCCAGCACCTGGTTAAGCGCCAGACCCACCGCAGAAATGGCTCGTGTTTTGATGACGACGCGCATCTCGTTCAGTGCCTCAATGGTCCCGATATTCCAATAGAGCGGATCTTCACCGTGCGGCTCGATGCCGTCTATGGTTTCGAGATACTGCCAGCTATTGATGCCCACAAAGGGAAGAATGTCGGTAATGACAATCGATGGGACAGGCGCGCCGGTGAGGTTTTTGACGATGATCTCGTAATCCACTTCCCCATACGGGCCGATTTCCTTCGGGTCGGAGACTTTATCTATCTCGATGCCTTGATTCACCTCTAGCGTGCCAAAATACTGGTCGCTAAAATCGGGGATCGGTCCTGGTAACCCCAGCTCGTGATCTGGGCCAACAGCGCCTGATCTCGACTTGATAAAACGTGTCGACTTGGGGGCACAGATGTTTGCCATGTCGTCCAGCGAGTTCACCTGCGCTGTTGAATAGTACGTGCTTTTCCAGCTTGGCCAGGGCGCACGCATGTGGATCAGGATCTCAAACTCGCCCCCTAATGGCAGCTCGACATTGTCCCAAAAGGCGCTGGCGGCGTTGCTGCTGGAGGTCATCGGATCGGTGTCTTCCAGGGTGAAGCCGGCATTCGCAGGTAGGTTCCATTGTAGGTTAATGCCCGTCACCGGGGTGATGGGATCGGTGCGGTTGTCGCGCAAGGTGAGCACCACCGTCACAATTTCGCCAATTGCCACAGGGTTGGGATACGCTTGTTGGAACAACGACACGTGGGGTGCCACATAAATAGTGGCGAGTTCGTCAGCGTTGAGTGCAACGCCATCCTCCATAATGAACTGGACGCGTCCCATGGCCTGCTCGATTTTGGCATAGCTGATTTGTTCTTTATCTTCGCACCAGGGAGTGCCCGTGCC
>JAFGSL010000301.1 GCA_016934645.1 Anaerolineae bacterium
CGCGCACGTCCCCACGGCGACCACCTGCTGCGCGTTCTTGACCGCGCGTCGCAGCTTGTAGAGGTCCTCATCAGTGCGCACGCCGCCGCTGATGAGGAGGACGTCCACCTCCGGCACATCTTCGGCGGAGACCACCAGCGGCATGTAGACGAGCTTGTATTGTGCCACCCAGGCTTCGGCGTTGAGGAGCGCCACTTCACAGCCGGCGCACCCGGAGAGCTGTAACACTGCGAAACGTTTCATCGCGCCATCTACGCCCTGGCGATGAACTTCAACGTCAGTGCGGGCCAGGCTGCTTCTTTGGCCGTTTCCGCAATCGTCTCGGACAACTGTCCGGTTTCGAGCCACTCCCTGGTCCGTTCGTTAGGCGCTTCGACTGTCAAAACGTCGTTTTCGAGCGCGACGCCCACCGTTGACTCGAAGAACTTGAACCTGCTGCTGCGCATCTTGGAACGGAGATCCTCCAGGATCGCCTCCCATAATTCGACGGGTGAGAGATCGTGCGCCTCCTTGGCTAATGGGGCGGCCTCTTCCACTTCCGCCAGTTCCTCCGGTGCAAGCATACTGAGTGGCAACGGCGGGACACCCTGCAAGAGCCGTTCCAACACCGTCTTGAAGCGGGCAGGTGGATCTAAATGCGTCATCAAACGGCCGACCGCAATCCAATCGGCAACGGCGTCCGCTCCATTGTCGACCACCGCGCGGCGCGCCAACGCCAGGTCGGCAGTCGCCCCCATCTCACGGCCAAAACCAACCAAGGCTTGAAAAGCGCTCTCCAGATCGGGACGCAGCGGGACGATCTTCTCAGTCTTGTCTTCTGCCGGGGCGAGGGGTTTCAATTCGACTTCACGGTTCAACACGAAGTCGGTGGTAGGTTCGCCGGATTGGTCCAACAGCAGGTACCCGGCATCCACACATTCGCGCAGCGCTTTACCGATAATGCCTGATTCTTTGATGCCGGTTTTTTCCTCGAACTGCGCGAGCGTGATGTGAACGGGAATGGCCCGCCCGCTTTCCACATCGCCGCCCCACGTCTGGCGCAGCGCCACGCACAGCACTTTCCAGGCGTCGGACGAGAGCGCCGGCATCACCCGGTCGAAGAGAACATTGCGGATGGCCGTAAATTCTGTATAAGGATTGGCAAATAATTTCTCCCCCATAGTCTTAACCTCCACAGCGATTGATGACACAACGAAGAGCCTGCGCAATCAGGTGGATGCGCCGGAAATCACCCTAAGTATACGGCACAATGAAAAAGCGGTCAATTCATTCCTGAATGTGGTACAATTGCAGGTATACCTTTAGTGCAATAGGGGAAGTCTATGAAAAAGTCGTATATGAATCGCATATCACACAGGGTAACCCCTGTTTTTGCCATCCTTATCGGAATCACTGTCACGCTCTGGGCAGGTACTGCCATATCGGCCAACTACAGTGGAGCACAACAGGCCTCGTATGCCAACGGGCGGTTCGGATTCGGGCTAACCAGATCCGCATCCACGGCGCTGGAGAAAGGCTGGCCCGCCTATCTCAACGCCGGATGGTACTGGGATTGGGCTGCGAGAGGCGCGACGCAACTGCCCCCGCTGCAATACGTGCAAACCGTGCGCCTCAAGCCGGTCTTGAGCAGCGGCGTCCAGATCGGCTACACCGCCACTCCGACCGGCACAGCGTTGCTCAATGCAATCGCCGCGCAACCGGGGGCCACCTGGTTCATCGGCAACGAACCGGACTGCAGCACAATGGACAATATGCGCTCGGAATGGTACGCGCGCGCCTATCACGATCTATATTATCTCATCAAGGGTGCAGATCCGACGACGAAAATCGCCGCCGGCAACATCGTGCAACCTACACGCCAACGCTTCGAGTATTTGAATCGCATCCTGGCAGCTTATCAGGCCAATTATGGCGAGCCGCTGCCGGCGGATGCATGGAGCATCCATAGCTACATTTTGTGCGAGAAATGCTACCCCATCGCTGCTCCAGGCGAGCCTTTTGCATGGGGCGCGTGTTGGGTGCCCGACTGGCCGAATTCATCTGCATCATCAGCGCTGGCGACATTTTACTCGGTCTACGACCACTGGAACATTGATATCTATATCTCGCGCATCGAGACATTCCGCCAGTGGATGTATGACAACGGCTATCGCAACCACCCGTTGATCATTCCCGAATACGGCGTGCTGTTTTACGAAGGGCTGGTGTACAGCGGCTCCACCTACGACGCCAAAAGCCGGGAATTTATGTACGCCGGATTCGATTGGATGCTGACCGCACGCGACTCCCTCACCGGTTACCGCCCAGACGATAACCGGTTGGTACAAGGATGGGCCTGGTTCAGTCTCGATCACGGGGATTACCCGGGTGGATCGCTCTTCGATCCGTACACTTACCAACCGACGACTATGGGACGGGATTTTGCTGCTTATACCGCACTACTCACGCCGACTACAGAATTATTGACGCTCGATGCACACATCACCGTTCCCGACGGTGAACCCGGCACGTTGAGCATCGAACCGGGAACATCGGTCACAGCCACGGTCAACTACACCGTCTCCAACAGTGGGGATATCGGTACAGAAGGACTGGTCGTCACGAAAGTGATCGGCAATTCGCCATCGAACCCCACACACTACACTGTGATCAGTGGGACGGCGATAGACTACCTGGGGTGCTGCGGCGATCACAAGGTTGTTACGCTACCGTGGCCCGATTACGTCGTCGGCGAGGACTACGATTTCTACATCACCAACCAGGAGATCGACTTGCAGGTCACCAACGTTTGGATGCCAGTCCTGGCTGACGTGCCCACACCGATTACCGTCACGCTCTCTGCGACCGTCAGTAACGGGGGGTATTCAGAGGTAGGTGAACCCCTGACAGTGACATTCTACCACAACAACGGCAGCATCAGTATCCATATCCCCTTCGGGCAAGTGGTCATTCCAGAGCTTGGCTGCTGCGGGGACACACAAAGCGTTTCGGTCACGTGGACCAATCTCACCGATGGTCTTTATCCGTATTGTGTAACGGCGGCTACTACCCTCGTCCAAACGGAACCGGTATGCGCCAATCTGTGGATCAATCCACCGTACAGGCTCTATATACCAATGGTTATCAAGGAAGTAGAATGATCCTCCTCAACAACTTGAGCTAGAGCCTAACCGCGCAGATTCTTGCACAACAAGCAAGAGAACGGGCGGCGAAAGCCTTTCGGATTCCGGTTTATCCGGGTTAGGAAATGTGATAGCGGCCACTTGATGAAGTGGCCGCTGATTGTTGAAGCGCATCGTCTATGGTTACGAAACAATACCGGCAAGGTAACAGGTATCATTCATTTTGAGCAACTTATAAAACTGACCGTCGAATTCGAGGACATTGATCGCGCAGGTATCCTGGCCTAGATGCCAGAAACGCTCGTTGCCAATGCCCAGGATGCCCAACAAAATCAAGCGATTGACCACGGTATGGGCCACAATCACCACCGTCTCGCCGCGATGCCGTTCAACGATCTCACCGAGCGCCCCCATCGCGCGGAGTCGCACCGCCTGCAACGTCTCACCACCGGGAATGGGAGCAGCGTGCGGCTGCGTGTACCACGCCTCTAGCGCCTTCTCCCACCCCTGATCGCGCAGGTCGGCGGCGGTGTAGCCCTCCCAAGCACCATAGTCGATGTCCAACAAGCCAGGGTGAACACGCTCGTGCAACTGCAATGGCTGTGTAATCTGTTCGGCGGTCTGGCGCGCGCGTAAGAGTGGACTGCAATAGACGGCATCGGGCGTCCAATGCGCGAGCACGTAGCGCGCCATCACCTGCGCCTGCGCCAGACCGATCTCGTCGAGCGGGATGTTCGCACGCCCACGAAACCGCTCTTTGAGATTCCAGACTGTCTGCCCGTGGCGGACCAAAATCACCGTCGTCGTAGACACTGTCGTCGCGAACACCGTCATCGTTTCACTCCCGCCCGCAGTTTGGCTCCGCAGTTCACGCACAGGGTCGCCTCCGAGTCGTTGAGGAAACCGCAACGCGTGCACACTACCGGCTGGACTTCGGCCAGCGGCGCGCAACATGCCTGACAAATGTGTGCGCCCAGGTCGTTGGGCGTGCCGCAGTAGGAGCACAGCACCGTTTGAAACGCCGCTGCCGTTCCGAGTCCACTGCCCCGGCTTTGGCAATACTCATCGACGGCCTTCCAGATTTCCGTGCGCAACCCTAACCAGCGCACGTTACGGGCGACGTTGTCCAGCTCATTCACCAGCCGCAGCGGATTGCGCCATCCCTTCAA
>JAFGSL010000302.1 GCA_016934645.1 Anaerolineae bacterium
CGCATATTGATAGGGCGGAGCGTGAATCCCTCGATCCGATCGCGTGCTTTTTGGGCCACACGCAGTACTTTCGGATTGAGGCCTGTGCCATCCGGTTGGATGTTCGAGACATCGGCGATGTAGGCGTAGAGATCTTGTGCCTTTACGTAGCCTGCACTCTCGATAAAATCGGCGTAATAGCGTGGGTTGTACGTCAGCATGGCTACAGGTGTCCCGTTCCATCCGTCAACGAGCAAGCCACATTCCTCATTGGTTGAGAAGTTCGTCGGCCCACGTAGCGTATCCATTCCCTCGCTGCGCACAAAATCCTCGGCGGCTGCTAGCAGCGCGTGGGCTGCTTCCTCATCCTTCAACACCTCGAACAATCCAAAGAAGCCGACCTTGTCATCCCAATAAGCATTGTGGTTATGGTTGATGATGCCCGCAATCGTGCCGACGATTTTTCCCTCACGCTGCGCCGTGAAGTAGCGGACTTTGGCGTGTTGGTGGAACGGGTGTCCTTCAGGGTCCATAAACTCCACGCGTTCCGAGATAAGCGGTGGCACCCAATAGGGATCTCCTTTGTAGACTTCCCACATAAAATGGATAAAAGCTTTGCGCTCCGCGGGGGTCTCTGCTGGTTGAATAACCAATTTCCCAGGCATAATAATTCCTCCTTGCATAGAGTTGACAACAAACTAGGTTGGATGATGTGCGGATTATAGCTGTTCCTAGATTTAGGTCAATCTACATCCTGTTAATAGAAATCTTATACCGGGCTAATTTCTTTCTAACATATCCCTCGTATCATTAATGTGGAGGCTTTATGGAATATCTTGAGAAGCTATCCGACTTTGGATAGGCTTTAGGTGGTGAGTAAGGAGGATATATATGGACCCAAATCGTTATACCGAAAAAGCACAGGAAGCTTTGTTGCGGGCACAGGGACTCGCAAATGAACGCGGTAATCCGCAGATCGATCCTGAGCATCTGCTGCTGGCTCTCTTGGAGCAGAGTGACGGCATTGTACCACAGATCGTTTTGCGCGTAGGCACCGATCCACAACGCCTGCGTGCGGATCTCGAAGGTGTTATCCGGCGGAAGCCTCAGGCGCATGGCGGAGCGGTGCCTAATGTATCGCCCGCACTGTCGCGTATCCTCCAGGCGGCGGAGCGCGAGGCTGGCGGTCTGCGCGATGAATATGTAAGCACCGAGCATATCCTGTCGGCAATGGCCGATTCGAGTGCGGGTGACGTGTCGCGTTTCCTCGCCGCGCAGGGGGTCAACCGCGAGGCTGTGTTGCGTGCGCTGACCTCGATCCGTGGCGGGCAGCGCGTGACGTCGCAGAACCCGGAGGGGACCTACAATGTCCTTGAAAAATACGGGCGCAATCTCACGCAACTTGCCCATCAGGGTAAACTCGATCCCGTGATCGGGCGCGATGAGGAAATCCGCCGTGTGATGCAGATTCTCTCGCGGCGCACCAAGAACAATCCCGTCCTCGTCGGCGATGCCGGGGTGGGAAAGACGGCCATTGTCGAGGGACTGGCGCAGCGTATCGTGCGTGGCGACGTTCCCGAAGGGTTGAAGGAGAAGGAAATCTTCCAGCTTGACATGGGCGCGTTGATCGCCGGAGCCAAGTATCGTGGCGAGTTCGAGGAGCGACTGAAGGCCGTCCTCAACGAGATCGCGCGCTCTGAGGGCAAGCTCATTATGTTCATCGACGAAATGCACACGGTCGTCGGCGCGGGAAAGGCCGAAGGTTCGATGGACGCCGGTAACTTGCTTAAGCCGATGCTGGCGCGTGGTGAACTACATACCATCGGTGCGACGACGTTGGACGAATACCGCAAGTACATCGAGAAAGATGCGGCGCTGGAACGGCGCTTCCAGCCGGTCTACGTGGATGAGCCGGACGTCGCGGATACCATCAGCATCTTACGTGGTTTGAAAGAACGTTACGACGCGCATCACGGCGTCCGCATCCAGGATGCAGCTTTGATTGCTGCAGCGACCTTGAGCGACCGGTACATCGCCGATCGCCAATTGCCCGACAAGGCCATCGATCTGGTGGATGAGGCTGCTGCTCGATTGCGTCTGGAAATCGACTCCAAACCCGCCGACCTGGATCAAATTGACCGGCAGGTGATGCAGTTGGAGATCGAGCGCGAGGCGCTTAAGCAGGAGAAAGACAAAGCCAGCAAAGAGCGCTTGCGCAAGCTAGAGCAAGAATTAGCGAATCTCAAGGAGCAAAGTAATGCCCTGCGCGCGCGTTGGGAACAGGAGAAAGCCGTTATCCAGAAGATTCAGAACATCCAACAGCAGATGGAGGCGCTCAATGTTGAGATTGAGCAGGCCGAACGCAACAATGATTACGCGGGAGCGGCCAAGCTCCGCTATGGCAGAACGCAGGAATTGGAACGCGACCTGGAAGCTGCCGAGGTACGCTTGGCGCAGGTACAGGGCGATCAGCCGCTATTGCGGCAGGAAGTCGGCCCTGAAGAAATCGCACGCGTCGTCTCGAACTGGACGGGTATTCCTGTCTCTCGACTGCTCGAAGGTGAACGTGAGAAGCTGATGCGCATGGAAGACGAGCTGCACAAGCGCGTCGTCGGGCAGGATGAAGCCGTGCGTGCTGTCTCCAATGCCGTCCGCCGGGCGCGGGCGGGCTTGCAGTCGCCGGATCGGCCCATCGGCACGTTTCTCTTCCTGGGACCGACGGGCGTGGGCAAGACGGAACTGGCGCGTGCATTGGCCGAATTCCTCTTCGACACCGAGGAAGCGATGGTGCGCATTGATATGAGCGAGTACCAGGAGAAGCACACTGTCTCGCGTCTTATCGGTGCGCCACCAGGCTACATCGGCTACGACGAGGGTGGGCAACTGACCGAAGCTGTGCGGCGGCGACCTTATAGCGTTCTGCTGCTGGACGAGATCGAGAAGGCGCACACGGAGGTTTTCAACGTGTTGTTGCAACTGCTCGATGAGGGACGCCTGACTGACGGTCATGGACGCACAGTGGACTTCACCAACACCATCGTCATTATGACGAGCAATGTTGGCAGCCGTCGGATCAAAGATCTGGGACCGGAAGGCGCGCGTTCGCAAGTGATGGCAGAACTAGATCGTACGTTCCGCCCGGAATTCTTGAACCGTATCGACGATACGATCCTCTTTGGCAGCTTGACGCGCGAGGATTTGAAAGCCATCGTCGGTATTCAGGTGCATGCTTTGCAGAAGCTCCTGCACGAGCGCGGCCTCGACATTGTACTGACCGATGCGGCGGAGACCTACCTGGCGGATGAGGGGTATGATCCGGTCTATGGCGCGCGTCCACTCAAGCGTGCGATCCAGCGTCACCTCCAAGACCCGCTGGCGCTGGCGGTGTTGGAAGGGCGTTTCACCGAAGGGCAAACGATTCACGTCGATGTGCGGGACAACCGGTTGGTTTTTGTCGCGGACTAATGGTGCTTGATTTAGACTTTATCCGAAAATTGTGCTTGCGAGCGTTTTTGGTGCGTCAACGGCGAATTCTCGGATAGGTTCTTAGATCGTTCTGTTAACCGGGACGCGGTGCAAACTGCGTCCCGGTTTTCTGTCTGCCACGAGTATGTTTCAAACTTGAATTCAACCTAATTGGACATACAATTGACGGTTCTAAAAAATGATTGTACAATGAGTGTGTCTTCATTTTCTACATCTATCCAACATCATCGTTTCGTCTCTACACAAATCTTCTATATAGCTTGTTTAGTCATACGGAGGTAGACCAATGAAACCGAATAAGTGGGGGATGGCCGTATTAGCTTTGACCCTGAGTGTTTTGGTGATATATGGTTTTTTGTTGCTGACGGTTCCCCGGCATACACTAGCTCAGGCGGTACAGGCGCCTACACAACCAGGGGTTGCGATTTCTCCGGGAGTGACCGGATTGATTGACGCCGGTGATATCGTGACGTACTATCATACGATCACTAATACCGGTACGGCACAGGGGATCTTTTATGTCTCTGCCAGTGCCTCGGAGGGATGGGAGGTTGAATTCTACAATGTACAATTCCCTGCTGGGACGACCATCATCTTGCCTTTTACGCTACAGGCTGGTGAAGTGGCGACGTTCGTTGTGCGGCTCACTGTTCCTGCCGCAGTGCGTCCTGGCATAGTCAATACTACCGCTGTTACGGCTACGGTGGTGGAGACCATAGACCCTTACGCGCACGCAGTCGCCTACAACACAGCCATTGCCGCACGCCATGTGTATCTGCCACTAATTCTGATGAATTACAAGCCTTTCTATAACGGTAACTTCGATCACGGTCTCAACTGGTGGAGTGTTGCGGGTGTATTGGGTGCGGCCCCCGCTGTGGATCCCGATCAGTCCACGAACCCGGTGGCTCTGATTGGCAATCCTGCTTTTGGTTGCACCTCAGTTCCAGTAGGCTATGGTAGTCTGAGCCAGTCATTTTCTGTACCAAAAGCCCCTCAAGGAGGGTCTATGCAGATCCAGTTCCGTTATCGTATCTACTCCAACGATCAAAATGTGACTTTGGGTGACAATACGGACACCTTCGATGTGTTGGTGAATGATGTCCTTCGATTACGTGATGCTAATCGAGGTGAATTCAACTATTGCAACGTACCTCCCTATGACTTGGGCTGGAAGACGGCAGATATTGATTTGGGTGCAGGCGGGTTACTGGTGGAGTTGCTTTTTCAAGTTCATAACCGTCCGGACAGACTCTATAACACCTATGTGCTCATCGATGATGTCTCAATCGTGGCGGTGGAGTAATCCACTTTAGTTCAATTCGGGCGTAATCAGTGTTGATGCTGGAGGTGCATCATGGTGCATAATCGAAAAATCTTACGATCAGTTGTTTTGTCGCTTGCTTTGTTTGTGGGGATTATTGCTGCCTTGTTCGTCGTTGTGGCGACAACACGCGCCGCCCCCTTGCTGGATCCCCCCTGGGAACCGAATGTCAAAGTGAATGATGACGCTACCGGCGTCGCCAATCAGGAAGCCCCCGCCTTGGCTGCCTCGAAAACGACCAGCGATGTTTTTGCGGTCTGGCTGGATAACCGCAACTACGATGCCGACGTTTACTTCTCACGTTCTGTTGACGGAGGGGTGACGTGGGACGCGAGCGTGCGTGTCAATCACGACACAGACCAGCTCTGGCAATCGGAGCCGGACATCGCCGTCAATGCGACAGGCGTATTACACGTTGTTTGGGCTGATAGCCGCGCAGGGGATTACGACGTCTACTATACCCGTTCCACGGATGGCGGGCAAACGTGGAGCGCCGAAATCCGCGTCAGCGACTTCTACACCGGGTCGCAGAACTCCCCCGCTGTTGCCGCACTGGGCGATAAAGTCTGTATTGTCTGGGTGGATGGGCGAGTCGCGTACAACCGGGAAGTATACGTGGATTGCTCTACAAATGGCGGCTTGACCTGGGGAACGGATACCCGTGTCAACGATGACATCGGCGGCTCGTTCTACCATTACGCTCCGGATATCGCCCTCGATACTGCCGGCTACCCGCACGTCGTCTGGTACGATAGCCGCAACGAAAACTGGGACATTTTCTATACGCGTCTCCAGGTCACGGGGGCATGGAGCCCCAATGCGCGGCTGAATGATGCGACTACGGGTACGCAGCAGTATCCAGCCATCGCTGTGCATGGCGATACAGTTCACGCACTATGGATCGATTATGCCAGTGGATCGGGATACGTGGCTGGTGATGTGTCCGAAAATGGCGGGGCGACGTGGGGCGTGGACTGGCAGGTTAGCACTACGGATCACGCGCAAAGTACCGCTGTCACTATGGATGGGCAGGGGACGGCCTGGGCAACCTGGGATGTGTATAGCGATACGACTTGTCGCCTGTATGCTGACAGTTATGGCCCTAACGGCTGGTCCCCAGACGATATGCTGATCACGGAGACAGTGGATTACTTGTACGGTCCGGCGATGGCTGCCGGTGCCACACGTGTGTATGCCGCGCGGTCGCAATTCCTCGCCGGTGAAGATTACGAAATTCTCCTCTCGATATGGGATGGCATGGTCTGGGAAGATGCAATCCAGATCAATGATGAAGGTGACGCTCGCCAGGACTATCCGGCGATTGGGATTGGCAGCACGGGCCGGCTCTATGCCGCCTGGGCCGATTACCGTCACGACACCTACGACGGCGCTTTGTACGCTGATCGTTCGCTCGATAGTGGCGCGACGTGGGGGCGTGATGTGCGGGTGGATGATAACCATCCGGTAGGGGAGCCGCCGGCTATCGGGGCG
>JAFGSL010000303.1 GCA_016934645.1 Anaerolineae bacterium
GCTGATAACTGATTTTCATTGCGCCCTCGGGTGGCATGATTTCTCACAGTCTACCCGTTTTTGCTTATTGTGCAACAACTCTATTGATAGACTTGTGGCAGATTTTGCTGTTTTCTAGCCGAAGTTCTCCAGCAATTCTAGCACTAAGTGCAACTGCGCTGTGGTGTCGACGTAGGAGTACATGCCGCCGGTGTAGTGCCCCTGCTGAACAAGTTCTCCCCCCTTGCTTTCCAGATAAGCTACGACCTTATCGCTATCCTTAACGAAGAAAGCGATATGGTGGATGCCCTCGCCCTTCTCGTCGAGCACTTCTTGCCACGTGCTTGGCTTGCCATCGGGTTCTATTAACTCGATCTGCATCTGACCCATATCGAAGAACGCCAGTTTGGCTGTTGCCTCGCTTGGCTTTCCCCGGTATACAGTCTTTGCCTTATCGTATCCGTCTGTGACGATGATATGGGTTTGGGTAAACCCAGGACGTCGCAGTAGGCTGTTGCCGATTTCTCGATGTCTTTGACGACCAGGCCAATTTGACACACTATGTTTGTTCCAATTCCAGTTTGTTCGCTCATTGTTCTCTCCTTCAATTAGGTTAGCCTCAACGGATTGAACGGATGAAGTTCGTTTGATCCGTTGGGAAATTAATTATACCGCGGGTCAGTTTCCTAGATAGCGAATGTCGATTTCGGTTTCGACAAATCTGCGGAGCAGTGCTTCGTCGGCGGTGACGAGTGGGAGGGCATAGCGTGCGGCCAAAGCTACATAAGCTGCATCGTAGGTGGAGCATCCATAGTGGGTCGCCAGAGACAACGCATCCTCTGCCAGAGATTGCAGCGCTACCCGTCTCAGACGTAGGGTTATCAGGTCGGTAATATGTTGTTGGGCGACAGGCTCTGGGTAATCAAATCGTCGAACATGCTTCCATAGAATGTTTGCACATTCAATGAAAAAGAGGTCTGGGACATAAAAATGAGCTGGCGGCTTATCGCTAAGATGTGTGAACAGTGCATCGGCGCGGTCGGCAAGCGGCTCGGTGAGAAAGAGTTTGATGCCCACGCTAGCATCGATAACGCAATCGAAGTCATTACCCGACTGCATCAACGTTCACGGTCCTCGCGTAACAGTATTGTGCTGTCGGGCGCGTCTGGCGACACAGGATAGCGCTCGCGGCGCTCGTGGATGGCTTGCAGTGTAATGGTGGGGTCATGTTCAGCCTCTTCGATGGCGTTTTCGAGCAGCGCAATTACCTCAGCACTGAGTGACCGCCGTTGTGTTTCTGCACGCGCTTTGATGCGTTCGTAGAGTTGTTCAGGCACATTGCGAACATGTAAAATCGTCATTATTTGCCTCCTTACAACTCTAGTATAACACTATGGTTGCATTATGCAACCAAACTGTAATTTATGTCGGCCAGGCCGAACGGTACGTTGCGGTCATGGTGTCCAGCATCTGGTTGTGTCTCTCGTCTACAGCTTGCCGCGTTGGGTCTTCCTCGAACCAGGCGATGATCTCCTCTGCACCCTGGCTGAAGGGGATTGTCGCTGCGAAGTCCGGGACCATACGCTTGATCTTCGTGTTGTCGAAGGTGACACAGTGCATTTTGTCGCCGAGTAGCCCTACGCCCCATTGTGGATCGAAGGCATTGATAAGCTCAGACGGTATATGCACGAGCTCTGGTTCACTGGCCCCAGCCGCGCGCGCGACAATGCGGAAGATTTGATCCCACGTGAGGACTTCGTCGGAGGTGATGTGATAGGCTTCGCCGATGGCCTGTGACCTGCTGAGGAGTCCCACAAAGCCTTTGGCGAAGTCCTTGTGGTGCGTCAGCACCCACAGCGATGTCCCGTCTCCGTGCACGACGACCGGCAATCCCTTACGCATCCGGTCGACGATGGTCCACCGGCCTCGAAAGGGCAACCGCGTCCGGTCGTAGGTGTGTGATGGACGCACGATCGTCACCGGGAAGCCTTCGTCGCGGTAGGCACGCAACAGGCGTTCTTCGCAGGCGATTTTGTCCCGCGAGTATTGCCAGTAGGGATTATGTAGCTGTGTTGATTCGGTGATTGGCAGATTGCGCACCGGCTTATGGTAGGCTGATGCTGTGCTGATGAAGATATATTGCCCAATGTGTTCTCGAAACAATGCAATGTCCGTTTCGACGTGATCGGGTGTGTAAGCCACCCAATCCACAACGACATCGAACGTCATTGTGCCGATGGCGGCTTTTACCGACGCCGGCTCGCGGATATCGCCAGTCATTATAGTCGCGTCGGCTGGAATGGGGCGCTCGCTTGTTAGCCCGCGATTGAGCAAGTACAGATCGATGTCGCGTTCTACAGCCAGTTGTGAACACGCTGAGCTGATCGTGCCTGTGCCACCGATGAAGAGGGCTTTCATTGACTACCTCCCAGATCTGCCAGTTTGTCATACACCGGAACCAGCACGGCGTAGGTCTCCTGGAAGAGTGGATATAACTCCGTGTAGACAGCCTGCGCTTGCGGGTTCGGCTCAATGACTTCTGCGACGGGATTCATCGACGTTGCCATCTCGAAGCTGGGATACAATCCTGTGCCAACGCCGCCTGCCAGCGCTGCGCCCATTGATGTGGCCTCGTCCAGGATTGCCAGTCGATGGATGGGCAGGCCGTACACGTCAGCCATGATCTGGTTCCACAGACGGCCTTTCGCCCCACCGCCGATAAGGCGCATTGCATCGACGTGTGCGCCCTGCGCCCGGAAGGCGTCCAGCGTCATGCACAGGTTCATCGTGACGCCTTCGAGCACGGCACGGAGCATGTCGGCGCGGGTGTGGCGGATGGTGAGGCCGACGAAGGCTCCGCGCGCTTTGGGATTCCAGTACGGGCTGCGCTCGCCCATTAGATAGGGCAGGAAGAGCAAGCCGTTCGCGCCAGGCGGCGACTCGGTGGCGCGTTCATTCATCAGGTCGTAGACATTCAGAGGTAAGTCTATCGCTGTCCTCGATTCGCCTTCACATATCTGGTCCCGCGCCCATTGGTACGACGCGCCTGCTGACTGTGTGGTGCCGGTGGGCATAAACATGCCTGGCACGAGGTGGCAGTAGCAGAAAGTGCGGTAATTGGGATCGAGAAGTGGTTTGGATGTCGCCAGAGCGATCCACGCTGACGAGCCGACGTAATTGTAGGCCGCGCCCTCGGCGACGACGCCCGCGCCCGTCGAGGCACATACGCCGTCCCCGCCGCCGGTGACAACGGGTGTGCCCGCCGCCACGCCGACTTCTTCAGCGACGGATGGTAGGACTTCGCCTACCACATCGATAGAGCTGTGAACATCGGGCAACTGCGCGGGATCGACATCGGCGGCCTCTAGGATGCGCGGCGACCACGTGCCGGTTGCCAGGTCGTACAAATCCATACCGGAAGCATCCGACATATCGGTAACGAAATTGCCGGTCAGCCGGGCGATCATCGCATCCTTGGCGTGGACGAATTTGTGTGTATTGCGATAGATGTCGGGTTGATGATCGCGAATCCACAGCATCTTGAGCAACGAATAGCTTTCGCTGAGGCGGTGCCCGGTGATCGTGTACATCTCGTTGAACGTGAGGCGTTCCAGCAGCCAGTTGACTTGCCCTGTGCTGCGCTGGTCGGCCCAGATGATGGCGGGGCGCAGTGGCTGCGCGTTTTTATCCAGTGGAACAGCCGCCATCATCTGTCCGCTGAAGGTGATGCATGCCACATCGTCGGAGCAGACGTCGGTCTGTGCCAAGAGCTGGTGCGTGGACGTGCAGACGGCCTTCCACCAGTCTTCCGGATTTTGTTCCGCCCAACGTGGATGCGCGTACTCAGTGGCGTAGCCGTAGAAAGCGCTGCCGACGAGATGCCCCTCCGCATCGTAGAGTGTGGCTTTATTGCCGGTAGTACCTAGATCATGCGCCAGAATGTAGTTTCTCATCTTTGTGCGCTATGATTATTCTTGAGATTCTGGTAATCCGGAGACATATTCCGCGCCAACTGGCACTGCGATGCTTGAACCTTTGAATGCTGTACCGATAGGCTCGTATCGCCCATCAAGATACTCGGCCAGGAAGGCCTCGGCGATGGCGTTGAACGAGAGGCGGTTCTCAGGCCGGGCAAACCCGTGGCCCTCGTCTGGATAGAGGACGTACGTCACCGGGATATCTTTATCCTGCATCGCCTGGACGATCTGGTCAGCCTCCGCTTGTTTGACCCGTGGATCATTTGCACCTTGACCGATGAGCAACGGACGGCAGATGCGATCCGCGTAAGTGAGGGGGGAGCAAGATTTGAGGAACGCCCGTCCTTCCTCTGTGCGGAAGTCGCCGACGCGCGTGGTGAACATCTCCAGCATTGGCTTCCAGTAGGGTGGCATCGACTCCAATAGGGTCACAAGGTTCGATGGGCCGACGATATCCACACCGCAAGCGAACGTCTCAGGTGTAAAGGTCAGCCCGGCCAACGTGGCATAGCCGCCGTAACTCCCACCGCCAATCGCAATCCGCGCCGGATCGGCGATTCCCGCTGTGATGGCCCACTGGACGGCGTCGATCAGGTCATCGTGCATCTTTCCGCCCCATTCCCGATTTCCGGCGTTGATGAACTCCTTGCCAAAGCCAACTGATGCGCGGAAGTTAACGCTCAAGACCGCATAACCCCGATTGGCAAACCACTGGTGAAATGGATCGTAGCCCCATTCGTCGCGTCCCCACGGGCCGCCGTGGACCCACAAAACAGTCGGCAGTGGCGCGTCGGGGATGTTATCGCCATCTGTGTCAGCGCCGAGCGGCAGGGAGTAGTAGCAGACCATGTCCCACCCATCCCGTGTGGGGATGACAACCGGCGTCATTTTCACCAGCGGCAATCCCTCCAAATCCTGGCGATTGGTGAACAGGAAATGTGCCTGACGCGTCGTACGATCATAACGATAGTAGCGTATCGGGCCATTATCCATCAGATAGGCAACAATCCAGGTCTGATCATCCAATGTGCGGCTGGCGATTTCGATGTCACCGTCGGCGACAGTTTTCAGATAGGCCATATCCTCGGCAATAGAGGGATCGAAGATGCGCCAATATTTGCGTTCGTAATTGAAGACTATAGCCTGTATGTGTTTCTTGGTTGGATGCCTTATGACGTTGTTGACATCGGATTTTGGATCTTCTGCCAGCAATGTTCGCGCGCCTGTTTCGAGATCCAGTATGAAGAGCGCTGATGTGTTACGTTCCCGGCTGTCGGTCATATACAGCACCTTGCCGGTTTTATCAAAGCCTAACAACCAGGTCATCATACTGTCTTCCATCGGGATGCTCATAAACGATGTCCATGTGTTATTATCCCCTGGCAACATCACCTCTGTGCCGCCATCTGGCGTGGTGCGCTGGGCAAGCCGGATCGTGTAGTCGTCATCGGTGATGAAACCCGCGAATTCTGGATTTCGCAGAACGCACTGCTGTTCTCCGGTTTCGATGTTGATGCGGTGGATGTCATGTAGTTGCGGATCGCGATCGTTCAGTCCTACGAGAATTTCGTTTGGGAATTTGTGGCTGACTTCCTGGAACTGTGCGTTGACCCCTTCGAGAGGCGTCAAGTCTTTGCTTTCGCCACTATCCACGACGACACTGTAGACCCGCCAGTTTTCATCGCCACCTTTGTCTTGGATGTAGAGAACGTGTGCGCTGGTGTAGGCCCAAAGGTGAAAGCGAATGCCGCGCCCGGTATCGTGGGTGATCGGTCGCGCATTTTGGGGAGCATCGACCGGACCAACCCAAACATTGAGCACACCGTCCACCGGTGCGAGATAGGATAGCTTGCTCCCATCGGGACTGATGCGGGCTTGTGTTTTGTCGGGATTACCGAACAACACTTCACGTGGTATCAATGGAACAATCGTTTTCTCTGCCATTTGAACCTCCTTATTGTGCATTAAGAATGTTTTCGATAGCTTGCACTTCTGCTTCGCTGAGGGAAAGATTGTTGACCGCTGCGACGGCATCCTCGACTTGGCTGACCTTGCTCGCACCGATAAGGGCTGATGTGACGGTGGCGCGGCGCAGTACCCAGACGAGTGCCAACTGCGCCATCGTTTGCCCACGGGCCTTGGCAATTTCGTTGAGCTGACGGACTTTCGCCAGTTTTTCGTCGGTGATGTGCTCCGGACGTAGGAAATAGGACTTCGCGGCGCGCGAATCTGCGGGGATGTCGCCGCCGAGATACCTGTTCGTGAGTAGCCCTTGCGCAAGCGGCGAGAAGCAGATGCAGCCGATGCCCTCTGCGTCCAGTGTATCCAGCAAGCCGTCCTCGACCCAGCGGTTGAACATACTGTACGACGGTTGGTGGATAAGGCAGGGCGTTCCCAAATCACGCAGAATCTGTGCGGCTTCCTTCGTCTTCTCCGGTGAGTAGTTGGAGATACCTGCATAGAGCGCGCGTCCACTGCGTACAGCGTAGTCGAGCGCACCCATCGTCTCCTCCAGCGGCGTGTCGGGGTCGAAGCGGTGGCTGTAGAAGATGTCGACGTAGTCCAGCCCCATACGCTTGAGGCTCTGGTCCAGGCTGGCGATGAGGTACTTGCGCGATCCCCACTCGCCGTAGGGGCCAGCCCACATGCCGTAGCCGGCCTTCGTCGAGATGATGAGTTCGTCGCGATAGGGGCGCAAATCTTGCATGAGAATCTGGCCGAAGGTGGTTTCGGCGGAACCGGGTGGGGGGCCATAGTTGTTCGCCAGGTCGAAGTGGGTGATGCCCAGATCGAAGGCACGGCGCACCATCGCGCGGGCGTTCTCATAAAGGGCCGTCCCGCCGAAGTTGTGCCACAAGCCGAGTGAAATGGCGGGCAGTTTCAGGCCGCTGCGTCCACAGCGA
Organism: Anaerolineae bacterium; assembly: GCA_016934645.1. The sequence continues at coordinate 6,860 of JAFGSL010000303.1, forward strand.
TTGTAGAACATCGACTCGTAACGCGTGTCAGATGCAACGTATACCATTGTATTCCTCCTAATGTGAGTTGTCAGCCATCAGCTTTTAGCGGTCAGCTTTGAAAGCCGATCGCTGACGGCTGAAAGTTATCGGCTAAGATATTTGTTCAAAAAATCGACGATTGCTGGGTACATCACCAGCTTGTTCTTTAGTTTAACCACGCCGTGCCCTTCGTCGTCGAAGACCAGGAACTCGACCGGCACATCGCGCGCTTTGAGCGCCGCAACGAGTTGTTCGGCCTCGCTCAAGGGGACGCGTGGATCGTTTGCTCCATGGACGACGATCAGTGGCGCGACGATGTTGTCCACGTGGCGGATGGGCGCGATGCTTTCCAGGAACTCACGGTCGCGCGCAAGGCTGCCATACTCCGCCTCACGATGGGCACGCCGGTAGTCGCTGGTGTTCTCCAGGAAGGTGACGAAGTTGCTGATACCGACGATATCCACGCCAGCGGCCCACAAATCCGGATAGGCGGTGATCGCCGCTAGCACCATGAAACCGCCGTAGCTTCCTCCGTAAACGACCAGTCGCTTGCCATCAATGTCAGGCTGCTCACGGAGCCAGCGTGCGGCGTACGCGAGGTCGGCCACCGAGTCCATGCGCTTTTCAACGTTGTCCAGGTGGCTATAGGCTTTGCCGTAGCCAGAGGAGCCGCGGACGTTGGGCGCGAGCACGGCGTAGCCATTGTGCACCAGGTATTGGGTAAAGAATGTGAAGAGCGGCTGGAACTGTCCCTCTGGCCCGCCGTGGACGATCACGACGGCAGGCATCAGTTTGTCCGTTTTTCGTTGCAGTTTGAAGAACCAGGCCGGTATTCGCCGCGGCGCACCACTTGCGTCGGTGTCGAACGTGGGATAATGAATGAGTTCCGGCGCAACGAAGCTCTCCGTCGCCAGACCGCCGTGCGACGAGCGCGTAACCGTATAGACGGTGTCTTTCGTCAAATCCCACACGTAGATATCGGCGGCGCGCGTGGAACTGGTGAACGCGAAGGCGATGCGATTGCTATCCGGTGAGAAGACGAGATGGCTGCCTCTTACAACACCCGCGAGCTTGTCGAAACCTGGCGCACTGCGCGTAGTGCCTGTGGCGAGATCGTAAAGGTGGATGTGATGTGCGCCATCGACATTGACGATGTAGGCTAGGCTGTGGCCGTCCGGCGAGAGCGACAACGCGTCGCAGTCCCATTCCGGCATGATGAGGCGTTCCAGTTCGCCTGTATCCAGATCGAGGCAGGCAATGTAGAGGAAGTCGGAATCCAGGTCGGTGATGAGGTAGACGGCGCGACCATTGGCAGCGTAGTGGACAGCGATGAAGCGCACGGAGTCCTTTGCGGTAAGCAACTGCCGCGCGGTTCCGTTTGCCAAGTCGATCTCCAGCAGTGTATGGTTGAAGGAGCTGGACGCTCGCACAACAACGGCGTGCTGCCCGTCGTGCGTGACATCCACCTTGAAGAGGTAGCCCGGTACGTCATTCTGCCACACGAGGACGGCTCCGCTGTCAGCAGCGGCCCCGTTCACCATCTGCTTGTACAAATCGAACAGCGCCGGATTGCGGCGGTTGGCGGCAAAATACACCGTGTCTCCAGCTTTTCCCCATGCACTGAACTGATGGGTTACATCCTCGAAACCCTGGGTAAGGTTGATATCCGGCACTCCGTTTTCGCTGAGCAGGAAGAGCTGCTGCTTCTCGTTGCCGCCCATGTCGCGCGTGTAGAGCAGACGGCTCTTGCTGCCGTCTCTCGGCGCAGGTGCGTAATGGACTTGCATCACGCGGTCGGTTTCGAAGGTGATCTGCTCCGGCCACGGGATTGGATCTGATGCACCAATTACTGGGACTTGCCAGACCTGTGGTACCCCGGTGATGTCGGTGAGAAACGCCAGCCATCGCCCGTCACCGGAAAACGTCGGTGCATAGGCCTGGTGGACGTTGAGATAACGTGCAATGCTTGTAGATTTTGGCATATGATCCTCCAGAAGTAAACCGCTATTCGCGTTGCGCCCAATCAGGGCTGTCAGCGAGTTGCTCGAAGCGGCGACGGATTTCGGCGACGATTTCTGGTGCAATGGGCAGTTGGATGTTGACCATATCGATGTTGGCCTTGAGGTGTTTCGGGTTACGTGTGCCGACGATGAAGACATCTGCTTCTGCGTGGGCGAAAGCGAAGCCCAGGGCGACCAGGATGCGGTTCTCCGGCGCGTCAGGGATCGGTCCCCGCGCCAGCATCTTCTGTGCCCGTTTAAAGTAGTTGGCGGCATAGTCGCTGGGTGCTTTCAGCGCACCCCACGCACCGTTGGCGATGGGGCGTTTGCAGATGATGCCCATGCCGCGTGCCTTCGCCGGGTCGAAGAGATACAGTCGCGCGTTTTGATCCACTAGGTTGAAACTGGTCTGGAGCGTATCGAACAACCCACTCTCGACAGCCCATAGTGCGGCCTCGTTGTCACCACTGTAACCGATGAAGCGCGTTTTGCCGGCCTGCTTGGCCTGTTGTAGCACCTCGATCACCTCGCCGCGTTCCAGGACGTCCACGTCGCAGGAATGCAATTGCACAAGGTCGAGATGATCAGTCTTCATCCGTACGAGACTCCGGCCGATGCTGTCGCGGACGGTTTGCGCGGTCCAGCTTTCGCCCTCGTAACCGCCAGTGACATGTCCAGCCTTGGTCGCCAGCACGTAGTCATCGCGCCGGTGGGCGATGGTGCGCCCGATCAGTTCTTCGCTGATGTCGTAGCAGGCGCTCGTGTCTAGGAAAGTGATGCCTCGATCCAGCGCTGTGTTGAGTACCTCCGATGCGGCATTGATCTCTTCCAGTGTCAGCTCAAATCCGATTTCCGCCAGTCCAATCCCCAGGCGGCTGATTTCTAGGCCAGTTTTACCCAGAATACGTGTTTCCATGATCTCCTCCTTGATGCTTAATGCTGGATCTCCCAGCATCCAACTTCGAGCTGCCAGCATCTAGCTTCCAGCTTCTATCCTGTGAAATAGTTTTTCGATATCTGCTGCCAGTTCGGGTTGGGTGTTAGTGAGGGCGGCAATAAGACGCGCGCCGCCTTCGTAGAAGGTCACGCGGTCGAAGGGGGGCGCTGCGCCGCCGTGGTTCTCTGGCAGGTCAAGATGTTGCTTGATACGATTTTCGATGTAACGTGCCAGGCCCTCTTTCCACTCTTGCCAGATCATATATTCGAAATCTTCCGCGCGCAGGATGTCGCGTAGCCGCGCGCGGCAGTCGCGGATGTCATCATAGTTTTGGTGGGCTGCCGCTTCGAGAAACGCCGCGTAGGTTTCCACGAAATCGGGGGCGTCGTAAGGGAACGGGTAGTTGATTTCCCACATGAAGTCGTTGGCAGCCTGGGCTTGCCGGGCAACGTTCAGCATAGCTTTGAGCTTGTCTGCGCAGGTTTGGTACTGGTAGCAATGGACGAACTCGTGGAAGATGGTGACGTAGGCGTCGAGCGTGTCGAAAACATCGTCGGTGACAACGCAGGCCGGTTTGCCCCCGTAGCACTCCAACGGGAAGGCGGCGCGCACACTTTGAGGAATCGGCATCGGCGTGGGTGCTTGTTTGATGAAGGTGTATCGCTTGCCGGAAGGATCGACATCGAAGATGAGAAACTGGTCCGCATCCATGATGGCGATGGGAAAGACGTGCGTCAGGAGCGGGAGCGCGAAGATTCGCGCAATGTCCGCTATTTGTGCGCGAATCTTGAAAATCTTTTGCAAGTGCGGGGCGTATTTGCGCTGCACGGACAGCCATTCCCACGTTACCGGGCCTTCCTGCATTTTGAAGATCGGCTGACCGGCTGGTTTTGTCGCATCGTATACCCGCTCAACCTGCTTGGGGTTGGTGTTTGGTGGGATGTCGTCCAGCACGAAGTAGCGGCAGGCGTCGGATTCGTCGGTTTCGGTTAATTGCCCACCGATGACATCGCACGCAAAGGCAAGAACCAAATCATCTCTGTCGGGCTTCCCATAAACGCCGACGAGCCGTCCAACAGCTACGTCGAGTCCGGTTTCCTCTTTGACTTCGCGGATGACGGCATAAGTGGGTAGCTCTCCGCTTTCTACACCGCCTCCGGGTAGATTCCACATATCTATGTCGCGGCGGTGACACAGCAGCACGCGCCTATCCGCATCAAAAATGACCGCAAAAACCCCAATCGTGTATAAAGCTGCCATACTTACGTTATCTAAACGCCTCCGCCGGGCCGTAGGGTGCGAGACCCACAGTGATGTATGGGTTGATGGCGGTATCGTCCTCTTCGTAGGCGAAGCGCCACATCCGCCCGCACAGCTCGCGCTTGACCTCGGCGTAGGTCGGGTCATCGCTGACATTGCGCATCTCGTGGGGATCGACGTGCAGGTCGTAGAGTTCGTCCTGATCGAAGCCGTTGAAGACGTATTTGTAATCGCGCGTCATTACGGAGCGCTGCGTGTAATAGAGTTCGACGCCGTTGCACTGCGTGTGGATGGCGTCGCGCCACGCGGCGGGCGTTTCATCCTGCAGGAAAGGCAAAAGGCTTGCCCCAGCAAAGTGCCGGTCAACGTGCAGCCCCGCAAGTTCGATGAACGTCGGCGCGAAGTCGGCGAGTGAGACGAAGTCATCCACGCGGCGACCGGGATTACGCACACCTGTTGGCCAACGAATGACTGCCGGAACATGATACGCGCCGCGAAAGCAGGGAATGCCTTTGGCGAACATGCCGTGCTCGCCGCAGTAGTCGCCGTGATCCGCGACGTAGAGTACGAGTGTGTTCTCCGCTTGCCCGGTCGCGTCCAGCGCGGCGAGAATCTGCCCGAAGAGGTCGTCGAGATAGGTGCAGTAGGCCCAGAAATGCCGGATGCCTTCGCGGACTTCGCGCGGCGAAAGTTGCCCAAAGCGCATCTCGCGCATGCGCTGGTAGATGCGGGGTTTGTCGGCCAGTTCGTCGCCGTAACTGAAGGGCAGGGGAACGTTGTTCAGATCGTACATATCCAGGTATTTCTGCGGCACAACGTAGGGATCGTGTGGTCCGATAAGACCGACGAAGAGGCCCCAGGGATCGCTGCGATGTGCGAGCTGTGGCAGCAGGTCGAGGGCATGCTGCGTGGCGAGTTCGTCATGTTGACCAGGATTCGCGCTCCTGTAGAGGCGGTACGTGCCGTAGCCGGGACGCAGAATTTCGCCTTCGCCACGGGTGGTTGGGTCGGGCTGCGCTGCCAACTCCCGGTAATGCTCCCAGCGCGCGCCGTGATAGTCGCCTTTGGCCCCACTGACGAAATGCTCTGTCCATCCGCGATCTTTGGGCGATTCCTCGACGCTGACGTGCCATTTGCCGGAGAAGTGCAAGTCGTATCCTGCCTCAGCCAGGTCTTCACTCCACAGCCGCACGCCAGGAGTGAGTCCGGTGCTGAGCGCCTGCCGGTTGCAGATGTTGTTCCAGACGCCGTGGCGCGAAGGATATAGTCCACTGAAGAACGTGGCCCGCGAGGGGCAGCAGTGAGGCGAGGGACAGTAGGTGTTCGTAAAGGTTACCCCGTCCTCCGCCAACCGCGCCACGTTGGGTGTGATGGCCGGGTGTTCCGGCAGGACAGTGTCCGCACGCTGGTGATCGGTCATCACGATGAGGATGTTGGGTTGGGGCATGAGTCTCCTAAAAAACCTGTCAGGTTTGAATCTATACGAGCGCCTGGTACGTCAGTTGTTTGAACTGCTGGGCGATGGGGTAGTAGGCGTTGGGTGAATGTTGCAGCATCAGCAGGCCGTATAGGGATTCTTTGGGATCGATCCAGACGTAGGTGCTGAATGCGCCGTCCCAGCCAAACTCGCCCACGGAGCCGGCCATGCCGCTCTTGGAAATGTCCATCAGCACGCGCGTGCCCAGACTGTAGCCGTAGCCCCAGTGATAGAGGTCCTCACCCTCCGCAAATCCGTACGGAAGCGCGGCTTCAGGCATATGGTTGATGCTGTACAGAGCGACGGTGGTGGGGCTGAGCACTTGCACACCGTCCAACTCGCCGCCGTTGACGAGCATCTGCGCGAAGCGTGCATAATCGTGGACGGTGGATACCAATCCGCCGCCGCCGGAGAGGAACGTCGGTTTCTGGAGGCGCTGGCCGTGCGCGGGTGCATCGATCCGTTCCAGTTTCTCGGCTCCGTTGGGATGGCCGTACAGCGCGCACAGCCGATCGGCTTTGGCCTCGGGAACGTAGAAATCCGTATCGACCATGCCCAATGGCTCGAAAAGGCGCTCTTTGAGGAACACATCCAGCGGTTTGCCGGAGATCACCTCGACAAGGTAGCCTAGCACATCGATGGCGTAGCTGTAGCGCCATTTCGTGCCCGGCTGGAAGGCCAGCGGCAATTTGGTCAGGCCCTCAACCATATCTTTCACGGTTGCCTTCCGCGGATCGATCTCGGTTTCTTGTTGTGCCTTCTGATATTGGCGGTCCACCGGATCGTTTTTGTTCCAGCCGTAGCTCAGGCCTGCCGTGTGGGTGAAGAGGTGGCGGAACGTGATGGGGCGTTCGAGGTCTTCGACCTCGATGCCATCACCGGCCTCCCGCACGAAGACTTTGGTGTCCTTGAAGCCGGGAATGAAATTTGCAATGGGCGTGTTCAGATGAAAGTGGCCTTCTTCATACAGCATCATAATGGCGACGCTAGTGATGGGCTTGGTCATCGAGGCGATGCGGAAGATGGCGTTGAATTGCATTGGCTTGTCCGCTTCGATGTCCATCATACCAAACTTTTCCATGTAGGCGGTTTGACCACACCGCGCGACGGTCGCGATGACGCCGGCGAGTTTGCCGTCATCCACATAACGCTGCATGAGTGTATTGGTGCGAACCAGGCGCGCGCGTGAGAACCCGGCATTTTCGGTAGTAGAGTTGCCCATAGGATTTCGTCTCTCCCTTTATTCCACGCCCATAGCGCAGAGGTTGTCGTAGCTAATTTTGAGGCTCTCGAAGGGATCACGCATGCAGCGATCCTGCTCGATGGCGTACCACTCGACGTTGGCTTTCTTGCACGCTTTGATGATTTTCGGCCAGTTGAGGTTACCCTCGCCGATTTCAGCCATCGTCTGCTGCATCGACCACATTTGCTCGCCTTTGACCATCACCATGTCCTTGAAGTGGATGACGGGCATGCGATCCTTCATCCGCTTGATCCAGGCGACGACGTCACCGCCACCGTGTTGAATCCAGTAGGTATCGATCTCGGCTTGCAGATAGCGGGGATCACTCTCTTCGTAGATGATGTCGAGGCCGGTCTTCTTGCCAAAGCGCACGAACTCGAAGCTGTGGTTGTGATAGCTGAAGGTCAAACCGGCGTCGGCCAACTTCTTGCCCACTTCGGTGGCGTCTTTGGCGAACTGGTGGAAACCCTCTTCGCCCATCTCGTGGTAGGGACGCGGCATGCTGCCAACGGCGACATTCGGACACTCCCACAGCTTGTGTTGCGCGATAGCGGCGTCGATGTCGTTTTGCAGGTAGTCGAAGCCGACGTGCGTGATGACGATCTTGAGGCCGTA
>JAFGSL010000304.1 GCA_016934645.1 Anaerolineae bacterium
GCGGCGCAACTCCTTTTCCTTGTAACCCTTGTAGCCGGGGATCTTGGCGACTAATTGCTCGAAGCCGCCCATCTGGTCTTTGACTTGCTCAAGCAAACTCATTGTTACCTCCTTATACACTTACGGTGATTTAGATTTAGCGTTGGCCGAACTGTATGCTATCTATGTGTCCATTGTAGCACAGAAATGTTTCATAGAAAAGTAACCCTATATTGATACGTGATCGGCCTGCAAAAGTCGCAGTGTGCGTCGCAATATGTGTTGCGGTGTGTGCTATGTACATTAATATACTTGACAATGCCTATCCAAGTAGTATGATGTTCGGGTTTGTGCAATAAAGCAATCAGCAATTAGCTGTCAGCCTTCAGCTTTAGCGTGTATCAAGACGGCGCAACAACGTTATGCGTATAATGCCTGGTAACAGCATTTGTGTTACGCGCTTCTTTGTTGGTAGCTGACAGCTACGCTCTGTAGCCAGGGGGAGAAAGTGACGCACACATATCGCATTGAGGTCTTTTGGCATGGTCAGGACGATGGGCGCGCTGTGGATGTGCTCAGTCAGATTGCCCATCTGGATATCGAGAGTGTGACAGGCGTCCACATCAGCAACCTCTACTTTCTCCGGGGCGGGCTTACCTCGGAGGAAGTGGAACGCATCGCCACCGAGTTCTTGGTCGATCCTATTGTTGAGGAGTACCGTTGGTTCCCCCCCTCTGGGGGAGTGACCCTCCTTTCATCCCCACCAGTGGGGGGGATAGAGGGGGGGAAGCCCATCGAAGTCGGCTTTCACCCCGGCGTTACCGATCCCGTTGCCAAGCATTTGCTCCATCGCGCGCATCAGTTGGGCATAAGCGCGCTCGAAGCCGTCGTCACCGGCATACGCTATGTGTTCGATGGCCCTGTTTCCCCTGCCGAATTGCGTCGCATTGCGGAAGAACTGCTGTGCAATCCCGTCATTCAGTCGTACACCCTTGGTCCAATGCGGCCAGAATTCGTCCCTGACGCCGCGCCGAGTGATGCTGTGGATGTCATCCCCATACGCGAGCTGAATGATGATGCGCTGCAACGCCTGAGCACGGAACGCGTGTTGTTTCTTTCCTTGGTAGAGATGCAGGCGATCCAGGCTGAATTCCAGGCGCTGGATCGCGATCCCACTGATGTCGAACTGGAAATCCTGGCCCAGACCTGGTCTGAGCACTGCTTGCACAAGACCTTCAAGGCTGAAATCGATTACACCTGCTACGGCGGTATGCCGCGGGTGTTGCCTGCAGCGGGTGCGGTCAGAGACCGGCCCGAGCAAGAGTGTACTCATGAAGTTGTACCGAGCCTCATCAGAACGTATCTGCGCACGGCAACCGAGAGGTTGGACAAGCCGTGGGTGCTTTCGGCGTTTGTGGACAATGCCGGCATTGTGGCGTTCGATGACGAGTACGAGGTTTCCTTCAAGGTGGAGACGCACAACCACCCCTCGGCGCTGGAGCCGTTCGGCGGAGCAAACACGGGTGTCGGCGGCGTGATCCGCGACGTGATGGGCGTCTCCGCGAAGCCTATTGCCAACACGGATGTGCTCTGCTTTGGCCCGCTGGATATGCTTGATGCGGATGTGCCCTGCGGCACGCTCCACCCACGTCGTATCGCGCGCGGCGTCGTGGCGGGCATTGAGGACTACGGCAACAAGATGGGCATCCCCACTGTCAACGGGGCGATTTTGTACCACGAGGATTACGTCGCCAACCCGCTGGTTTATTGCGGGTGCGTGGGTATCGCGCCGAAAGGCGTCCACCGTACCGAGGCGCAGCCCGACGACTTGTGCGTTGCACTCGGCGGGCGCACGGGCCGCGACGGCCTTCACGGTGCGACGTTCTCCTCCGCTGAACTCACGCACGATACCGGCCAAACCGTGGGCAGTGTCGTCCAGATCGGCGATCCCATCACCGAGAAGGCCGTGCTTGACGCACTCATCGTCGCACGGGACGAGGGCCTGTACACGGCGATCACCGACTGCGGTGCGGGTGGCTTTTCGTCCGCCGTTGGCGAAATGGGCAAGGACGTGGGCGTCGACGTAGACTTGCGCGACGTCCCGCTCAAGTATCACGGTCTGCGTCCGTGGGAGATCTGGCTTTCTGAGGCGCAGGAGCGCATGGTGATCGCCGCGCCGGAAGCCAACCTGTCCCGCCTGCGTGAAATCTGCGCGATCTACAACGTCGAAATGACCGTCATTGGTCGTTTTACCGGCGACTGTCGTCTGCGTGTCTGCTATGGCGACAAACTTGCGGCGGACCTCCCGATGGACTTTGTCCACGAGGGCTGGCCCCACCTCACGCTCAAGGCAGAGTGGGGAAAGAATCACGAATCACGAATTACACATCACGCATCACGCATCAAGCCTCACGAACCACGAACCACCCAACCACCCGATGCCCTAACCGCCCTTCTTTTGCAGATGCTTGCTCATCCTGACGTCGCTTCCAAAGAATCCGTCATCCGCCGCTACGACCACGAAGTGCAGGGGGCGACGGTGCTGAAGCCGTTGACAGGCGTGATGAACGACGGCCCGGCGGACGCGGCGGTGCTCAAGCCACTGATGACGCAGGGGCAGCGCGGGATCGCGTTGGGCGTGGGCATCAATCCGTATTATGGCCTGCTTGATCCGTACGCGATGGCCTGGGCGGTGATTGATGAGGCCGTGCGCAACGTCGTCGCTGTGGGTGCGGATCCCGACAAGATCGCGATTCTCGACAACTTCTGCTGGGGCAGTCCGAGCATCCCAGGACGGCTGGGTGGGCTGGTGCGCGCCGCACAGGGCTGTCACGATGCGGCGCTGGCCTACGGGACGCCCTTTATCTCCGGCAAGGACAGCCTCAACAATGAGTTCGTAGATGCGCATGGCGACAAGCGTGCGATTCCACCGATGTTGCTGATTTCGGCGTTGGGCATTGTGCCGGACGTGCGCTGTACTGTGACGAGCGACCTGAAGCGGCCCGGCGACCGGCTGTATCTCATTAGCGCGACGCGGGATGAGCTTGGTGGCTCGCTCTACGAACGACTGACCGGCGAAACGGACGGTGCTCTTCCTGCGCCCGTGTCGGACGCCATCGAGACGTTCCGTGCGTTGCACCGGGCGATACAGGCGGGATTGGTCGCTGCTGCGCACGACTGCTCCGAGGGTGGCGTAGCGGTCACTGCTGCCGAGATGTGCGTCGGCGGGCGACTTGGGCTGGAGTTGACACTGCCGGGAGACGCTGTGACTGCCCTGTTCGCCGAGAGTAGCGCGCGTTTCCTCGTCGAAGTTACGCCGGAGCACGCCACAGACTTTGAGCAGGCACTTGCCGGGCGTCCGTGTGTGGACATCGGTGTAGTGACGGAGCCGGCAGTGCTCCGTATCGTGGGCGCGCAAGGTAAAGTATGGGTCGAACGCGAGGTCAGTGCCCTGGTAGCGGCGTGGCAGACAACAGAGGTCGTTTGAGAAGTCAGGAAAGCGTGTAAATTCTGGACGCATTTTATCTGTCATTGGATGAGGGGAAAGTATGCAAAGAAACCATAGTTTGGGTTGGATCGTGTTATTGGTAGGGATACTGGCGTTTATCCTGGTTCCTTTTACGCTGTTTGGAGAGGCCATTGAGGTGTGGACGCACAATTTTCTCGAGGTCGCTTCCAACCAGACTGGGAAGGTGGCGCTGGTGCTGGCACTGTTGTTGGGCGGCGACATTGTGCTACCGGTGCCTTCCAGCATCGCCAGTACTGCCGCCGGTTTTGTGCTCGGCTTCCTGCGCGGTCTCTTGACCTCCTGGGTAGGGATGACGGTCAGTTGCATGCTCGGTTTTGTGCTCGCATCCAAGATGGGCCATCCGATAGCCAGCCGTCTGGTCGGCGAGAAAGAATTGGCGCGACTTGCTAACCTCGAACGGCGCTTTGGCAACTGGGTCCTCATCGTCGCGCGTCCGGTTCCGGTCTTGGCAGAAGCCTCGATACTGTTTGCGGGGATCGCACGGATTCCATTTGGCCGTTTTATGCTGCTTACAACCCTCTCGAACCTGGGGATCTCGGCAGTCTATGCGGCGGTAGGCGCGTTCTCATCCAACCTCAACTCTTTTTTGTTGGCTTTCTTTGGCGCAATATTGATCCCTGGCGTTGCAATGTGGCTGATGAACCGCGTCGCCGCTCCGGCTGCCGAGGAACACTATTCAGACATCGGAGGAAGTGTGTGATATGACCACTATGGACAAAGGGCAACAGCAGATGATCGACAGCCCTATGCGGCAGCTTTTCCAGAGCTATTACGAGTTCGGCGTCATTCGCCGCCAACTACGTCGGAGTCAGATTCAACTTCAGGGCAAGGCGGTTCTGGATGCTGGATGTGCTTCTGGCTATAGTACCCAGGTGATCGCGCGTATGTTTCGTCCAGCCTCGCTCTATGCTTTCGATTTGATGCCTGAACAGATCGAGCGCGCGCGCCAGCGTGGGGTGGAGGCGAATTTCTTCGTTGGCGACATCGCGACAATGGAATTGCCGGACGCGCAATTTGATGCCGCGTTTACTTTTGGTGTCTTTCACCACGTGCCGGTTTGGACGGAAGCCGTCGCCGAGGTGTACCGGGTGTTGAAGCCCGGCGGTGTATTGGTCGGCGGTGAAATGCGCCGGACTAAAGATGGTGCGTTCACGTGGGCGCAATTCGCGCAAGATTTGGCTGCGGCTGGATTCCATATGCGACAGAGTCAGGGGATTTATTTTGGTTACTTTGTGAGCTTTGTGTGTCAAAGAGTGTGACCAAGTAGGGCGCTTGCGGAGAGACAAAACGATGTGTGTTGAATTGATCTGTACACTATCTGATTTCCACCCGGCTTCTGCATCCCACGTGCACTGGCTGGATTGGGAGCAGGATTTTGCACTGGCGCAGGCATTCTGGCCTCCTGATCTTCCGCTGACGCCCGAAATCTGGGCCGAAGCGCGCGATTTGGGCTATCATTACTGCGCCATCGTCGAAGATGGGCAGATTGCGTCCATAGCGGCTGAGTATCGTTGTGTGGATGACGCCTGGATGGTTGCTGCGGTCGGGACGGCTCCCGCTTTTCGGCGGTGTGGGTATGCAAAAGCCGTCGTCTCGTTTGTCACACAGGGGATTCTGGACGCCGGGCGCGTCGCATTTTGCCAGACGCGCGAGGATAACCTGCCGATGATCCGCACGGCGGAGAGTGTGGGATTTCGGATCACTAAAACCATGAGAGGATGATCATGCGTATCGTGGATTTACCCGCTGATGACGCGGATATGATGCATCAGGCTGCGACTCTACTCGTCGAAGGCTTCAAAGAGCACTGGCCCAACGGATGGCCCACTATGGATGCCGCGCTGGAAGAAGTGCACGAGGCACTAGAGTCTGGGAAGATCTGCCGTGTTGCGCTGGATGATCAGGGCAAAGTGCTGGGTTGGATCGGTGGTCTGCCTGGGTATGACGGAAATGCGTGGGAACTTCACCCGCTCATCGTACATCCATCGCGCCAGGGACAGGGCATCGGGCGCGCCCTGGTGATGGATTTGGAAGAACAAGTACGGGCGCGGGGCGGTTTGACGATTCATCTGGGGACGGACGACGAAGACAATATGACGTCACTGAGTCAGGTTGATTTATACGAAAATACCTGGGAGCATATCGCCAACATCTGTAATTTGAAGGAACATCCCTACGAATTCTACCAAAAGATGGGCTTCACCATCGTCGGTGTGCTTCCCGATGCAAACGGGTGGGGCAAGCCGGATATTATGATGGCGAAACGGGTAGGCAAAAAATGACGATGAAGCCTCAAGTTCTCATTCTTCAAGCGACAGGCACGAACCGTGACCCGGATGCGGCGGCGGCGATCGAATTGGCAGGCGGTGTACCGACTGTGTTGCACATCAACGCGTTGCATGCTAGTCCCGCGCATCTGCACGATTATCAGATTCTCGTGCTGCCGGGTGGGTTCTCCTATGGTGATGCACTCGGCGCTGGGCGGCTACTCGCGGCGGACATGCGATGGCTGTTCCAGGAGGAACTGGCGCGTTTTGTGGATGCGGGCAAACCGGTGATTGGCATCTGTAACGGTTTCCAGGCGCTCGTGAAAAGTGGGTGGTTGCCGGGAGCGCCCCCCCTTTCATCCCCCCCGGTGGGGGGGACAGAGAGGGGGAGAGCGACACTCACACGCAATGCTTCCAACCGCTTCGAGTGTCGTTGGGTATGGCTGGAACCCAATCCCGATAGCGTGTGTGTCTTCACGCGCGGACTGACGGAGCGCATCTATTGTCCGGTGGCCCACGGCGAGGGGCGTTTCGTCCCCCGCGACGAGGCCGTGCTGGCGGATTTGCGCGCCAACGGGCAGATTGTCGTCACGTACACCACCGCTGATGGTAACGGCCCGGTGGATTATCCCGCCAATCCCAACGGCTCTACCGCCGACATCGCCGGTGTGTGCAATCCCCAGGGCACCGTCTTTGGCCTGATGCCGCATCCCGAGGACCATATCTTCCCGCAGCAGCATCCGCGCTACACCCGCGAAGAACGCGGCAATCTGGGTTTAAGTCTGTTTGTGCAAGGGCTGCGATATGCCGCTGAGATTTGATGTCGCACGGCAATCTTATGCAAAGGTGAATTCATGGAAAGCATTTCCAAAATCAAATTGTCGCATGACGCAATACAATCGCTCATCAACCACCATTTTGGCAATGAGACCCGTGTCGAGGTCACGGAGGAATTGACCGAGGGGTATTTCGCTACCGCTTACCGCCTGGATTTGACGGATGGGCGCACCTGGGTCGTGAAGGTGTCGCCACCGCCGAACGTGCGCATCTTGCGTTACGAACGCGACATCATGTCCGCCGAGGTCGCCACGATGCGTCTGCTGCGCGAGCGTACCTCGCTCCCCATAGCGGAGATTTTCTGCTATGATGCTTCGCGCACGTTGTTGGATAACGAGTTTTTCATTATGCAATACCTGCCGGGCACGCCGCTGCACAAAGTCCGGGGTGAGCTTTCGCCCGACGTGCAACAACGCATCAACCGCCAAATCGGCAGGTATCTGCGGGAGATCAACGACATCGAGGGAACTGCTTTCGGATATGGCCCGGAAAGCACGCCCCGTTTTGCGAAATGGCGCGATGCGTTCGATGCGATGCTGATGACTGTTCTGCAAGATGGTGAGGATATGGGCGTCGAACTGCCGCTTTCGTATGTCGATTACCACGACTTGGCCCGCAGTCACTACGCGGCGCTAACCGAAGTCGTCACACCCCGTCTCGTCCACTGGGATTTATGGGATGGCAACATCTTCTTCGACAGGGAAACGCAGGCCATCACTGGCATCATCGACCACGAGCGCGCGCTGTGGGGCGACCCGCTGATGGAGGTCAATTTCACCGGTTACGATCCCAACAGCGACTTTGCTAAGGGGTATGGGACGCCAGTGCTGGACACACCTGCGCAGCGCACATGCCGGGCACTCTACAGTCTCTACCTTTTCCTGATCATGGTGATCGAGTGCACCTATCGCAAGTATCCGACCAACGGTCAGGAGATGTGGGCACGCGAGCAGTTGGCGAAGACCGTCGACGCCCTGCGTGATGGAGCGCATCCGGGCATCAAGATGCATAGCGTGCCGTGAATCGGGATCCGGTATGGAAGGACAGCCCAATCACATTCTACTCATCGAAGACGATCCGGCGGTGGCGCAGAGTTTGCGCGCCGGACTGGAACGTGAAGGTTACCGGGTGACGTGGAAAGCGACATGTGCGGAGGGCGCAACCTACACGCGTGAGAGGCAGCCGCACTTGATTCTGCTTGACATTCGCCTGCCGGATGGATCGGGACTGGATGTGTGCCGCACGCTGCGCCAACAAGGTCTGCGGCTGCCCATCATTATGCTCACTGCGCGCCGTGAAGAAATGGACAAGGTGTTGGGGCTGGAGATGGGTGCGGATGACTACGTCACCAAACCCTTCGGACTGCGTGAGTTGCTGGCACGCATCCGTGCACAGTTGCGTCGCGCCTACGGTGACCTATGGCTTTGACCCCCACCGAATTTCGCCTGCTGGTGTACCTGGCACAGAATCGCGGGCAAGCGTTGAGCCGCGCACAAATCCTTGATGCTGTGTGGGGCTACGCTGCCGACGTGGAAAGTGAGCGCATTGTCAACGTACACATCCGGCGACTGCGGGAGAAAGTGGAACTAGATCCTAGCAAACCCACCCTCATTCTGACTGTACCGGGGATTGGTTACCGACTGGCAAGATAAAGGCTTGTAAACTACCTGATTGACGACTGCCAGACTATTTGGGAGGAACACAGTGAAACGTATTGTCCATTTTGGAGTGGTGTTGAGCGTGCTTTTGGCGGGGATGGTGGGATGTGGACGTAGCGGTCCGTTGGCAACGCCGGCGCCGAATGCGCAAGCCACCATCGATGCTGCTGTCAATGCAACGATGACGGCGCAGGCTAACATGCAGTCTGCCATCGACGCTGCGGTGAACGCGACCCTCACTGCCGTCGCCGCGCAGGCGACGCCGACGCCTCAGGTTGAGACGGTCACATTGACCGAGGAGGAGTTGGCGGCGATGATAGATACCGCGGTGGCTGAAGCAGCCACTGCGACCACTGCCAGTGCTTCTGCCAGCGAGCAGGCCACTGCCGATGGCACCGTCACCCAGGAAGAGGTAATCACCGTCCAGGTGGAAGTCGTGGGTGCGGAAGAGGCTATTGCCTATGCTGAAGAACTGCTGACGCTCTATGGCGATATGTATGGCGAGTTGGCAACTGAAACGCTGGTGGTATTGCAGGCCATCGAGGCTGACCTGGCGGCGATGGCGCATAGCACCGCCGAAGTCGCCGCCGCATTGGAAGAGATTGCTACAGCGCTTGAACAGGGCGTGGCACTGGCTGAGGAGACCATCACGCAGTTGGAGACCGCGGCGCAGGCCGCCGCTGCAAAAGCCGCTCAAATCCAGGCGCAAAATCAGGTGTGGTACACGGCGCTTGCTGCGGAGTTGGAGACGCGCGCTACCAAGTTCCTGGGCATCGCACCTGACGCCGTCGCCCCTGACCGTCTGGGCGCAATCCAGGATGCATTCTATTACCTGGACACCGTCCGCGAGGCGTTGGATGACTCCAAGCTTTCCGCCGCCGAACTGTCCGACATCGCGCAATTGGGTGCGAATGCTGCCGCCGGCTTGCAAGCCCAGGGCGGCCCGCAATTGCAGGCTCTCTCCGGTTCTGTGAACCAAATCACCGAACAACTGGCGCGAGGTCAGCTCACACAGGCGCGCGCGAGTCTCAGCACGTTGGAACAAGGCTTGGGAGAACGTCCCACGATGCCCAGCCGACCGTCGCGGCCTTCACGGCCTTAGGTATTGCCTCAGAGGTCGCTGAGACATCATAAAATCTCTGCGAACTCCGCGGCCTCTGCGGTGAAAAACTTCTGACCGTGTAAGGCCTGAATCCGTTAGTCGGCGCTGACCGCGGTGAACGACAGGGGCGGCAGGCTCAAGGATAGCTTGTTATTGTCCATCTGGCAGCCGCCAACCGGGTGAGGAACGACAGTGTCGGGATGCTCGTAGGTGTTCACAGCCTTAACGTCCGAACCGGTGAGCTGGGTCACGCCCGTGATCTGGCGTGGCGCGTCGCTTTGCCAGAGAATGTCGGTGGATATGGTTTCGGTCAGGCTGCGGTTGACCAGGAAGATCGCGGTCTTTTGGGTTTCTGGGTCAAAGCTGGCGGATACGTCGAGCGCGGGGACTTCACCGTGCTGTTTGGTCTCCACCGATGGCGCTTTGACGGCCACATCCAGCGCGTCGCCACGGGCCAGGTTGCTGACCTGCTTGAAGACATAGTACGAGGGTTGCTTGAGCAGGGCGTCACGGCGGGTTTGCAACCACGAGATCACGTTGACGATCTGCGCGACGCAGGCGATCTTCAACACGTGGCTCTTGCGCAGGAAAACGTTGAGCCACTGCGCCACGACCAGCGCATCTTCCAGATTGTAGGTATCTTCTGCTAGATGCGGTGCCTCCGCCCAGTGTCCTCCCATAGGGCCGCCCAGTGAATGCCAGACCTGCCACTCATCCCATGAAAGATAGACATCGTGTGAACTGCGTCGCTTGGCTTTCACGTAGCGCAGTGTCCCTTCCAGCGTGTCAACAAAGTGTTCAAAGCGGACGGCGCTGGCCAGATAACTCGCGGTATCTCCCGCGTTATTGTTGATGTAGTAATGCATCGAGTGATAGTCCGTATGCTCCCAAGCGATCTCAAGCACGGTGCGATCCCAGTCCGGGTAGGTCGGCATGCCGTCGCTGGACGAGCCGCATAGCACGGTTTTGATGGTGGAATCGTGCCATTTCATCATCTTGGCGGCTTCCAGCGCCTTGTTGCCGTAGGCGACCGCGTCCAGGTGACCGATCTGCCAAGGACCGTCCATCTCATTGCCGACGCACCAGTAGCGAACGTTGTGCGGTTGGGGGTAGCCGTGGCTGGCGCGCAGGTCTGACCAGTACGTGCCGTCCGGCGTGTTGCAGTAGTCCACAAGGTTGGCGGCGGACTGGATGTCGCCCGTGCCCATGTTGACGCTCAGCATCGGCGCGGCGTCAATGGCGGTACAGAATTCGATGAACTCGTTGGTGCCGAATTGGTTGGTCTCAAGCGATTGCCAGGCGAGGTCGCGCCGGTGTGGGCGTTGGTCCTTGGGGCCTACGCCATCGAGCCAGTTGTAGCCGCTCAGGAAGTTTCCTCCCGGATAGCGGATCACGGTGTACCCCTGATCGCGCAGTGCCGCAATCACATCCTGGCGTAGACCGCGCTTGTCCGCGTGGGGCGATGCCGGATCGTAGATGCCTTCGTAGATACAGCGTCCCATGTGCTCCGCGAATCCGCCGAACAATAGTGGGGAAATGGGTGCTATCGTGCGCTGGGTGTCTATAAAGATTTGGGCTTTCAAGTTGGACATATCGGTTCCTCCAAAAAATGGCCGCTAAAGCGGCGGATTAAGAGAGTGCATTTTTGCGGGCGGTACTCCGCCCGCAAAAATACCTCTTTGGCTTTTGGCTTTCAGGCCATGAATTTTCGTTACGAGCCATTATACAGCATTTGTCGTCGGCTATCCCCGATGTTGGAATGCAGGTGATGATCTTGACGGGGCCAGGGATGGGCACCGGTTGGTGGGGTAGCCTTTTAGACACCCATCGGTTTTGCCTTTAAGTCAGGATAAGCGGGATATCATCGTTCAAACCATCGCTATTGCTGTCGTTATGTATGGTCTTGCCTTGTAAGAACCCCGGTAAGTTTCTTAAGTTCAAAACTCACGCTCATTTTCACTAGAGTTGTTGCACAATAAGCAAAAACGGGTAGACTGTGAGAAATCATGCCACCCGAGGGCGCAATGAAAATCAGTTATCAGC
>JAFGSL010000305.1 GCA_016934645.1 Anaerolineae bacterium
GAACGCTTCGGCCTGCAAGCGGCGATGTGGCTGCTCCTTCTGGGACCGCTGGCACTCCTCATCGGCCTGCCCCTCACTAAAAGATCCACCGGACGCTGATTTTCGCCGATTCACGCAAATTTTTCACTTGTAGCTGCGGCCGCTCTTCTGACCGCGCCGCCATAGAACAAGTCGCCCATTCGCCCATTCTTTCATTCGCTGATTCGCCCATTCGCTGATTCGCCCATTCGCTGATTCGCTGATTCGCTCATTCGCTGATTCGCTCATTCGCTGATTCGTTTATTCGTTCTCAATTCGTGGTCGGCCTCTGGCGTTTCCGCTGAAATGGGCTACAATCCAATCAAACCCAAATGTGGAGGAATCATGTCAAAGTCCAGAAAGAGCACAGCATCCAAGAAGCGTTCGAGCACGGCGCAGAAGCGTCCTAGTGCAGCTTCTTCATCCAAGAGATCATCGTCTAGCAGAAAGCCCGCCTCGTTGGCTGGCAAAAAAGGCGTGCCAAAAGGCGCAGCCGCTAAAAACCAGAGATTGTGGTGGATTTTGGGTGTTGTAGGGATTGTGGTTGTGCTGATCCTCATTCTGACGCTGGTTCTAAATCAGGGCAAGAGTGCGACGCAAGATGCGGCGACGCTAGAGGCAGTGTTGCCAGAGGCAACGGCGAAGGCGACCGCAGTTGTTGAAACATCCTCGTCCACCAATCCCGACATGCCGACAAATCCGGCCTCGCGGAACGGGATGTACGCGGCAGCGCCATCCATGACGATCGATCCAACGAAGAAGTACATTGCCACCATTGAGACAGAAAAGGGCAATATTGTGGTGGAATTGTACGCCGCTAAAGCGCCCCTTACGGTGAACAACTTCGTCTTCCTCGCGCGCGAAGGCTTCTACGATAATACGACTTTTCACCGGGTGATTAAGGATTTCATGGCCCAGGCGGGTGACCCCTCCGGCACCGGTATGGGCGGCCCGGGTTACCAGTTCGCCGACGAATTTGATGCTGACTTGACTTTCGACGGCCCTGGCATCTTGGCGATGGCGAATGCCGGGGCGAACACCAACGGCAGCCAATTCTTTATCACCTTCGTGGCGACGCCGTGGTTGGATGGGGCTCACACCATTTTTGGCCAAGTCACCGAAGGAATGGATGCGCTGTTCTCGATCAGCCTGCGCGACCCCCAGACGGCGACCACACCCGGCGACCTTATCAAGACTATTCGCATCGCGGAGCAGTAGAGCCGATGAAGGGATCAGGTTTGTGGCAACGTGTGTTCATAGCTGCACTTTTTTTGATGGTGATGGCCGGTTGCACGACAGCGGAGACAACGCCCGCTACTGTAGCGCCTGCCGCAACGCAAGCGCCTACCGCAACGCGAGCGCCTGCACCCAAGGCTCCACCGACAGCGACCGCCGTCCCCGAACCGACAACCGCCGCGTCAGCGGAGGCCTCCGCATCAGCGGAGGTCGTCATCGCGGATTCTGAGTCGTTTATGGGGCTGACCGGAGCGCCGTACAACGATGGCGGAACGACGGTGCAATTTCCCGGTCCTGCCGGAACCCGTTGGTTCCCCGCGTTGGGCGCGGAGGACGCGCCGGTCACGGTGATGGAGTTCAGCGAGATTTTCTGCGGGCACTGCCGCGCTTTCAATACCGAAAGCCTTGAAGGCATTCTCGAGGATTATGTAGCAGCGGGAAAGGTACGCTACGTTGGGCACATGATGGCCTTTAACCGCGCGGAGTCGCAGGAATACCTGGCCGCGGCGATGTGTGCCGCCGAGCAGGGACGTTATTTCGCCTACGAGCACGCCGTCTTTGCTGCGATTGGCGCCGGAACCTTCGATCTTGATACGTCGGCTCAGGAAATCGACTTGAATATGGCACAGTTTGCCGCCTGCAAAGAAGAGGGGCGTTACGTCGATGCGGCGCTTGAGGTATCGACGGCCGCTTTCGAGAGAGGGGTCACCGCAACCCCCACGTTCTTCATCAACGGAGAGCAAGTTCTGGGCAACGACCCAGGCAAGATTCGGCAGCTTATTGAAGAAGCCTTAAGTGGTGGCGGAACGACCTCCACCGAATTCACAGAACAAGGAGCGATACCCATGCCTAAAAACCCAGCAGATCGTAACAATATGTATACTGCACCACCGGCGATGATCATCGACCCGGCGAAGAAGTACACTGCCACCATTGTGACCGGAAAGGGTGACATCGTCGCTGAGCTATACGCCAGCAAAGTCCCCAACACCGTGAATAACTTCGTCTTTCTCGCGCGTGAGGGTTTCTATGACAACACAACCTTCCACCGGGTGATTGAGGATTTCATGGCGCAGGCCGGCGATCCCACCGGGACCGGGCGCGGCGGGCCGGGCTACCGCTTCGCCGATGAATTCGATGCGGCCCTGAAGCACGACGGCCCCGGTGTGTTGTCGATGGCGAATGCCGGAGCGAACACCAACGGCAGCCAGTTCTTCATCACTTTCGTGGAGACACCGTGGCTGGATGGACGGCACGCCGTCTTCGGCAAAGTCGTCAAAGGACTGGACGTTCTGCTGTCGATTAGCATCCGCGATCCTCAGACGGCGACCACGCCTGGTGATCTGATCAAGACCATTCGCATTGAGGAAAAATAACGGATATGCAATGAGTTCTCTCCCTAATTTTCCAAGCCAAGCGGAGCTTGGCCGCCAAACGGAGCTTGGCCGCCAAACGGAGCTTGGCCGACTAGCGGCACCTGGCAGGGATCTTGCTCATTGGTTCGAGCGCCTGCTATACTATCAGCCCGCGTTGTTGCTGTATTTGCGGGACTTGATGGAGGTTGTCACCGCCTATATCCCCATGGTCGTCGCCGCCCCGATGCTCGAAGTGCCGGGATCCGGCCCGATCGGGCTGTCGCTCGAAGGAACGGTCATGTTTGCCGATATCGACGGTTTCACGCCGTTGGCGGAGCGCTTCTCGCAGGCCGATTCGGATCAGGGGGCCGAGCAGTTGACAGACCTGGTGGATCGTTTCCTCGAGATCTTGATCCGTATCACGGCCCAATATGGCGGCGACCTGCAGAAGTTCGGCGGCGACGCGGGGATGGTGCTGTTCCAGGGAGAGCAGCACGCGCTGCGTGCCGTGGCGGCGTCGCTTGAGTTCCAGGCGGCGATGAAGGCCGAAATGGGCGAGGTGGAAACGTCGTTCGGGCGTTTCCCGCTGCGGGTCGCTATCGGGTTGGGGAGTGGGCGGATGCTTGGGTTGGGGCTGGGGGATAGCGCCGGGCGCGAGTTGCTGCCCGTCGGACAGCCCTTAGCGACGATGGGCCGCGCGCAATGTGCCGCGCCACCCGCCGAGACGGTGCTGGACGTCAGCACCTTCCGCGCGTGCGCGGGGCAGGTGGACTGCGTGCCGCTCGGCGATGATCTGTATCAGGTGCTGGCTTTGCGCGAAACGCCTTCCGCTCACGGCGTGATGGCGTTGCCGCAGCCTCCAAGATTGGAGGAAAAGGACCTGGTGGTATGGCTCCTCTCCCGCCTGGACGCGCTGACCCCCTATCTGGCGCCCAGCTTGCTTGAACGGCTGGTCGCTGCGCCTACCCTTGATCGCATGCGTATGTGGAGTGAGCGCCGTTGGGTCACGGTGATGATGCTTGCCGTGACCGGGTTGCCCGATCTGCTGCCCTATTGGGGTGACCACGAAAAACTACAACAAGTCATCACGGAGCCAAACACGAGTTTCATCCAGATCCGCGATGCTATCCAGCGCTACGATGGCATTGTCAACAAGATTGCCGTTGCACCAAGCGGCGCGTACATCATGGCGCTCTTCGGTGCGCCGCACGCGCATGAAGACGATCCCCTCCGGGCCGTTCTCGCTGCTCTTGAATTGCAGGAGATGTTCGGCGGGACGCTCAGCCTCGGCATTAACACGGGCTACGTCTTTGCGGGGGATGTGGGAACAGCGCGCCGTCGTGAATACACGGTGATGGGCGACGAGGTGAACCTGGCGGCCCGTTTGATGTCCAAATGCAGTCCCGGTGAGATCTGGCTGGGGCCAAATACTTCGGCCCATCCCTCCGTGACGCGTCGTGTTGCCGGAGAATTTGGCGCGCCCACCCACTTCAAGGGGAAGACAGAACCATTGACCCCCTTTATCGCGCGCGGACTGCGCCAGGTTTTCCTGGGCGCACCCGCGTCGGATGTCTCTATGGTGGGGCGTGAAGAAGAGTTTGCCCAACTCACGCGCGTGTTGGATGCTGTGCGGGAGGGCGAATCCCGCGTCGTACTGCTCCACGGAGGCGCGGGCGTGGGGAAGAGCCGCCTTGTGCAGGAACTAACCCACCTGGCGGAGAACTGTGGCTTCGCTGTTCATATGGGCGTGACGCCGTCGTATGCCGCGCACCTGCCTTTTGCCGGATGGGACGCCGCTCTCAATTCGCTCCTGGGATTGGACGCGGCTTCGCCGGAAGCGCGCGAAACGGCGCAACGCTTAGAGACGCTGACGACCGTGTTGGAACGCTACGGCATCGCGCCGTGGACTGCCCTGCTCGCGCCGTTGGTAGGATTGACGGCTGCGCCTTCGTCCGATGTGCTAGCGCTGCCGCCAACCATGCGCGATACCCAGCGCCAGTCGATGTTCCTTGAACTGTGGCAACAGGCTGCGCAGGAACAGCCGCGTCTTTTGATCGTCGACAACGTGCATTGGATGTCACCAGCCTCGCTGGACATGCTCGACAGTCTGGTGAACACGCCGATCAACGCGCCACTACTGCTCGTAGCCACGCATCGTGACGATCCTCCCGTGCTGCGGCGCTGGTCGGCCGACGAACGGGTGGTGGATTTGTCGCTTGGCCCGTTGAACGCTGACGCTATGCAGATGTTGGTGCAGCGACTTTTCGAGGATATGCCACTGCCCGAATCCGTCATCCGGTGGGTGACAGAACGCAGCAGTGGTCTGCCCCTGTTTGCTACCGAAGCTGTGCGCGCGCTGATCGACTCCGGCGTTTTGCACCGTCGCGATCGTTCCTGGGATTTGACCGGCTCGTTGGCGGACTTTCCACTGCCCGATATGGTTTACGGGTTGATCCAAAGCCGCATCGACCAACTCTCTCCGCCCGATCGGCACTTACTGCGCGCTGCGGCGGCTGTCGGCGACGAGATGATGGTGCCCACCCTGGTCGCTGCCTACGGCGAGGAAAGCGATACGGCGGTGCGGCGGCGGATTCCACAACTGTCGCCTTTCGGGTTGACGCCGCGTGATAGCACTATGGAATGGCGCGCTATCCCGTGGCAGACCGTCGAATGGCTTATTTTCCGCCAGCCACTGATCCGTGAAGTAGCTTACCGGGGGCTGCCGCACCGGGTTCAGCGGCTTATCCACCAGCGGCTCACCGAATACCTCGATTATTACCGTGAGCGGGCTGCTCCGAACTGGCTCACTCTGATGGCCTATCACGCCTACGAGGCACGCATGTGGGAGAAAGCGGTCGAGGTAAACCTGGAACTGGGGCAACAAGCCGTGCGCTCGTATCTGGCGGTGCAGGCGCGCCAGGCGCTTGAGCGCGTATTGGAGGCTGCGGACGCCGGAGGGCTGGCTGTGCCCGACGCGCGCTTTGAGGCGCACCATCTCCTGGGCGATACGCTGATCAGCTTTGCCGATTACGACGCGGCGCTGGCGCATCTGAACGCAGCCCGTGCAATGTTGCCCGTTGAAACGACGGATCCGGACGATATCGCCCGTCTGGCCGATTTGGACTATCATGAAGCGACGGCACTGGAAGCGCGGGGCGATTACATCCCCGCATTGGCCGTGGTCGAGCGTGCTCTGGCGCATCCCGGTGTCGAACGGACGTTAGGGAGCGCGCGCCTGCACCTGATCGGCGCCGATCTCTTCCGCCGGCAGCAAGACTACGATAAGGCGCGCGTCTGGGCGACCCGCGCTATTGCGCTTGCCACGCGTTTCCGCGATCAGGAAGGCCAGCACGTCCGCTCGCGGGCAACGTATATGGTCGCGCTGTTGGCGTCTTTGCAGCGATTGAAGAGGGTCAGGAAAGATGAAAGCCAGGAATAGAGTGCCACTGTTGCTCGTCGGTCTGATCATGATGCTTTCGGCATGTAACAACATGCCTTGGCCGGATAGTGTGGCGCCGGAGATGCCTTCGCGTCTACTGGCGACGACGCTGGCGGTGGGATTGCTGCTCGCCGCTATGCTGCTCGTCGCTGTCGTGCTCCTGTTCGTGCTGCCCAGACGTCGTCCTCAGGTGGAGCGTGTTGAGGAACCGGAAAACACCTCCACGTCTGAGACGCCGGGCATCACGCCGCTGGATGCGTTGCCAGAGCGGACGTTGTTGGGCCAGGGGCGTTACCGGGTGCTTAACGTCTCAACGGCTGCGGAGACGTTGGACGAGGTGAATATCTACACCGCGCGCGGCACAACGCCACTCAGCCGCTGCCCGCAATGTAACGCGCCGATTGTTGGGGAGGATATGCAATCCTGCGCCCACTGTGGGGCCGATTTGAGCGGGATTACATTGATCTATCCGAAGTTTTTGGTGCGGGAGACGATTGACGCACAGACATTCGAGGTCTCTGCACAGTTGGCGGCGTTGCGCTTGCGCCATCCCGCATTGATTGTGCCCGAGGATGTTTTTACGGAAACGATATTTGAACCGCCGCGTCACTACCGCGTTGAACCGGTCTTCAAACACGCGCAGGAGGTACCACTCCTGCCACCTGCTGAGAAAGTGTTGCGCTGGGGGATCGCGCTGGCACAGGGGATGGCGTATCTGCATCAACATTACGTTACGCTGCAGAAAGTCGACCTTGAACATATTGTTGTCGGCGGGGAGATTGCGCGCCACGTGTGCATTGACAATGTCGCGCTGTTGCCGCGCGAGGCTCAAGGGAAGGCTGATATCGATTTTGCCGAGAACGTTCGGGCGTTGGCAGGAACGTTGCTCTCGCTGTTGCAGGCACCAGACGCTGCGCCACCGACTGGCGCGCCAGTCAATGGCGCGCCATCAACTGGCGCGCCATCAACGGATAGCGCGCCGGCATCCGACATACTGATCACGTTGCTTCAACAGGCTCAGCAGACAGGGAAGACGGCAGATGTGTTTGCAGCGGTGCTCGAAGGCGCTCTACGCGGTCTGCATGAACCGGAGAAAGTACACGTGCAGATCGGGGTGCTCACCGATGTGGGGCGACTGCGCGCATTGAATGAAGATAGTGTGTTGACCCTCGATCTCACTGAGCGCTTCGCGCCGTTGGGCCTGCCGGTGGGCGTGTGCGCGGTCGCCGACGGGATGGGTGGACACGCTGCGGGTGATGTCGCTAGCCAGTTGACAGTCCAGACGCTCCAGGAAGCTGTGGATAGCTTGTATCTTGAGGCTGATGGGGAATTGCCAGATGCGCGGGTCTGGTTGGAAAAACTTGTTGTGACGGCGAATCAAGCCGTGTATACTGAACGTCAGGCTGCGGATAACGACATGGGTTGTACGTTGGTGCTCGCGTTGATGATAGGGAGACACGCGACCATCGCCAACATTGGTGACAGTCGTGCCTATTGGTTGTCAGCGGATGGGCCGAAGCAGATCACGACGGATCACTCGCTCGTCGAGCGGCTCGTGGCGGCGGGCCACATCACTGCGCAAGAAGCACGCCAACATCCGCGACGCAACGTTATCTATCGGGTGGTCGGCGACAAGTCTAAGGCAGACTACGATCTCTTCGAACAGGTGCTCGCGCCCGGCGAGGCATTGTTGCTGTGTTCGGATGGATTGAGCGGGATGCTCCCCGATTCACGTATCTGGACACTGTGGGATATTGCGCCTTCGCCCCAGGCGGCTTGTGAACAACTGGTCGAAGCGGCAAACCAGGCCGGTGGCACCGACAATATTAGTGTGGTTATTGTTCAGGTGGATGCGGTTGGTGCATCTTAGCCGTAAGTTTTATAATTTCAGGAGAAGAGCAATGAAAAGCATAAAGCGCGTCTTGACCGTTTGTGGGATGAGCGGCCTATTTATGTTGGTGATGTTGGCGGCGTTGCCCAAGGAGAGTCCGGTTTCCGCACAGACTCCCCATTTGCCAGAGATCGCCATTTCGCCGGGCTACAGCGTGGGTGTCGATCCCGGCAGCGCGGTCGATTACGTGCACATCATCACGAACACCGGCAACGTGGATGTCCAGCTTGAGTTTCAGCTCACCGCATCCGAAGGGTGGCCTGTGACCCTTTTCAATGCAGCCTATCCAGAGGGAACGACGGTGGGGTTACCGCTGCCGTTGAGTGCGGGCGAGATGATGACGATGGGCATCCGGTTAACTGTGCCTGTTACGGCGAGTAGTGGTGTGGTGAATACCACCACATTCACGGTGACGCCGCTCTTTCAGGGCGATCGATATACCCAGGTTTTTGCGGACGACATTGCCGTTGTCCGGGAACAAGAATCACCGTATTCGTACATTTACCTGCCATTGGTGCTCCGGAACTACATACTACTGGTGAACGGCGACTTTTCCGATGGCCTGGCAGGATGGAGCGCGTCGGGTGTATTGGGGGTGGCGATTGCACTTGACCCGAGCAACACGAGCAATCCCGTTTCCCGACTCGGCAATCCAGGCTATGTATGTTGGGGCGTTCCGGTGGGCAATGCCGTTATCCATCAGCAATTTTCTGTGCCGTCCGCGTCGGATGGAAATTCTGTGCATCTTCATTTCCGTTATCGCATCTTTACCAATGATCTTAATCGCAGTCTGACTGATGCATATGATACCTTCGACGTTTTCGTGAATGATGTTTTGCGGCTTCGTGATGCCAATACCAATGAGGATTATTTTGATAAGTGCAATGTGCCACCATATGATTTAGGCTGGCGTACTGCTGACATCGACTTGGGAGCAGGCGGAATTGCAGTAGATTTATCGCTTGAGGTTCACAATCGGTTTGACAATTGGTACAACACCTATGTCTACATCGATGATATCCGCTTGGTGGAGGGGGACTGAAAGCTGTACGGCGGAAGGTGCACTTTTACCAGGATGTGATATAAGAAAGAAGTGGCAGTGGAATTTGCCTTGGCAGGGAACCTTGCGAAGGTTTGGCACACATTTCGGAATGAAAGCGTTCTCGGATAGCGACACCCTTGTGTTGTGTGGCTTCATTGGCAACCTTCGCAAGGATAGCCGGGTATGACATATCAGGACCTTGCATAATCGGAGTAGCAATGATTGAAGAAAAGTCAATTCGCCGGAAGGATATTCTTGTCGGTTTAGCGATAGGGCTTGGCGTTTTGCTCTTCGTGCTGGTTTCTGTGTTCTTGCTGCTGCGTCCCGCGCCTGAAGCTGAGCCTGGTACTCCGGCTGTCACCCTAACTTTCGCCCCATTGCCTACAGCGACATGGACGCTAGAGGGGACGCCCGCGACATCTGTACCGACACCCACGCTAGGAGTGGAACCTTCAGCTACGCCTACCTCTGTCATGTATTACATAACCTACACCGTCAAAACGGGGGATACGCTTTCCGGAATCGCCTACGATTATGGCATCTCCACGGCTGCGTTGGCCGCGGCAAACGACATAGCCGGGGACGTTATCTACCCGGATCAGGAATTGCGCATCCCTCTGGATGAACAAGCCATGGCAGTGCTGACGGCAACACCGACGCCACCTGCTGAGGATGCCAACAGAGTCGTGCACACCGTGAAGGCCGGCGAGACGTTGAGCGAGATTGCCAAAAGTTACGATGTCACCGTGGAAGAAATCGTCGATGCCAATGACTTAAGCTCCGATATGATTTGGGTAGGCCAGGAGTTAACGATTCCGGTGCCGCCACCGCCGCCCACAGAGACCCCGACGGCGACGGCCACGCCGACCGCCACCTCCACACCCACGATCACCCCCACACCGACGTGGGGGCCCGTGCCCCTGGAAGGTGACCTCAGCCTCGCTTACCCGGAAACAGGCGGCCCACGCCGTTTTACATTGCACTATCGCGCGGGTATGTACGGCGTAGAGGACATCGACGCGGTGCGGGCGATGGTCGTCAGTGGGATGGAGTACATTGAGGGAACCTTCCTTGCCATGCTCCCCGGGACTTTCGACATTTATGTCGCTGGAACGGTCTTTGCTGCGCCAGACACGATGTATCGCGCGCGCACTTTCCCGGAGGCGCGCCAGATCTTCTTCCTGGACGATGGGACGGGAACGCCTGAGGATCAACAGTACATCCTCACACGCGAGCTGACACACCTCTACGCGTGGAACATGTTCGGCCCACCTACTTCCACGCTCTTGAGCGAGGGCCTTGCTGTCTACATCGGGATGACATCAATTGCTGATTCTGACCATATCCCGCTGGAGACATTCTGCGCGGCGTATCACCAGGCGGAGAAGCTCCCACGCATTTCGCATCCCCTGCGCTTTGAGAGCTACATCCTGGATTTGCAGAATTACTACGCAACGGGTTGTTTTGTGCAATACCTGGTTGAGACGCATGGCATGGAGAAATTCCGCACACTCTATCCAAGTAGCGATTACGAGGGCGTGTACGGAGCGCCCTTGGAGACATTGGAAGAGGCATGGATTGCACAGATTGAGGCCGATGCGGTGGTTGTTCCCTTTGATCCAGAGGTACTGATCAATGCGGTGGCCACCGTGGGTAGGGCATACACGACGTTGTTCACCAACTTCCGCGGTACTGAGGCGCAACTGGCAGCCTATCAGACGTTGGACGCCGCCCGCATTGCCCTGCTCAATGGCGATTTCGCCACGGTGGACGAAAAACTGGCTGAATTGCGCTGATACGTTGCATGGTCGTTGAAGGCAGGGATTAGGGATTAGGAATCAAAAACAACCTAATCCCTAGTCCCCAGTTCCCATTTACTATTTCGAGGGGAGTGACCTATGGAAGATTTGAGCGGTCGCACAATCGGTGGCTATCAATTGACGGAAAAGATTGGACGCGGTGGTGCGGCGGTTGTCTATCGCGCGTTTCAAACCCAATTGGAGCGTTGGGTGGCGGTTAAGGTGTTGCACATTGAGGATGCCGGTGGTCACCAATTTCTGCGGCGCTTTCGTCGTGAAGCCCACGCCATCGCCAGCCTGCGACATCCGAACATCCTCAATATCTACGATTACGGCGAGGATCAGGGCTATGCCTTTATCGTCATGGAATACGTTGAAGGTGGTTCGCTGCAGACGCGTTTGGACGGTGACTCCTTTGGCGAACCGTGGAATGGCACTGAGGCGCTGTCCTTGATCATCCCGGTGGGCGAGGCATTGGCCTACGCCCATTCCAAGGGCATTGTTCACCGCGACGTGAAGCCCGGCAACATTCTACTGGCGCGGCCGGACTGGCCACTGCTGGCTGACTTCGGCTTGGTTAAGGTAACGGAGATGGCACGGAAGGGAACGGATGCGCCTTCAATGCTGACGGCGTCACAAAAACTCACGACGCCTGGTTCGGTTCTGGGGACGCTGGCTTATCTCGCTCCAGAACAGGCTGCGGGGAAAGAGGCTGATGCGCGCACCGACATTTATAGCTTGGGGGTAGTGTTGTACGAATTGCTGACCGGCCGGCAGCCCTTTCCGATGCTATCTCCCAGCACGTCTGTGCAGCCACGGACGTCTGAATCCCTCGTCCCGCTACGCACGTACAATCGGGATCTCCCCGCATCTTTGGAGACGATTTTGATGCGCGCCCTGGAACACGATCTGACAGCTCGCTATCCCCGTATGGACCTCTTTGTCAACGATCTCAGGCAGGTAGTGCAATCGATCAAACAGACAGCACAGACTGAACATCCGGTGACGGCCCGTATGGTGACGATGCGCCTCGATGCGCAGCAAGCTGTCACTGGTCCACGCTTGTTCATTGCTACATCGGGAGTAGCACTCTCAATCCCCCTACTTGATGAAGTTGTGGTCGGCAGGATGGACCCAATGCTGCCGCAGCCGCCAGAGGTCGATCTCCAACCTTACGGTGGCGGATCAGCCGGTGTCTCGCGTCACCACGCGCGTTTTCTGTGCCGCCCTGAAGGATGGTTCCTGGAAGACTTGCAGAGCACTAATGGCACCTACCTGAACGAAGTCCGCCTTTTGCCCCATCGTCCCGTGCGACTCAATTCGGGCGACCTCGTGCGCTTCGGCCAGTTGACGTTGATCTTTGAGGAAGGCTGACCTTTCAATAGGACTATGAAGCCATAAAGGAGCGCGCTTACAATGACACCGGAGTTGATTTTCTTTTGTGAATTGGATACCGCTGCCTTACAAGAGCTTTTCTCTGCCCCGCAAATCATTGAGGACCTGCATGCTTTGGGCGCGGGTGTGAGCCTTGGATTGCGCGACCTTAGCGAAGAACGCGCTGGGATCGTGCGCCGCCTCAATGCCGCCGGTATCCCTGTCGTGGCGTGGCTGTTACTTCCGGAGGCGCAAGGTTACTGGTTCAACCTCGATAACGCGCAGGAGGCTATCGCCTTCTATTCGGATTTCCGCGCGTGGACAGCAACGCACGGTTTGCAGTGGAGCGGTGTGGGTCTCGATATCGAGCCAGACATGCGCGAGCTGAGGAAGTTAATCGCTGGAGATCGCCGCGCGCTGGTCACGCTCCTGCGGCGTTTTCTGGACCACGAGCGCCTCAAGCGAGCGCGGGCGCATTATGCCGGACTGATCGCGCAGATTCGCGCCGATGGCTATCGCGTCGATGAGTACGCCATTCCCTTCGTCATCGACGAACGGCGGGCCGGCTCCCAGTTGATGCAGCGCTTTCTGGGACTGGTGGACTTGGGTGTGGATCGGGAAGTGTTGATGCTTTACAGCAGCTTTATGCGGCCGTTTGGGCACGGCTTGTTGTGGAGTTACGCGCCATCTGCCGGGTCAGTGGCGGTGGGCAGCACGGGCGGCGGCGTTGACGTCGGCGGCGTCGATCAGATCCCGCCGTTGACCTGGGATGAATTTGCCCGTGACCTGCATCTGGCCCACGCCTGGAGCGATACGATTCACGTGTTCAGCCTGGAGGGTGTGGTTTGCCAGGGATATTTGTCCCGGTTGCTAACGTTCGACTGGGACGCCCCGGTGACACCGCCGCTGCGCGAGTTCCAGCAAGTTGAGCGTCTGCGCAAAGTTCTCCGCGCCGTCCTGTGGGCCAGTGTCCATCCTGGAACTGTCCTCGCCGGAATGATCACCTTACTCTGGTTGATTTTCCGACTGACACACAGGAGGTCCAGTAGAGGTTGAGAGAGGCATAATGCATTTGGCCGATAGAAAGATAGCTGTCATTAGAGTTGTTGCACAATAAGCAAAAACGGGTAGACTGTGAGAAATCATGCCACCCGAGGGCGCAATGAAAATCAGTTATCAGC
>JAFGSL010000306.1 GCA_016934645.1 Anaerolineae bacterium
AGAATTCCCAAGACAATATGGAGCCAGGCCAGAACTTTTACGTTGGTTTGCATTTTTCTTTCTCCTTATATACGTGTTTATCTATTCTACGTTGGCCTTGGGGAAAGGTTGCACATACGAAGGAGACGTAAAAACCTCCCCTGTGTTCTCACGCAGGGGAGGTTCGGTGAATGTCGCTCATTGTAGCGATGGCGGCGCAGGCAGGCGCACGACGAATCTGGCGAGATCGTCTTTGCTTTCTTCCGTCGTCAGACTGCCGCCCAACTCTTCACAGAAGCGTCTGCTGGTGATCAGCGCGATGTCGCTATCTTCCGTTTTGTCGTCGGCCCAAAAATCGACCTCGTCCGGCGTCTGTACCGGTTTTGCCACGCTGATGGTAAATAAGTACCAGTCCATGTCTTGCACGGTTTCGCGGCTCACAGCGAGCGACACGGTACTATTCGTCGTGCGGCGGGCGACATAGTACAGCAGGCCGAGCAGCACCCAGCGTGTGCGCGAGGCATCGAGCTTCATCACACTCAACTCGCCCTGGCAGCGGATGTCCAGGGCGTGTCCATAGCGGGCGAGGATGGGCTGGCTTACGTGCAGCACGTCGCCCAACAATGCCGCGACGTCAAACTCATCGCCGTAGAGGTGCGTTTTTCCGGCGTCGGTCTTGGCGGTGCGGAAGATTTCGTCGATCATCGTGAGCAGTTTTTGCCCGGCGTCGTGGATCGAAGTCAGGTCTTGCTGTTGAAAGTCGGTGATGGGACCGTCGATGCCTTTGAGGATCACCTTCGAGAAGCCGGTGATGGCGTTGATGGGCGTTTTGAGATCGTGCCCCATAACCGACATCGCGTTCATATCGAAGGTTTTCGCCCGCTCGGCTTTGCCGATTGCGCATCCCACGCCCATGGCGCCGATCAAACCGGTGACACGCGGGTACAACAGCGCGATCTGTTCTGCGGTCAGCCCCGCAACCAATTCTCGCGCCAGCAGTTCATAGATCTGCAGCAGCGCCTCCGGCTGCACGTTATCCAGCAGGTCCAGCATCGCGCCGATGGTTTGAGCGGGTCTGGCATCGAAAGGTTCGGCAATCAGCAATTTCAAAAGGTGTTCGGTCGCGTGTAGCAGTTTGGGGGGCAGGTCGGCAGCCTCGGCGAGGGTGGGGTTCAGTGTGGTCATCAATGCGCCCCATGCGTTGGCGATCTCTTGTCGCCGTGGGTACAGCGTCTCATAGATTTGCAACTGCTCTTCAGGATTCATGCGCTCTCCACGTTATGAACAAGTTAACCTCAGTTTGTTGTCACCACGTATACCAGTATCATATCATGTTATCGGTGGAAAGCGAATGACAAAAGTCGTAAAGACAGTTGATTGCATTCCCCGGTGTCTACGAGTATAATATGGTGTAGGTGGGGTATGCCTGCTTGTATACTGCGGGCAGGGTAAGGAGGAACTTATGGTGCAGGGAACCACGGTGGCCGACCTTTTCGCGCTGGCGATCGCGGCAGAAACGTCGGCGGCTGAGTTGTATCGTGGATTGGCGGCCAAATTTGCTCAGTACAGTGACGTCGCTGAATTCTGGCAGCGTTATGTGACAGACGAGATCGCGCACGCCCGTTGGCTGGCGCGCTTGCAAGGCAATCTGAGCATCGAGCAGCTTGCGGCTCGTGCAGACCCGGTGATATTGGAAAATGCGCGCCATGCGGCGAACGTCTCGGTCGAGACCTTGCTGACCGATGTCGATAATCTGGCCGATGCCTATGAATTGGTCAACGAGCTAGAAAATTCGGAGACCAACATCGTGTTCAATTTCCTGATTTCGAGTTTCCCGACGGATCAGGAAGTGCTGTCGTTTTTGCGGGCGCAACTGTCGGAGCACGTCGAGCGGCTTGTTACTGCGTTCCCGGAGCGGTTCAAAGATCCCGGCGTGCGACTGGCTGCCATGGCGCAGGCGTAGGAGGCAATGGATGCAGATTAAAGTGGTGACGGGTGCGCTGCAAATGGTAACAGCGCAGGCGATTGTGGTTAATCTCTTCGAAGGTGTGACCGTCCCTGGCGGCGCGACCGGCGCGGTGGATCAAGCGCTCGGCGGGCAGATTCAGGCGCTCATTGCCGGCGGCGATTTTCGCGGCAAGCGCAACGAAGTCGTGGTGCTCTATCCCAATGGGACATTCCCCGCACAGCGCGTGATTTTGGTGGGACTGGGCAAGCGCGAGAAATTCACGCCGGATGTGATCCGGCAAGCCGCCGGGACTGCGGCCAAGAAGGCGCGCGACCTGGGCGTGACGCACCTGCACACGATCATTCACGGGGCCGGGGTCGGCGGCGTCGCGCCGGAACTGGCGGCGGAGGCCACGGTCGAGGGGACGCTGTTGGGGCTGTACCGCTTCCACGAGTTGAAGACGCAATTGGAGGAGGCGAGGCCCGACCTTGAGGCGCTCACGCTGGTGGAGCTGGATGCTGCGCGCTTGCCCGTGCTCGAAGCCGGCGCACGCGCCGGACAGATTGTGGCCGAGTCCACGCTGCTGGCCCGCGATTTGGTGAACCGCCCGGCGAATATCGCCACGCCGACGCACATTGCCGAAGCGGCGGCGCGCATGGCCGCTGAAACTGGCCTGCGCTGTGAGGTGTTGGACAAGGCGGCGTTGGATGCACTGGGGATGCACCTGCTGCTCAGCGTCAACCGGGGTGGGAACGAACCGGCGCGCATGGTCATCCTGGAACACAACGCCGGACGCGACGACTTGCCGGTGG
>JAFGSL010000307.1 GCA_016934645.1 Anaerolineae bacterium
AAAGCGATGTGGCACAAGGCGAAGCAGTCCAATTTGTTCGCGATGATCCCGGATTTGTACGAACAGAGCCGCGACCTTTACCAGACCGATCTCGGCATCGGCAACATTCTCGAACTGGGCATCACCGCGGCCCAGATCGACAGTACCGACGTGCGTTTCTACAATATTGGTCGTGACGAAACCGAGTTCTACATCACAGCGCAGGGAGGCAACGTCTTTTTGCCGGTGTGGGAAACGATGGCGGAGGTGATCGACGCGGCCGTCGCGCGCCCGGCTGCAAGCCGCGCCGACCGCGCCGAAATTCGCGTTGAGGTGTGGAACGGGTCTTGCGCCCCCGCCCGCGATTGGCTGGCAGCTGACACACTCACGCGTTACGGGTATACTCCCGTCATCGCTCCGGCTGACCGGATGGATTACCCGCAAACGCAGATCGTCGTCTTCAGCAGCACGACCAAGGGTACCGGCCTTACTCACATTCAGCAGCTTTTTCGTGTATCCGATGCAAACGTCATCTATGTGGAAGACCCTGCCAGCCCTGTGAAACTGCGCCTCATCCTCGGCGCTGATTACGATCCTTGCCGGTAGAGAATATCTCTATGCCCTTAACAGACCGGCAAAGGGAACGTTACAGCCGTAATATCACTCTTAGACGGTTGGGCGAAGCTGGGCAGGAGAAACTGCTCGCATCCAAGGTCCTGGTGATTGGCGCAGGCGGACTTGGATCATCTGCGATTCTGTATCTGGCTGCCGCTGGCATCGGCACTTTGGGCATCGCGGATAGCGACGCCGTGAAGCTTTCCAACCTTCAGCGCCAGATCCTCTATGACACGTCCGATGTTGGCAAGTCCAAGATAGAGTCTGCAAGGGAGAAGGTTGTACGGCTCAATTCGGATGTGAAGGTTATCACGTACTGTGAAAAGTTGACCGCTGCCAACATTGTAGCCATCATCGGGGAATATGATTTCGTTGTCGAGTGCACTGACACTTTCCCCGCCAAGTTCTTGATCAACGAGATCTGTGTGCAGGTGCGTAGGCCGTTTTCCCACGGCGGTGTCCTCGCGTTTCGGGGCCAGACGATGACCTATGTACCAGGGCATGCCTGCCTGCACTGCATTTTCGATCCACCACCGCCGGGCACGGCCCCGACGAGTGAAGATGCCGGCATACTTGGCGCGGCGGCAGGCATATTCGGCGCGATACAGGCCGGTGAAGCAATCAAATATCTCGCCGGCACTGGAAAACTTCTCACCGATGCGGTGTTGTATTACGATGTGCTCAATGCCGAATTCAAGAAGGTCAAGGCTAGACGAAAGGCCAAATGTCCTGTATGCGGCAGTTAAAAAGAGAGGGTGCCAAAGTGGGCACCCCCTCTTTTATTTTCTGCTTCCATCAGCCGCCTTGCATGGGCGTGGGAGTTTTCTTCTTGTCCTTCACTGCCAGGTCGGAAATCAAATACTCATTGACCAACCTGTTGGGCGCGCCTGTGCTGATTTCAAGATCGGGGATCATGTCGTCAAGACCGAGTGCGCTCAGCGTTTCCCGTAGTGGCACGCCATCCTGTCCGAACCCCATACCTTCGTAATAGCCCTGGATCATCACTTCCACGTCGATGGATTGGCCCTTGAGCGGCCCTTTTGATTGCGGTGGGCTGCCGATCGCTCTTTGCGCAATCTCGTGCCGGATCGCGCCCTCGCGCGCATTGAACATCTGGCGCGTGGTCTGTATTCTGTAGCCGATCTCCAAAAGCTCATCAACATCCATTTTCCATCCCGTCGTGCCCTCGATCAACTCGAGAAGCGGGTATTCGCCGAGATAGTAGGCGAACAAACATAGTCCCAAGCTTTCAAACGCCTGGTGTATCTTGACCGGGATATGCGAAGATTTTCCCCGTTGGTAGGGGTGTCCTGCTTTCTCGATCTTCGGCACAAGATCAGGGAAAAAGTCTGCCATTCCCATGTCGAGTAGACCATAGTTTGGCGTGGTGTGGCGGCCCGGCGTCGGATCGGCGACCATCGACATCCCAATGTCACCTGTGCCCAGGCGAATGTCGTGCATACCCAACTCGGAGCCACCGGCCTGGATAGCATACGTCTCAGTCTCCGGATAGTAGGATTTCGCCACAAATACGCCATCCGCCAGCTTGTCGCCGATGCCTTCCCTGGTGACGATTAGCTTGAGCAGCGGCACAATGTAGGTCGGATCACCCCATACGGGCAAGAATCCATCGGGATAGTCCGCGCAGGCGAAGTCATCTTTTTTCAGCACCCCTTCTTCGACAGCCTCCAGCACATAGGCGACAGTCGTCCCGGCGGAGATGCTGTCCATGCCCGCACGGTTGAGATACTCGTTGACCTGTAAGAGAGTGTCCAGGTCGGCGTTGAGGATCAGGGAGCCAAACGATGCGAGGGTTTCGTATTCAGGACGGTGGGTTTCCTTGTCTTCGTAAGGGAGTTTGTCGTATTCCAAGATGTAACCACAGCGCAGCGGGCAGGAGAAGCATCCGTATTGGCGTTTCCCATAATTCTTTTTGATCGTCTTTCCCCGCAGCTTCATCGCCTTCCTCATCGGGAAGTCCAGATAGCCTATGCCTTTGTAATTCTTCACCGGCGAATCTCCGTTTTGTGATGACAGCACGGTCATCATTGGTGTCCCAAGTCCCGCTCCACCCATACCAGTACCCATCATGGTCGAAATCATCTCCCCGCCGCCACCCATTGGCGCGCCCATAATCCTCATCAACGGGACGACGTAATCGATCTCGGGAAGCAATCGCAGCATCATCTTGTCCTCGCTGAATGTCTTCACCTGCGCGAAGTAGGCTTTGATCAACGTTTGCATCGCGGGCCGATCGGCAAATTCTAATCTGGTTTTCCCAAGCAGGCAGACTGCCTTGAGTTTCTTTGATCCCATAACAGCGCCGAGTCCGCTGCGCGCCGCGATGCGTCCCTTGTCGTTGACGATGCCGGAGATGAGCGACTGGTTCTCTCCGGCTGCGCCGATGGTCGCCACTGCGGCTTTGCTCCCATGGAGTTGGAGTAGTTCGTTTTCGGTCTCGATGGCGTCTTTACCCCACAGGAAATCGGCATCCTCGATGGAGATCTTATCGGGCGTTATCAAAAGGTAGACGGGTTTGTCCGACTTGCCGGCGATGAAAATGGCGTCAAAGCCCGCTCTTTTGATCGCGGGGCCAAACGTGCCACCAGCATTGGCGTTGCCCCACCCGCCGTTGCTGTGTTCCCCGTTGGAGCGTTTTCCTTTTCCCGTCAGGGGACTTTTCCCGCAGACCATATATCTGCCGCTGAACGGCGCGCCGGAGCCAGTCAACAGTCCCGGCGTGAATCCCAGAATGTTTCCGGGACCTAATGGGTCGCATCCCGGCTTGATGTGTTTGTAGATGTAGTATGCGCCGAGGCCATAACCGCCCAGGTATCTCCGGTAGACTTCTTCCGCTAACTCCTGGAGTTCGTACGTTCGTTTTGTCAGATCGACGACCAATATTTTACCCGTGCAGCCTTTCATAAGGAATCTCCTCCTTGTGCCTTTCGCCGTTGCCGTAGACCCCATAAGATGATCATGCCTAACGCGCCAAACAGCGCCACCATAGCTAACCGCTTACGCCGCGCCACCACTGGCAGCGCGAGTGCTTGTGAGTCGGCAAGCGCATCGAGCGTTTCGCGCATTCCTTCGCGCAGTGGACGCGGTGCCCAGCCGAGTTCGGTGCGAGCTTTGTGGGCGCGGGCGATGTATGATGCGCCGAGGATCGCGACTGAATCACGGGAGATAAGCATAGGCAACCGTACTACCTTCTCCAGTGTGCCGATCACGGGTTTGAGTGGTAGTAACCGCCTCGCCGAAATGCTGAATAGCGGCGCTTGCTTGCCGCTGATCTCGCTCGCCAGTCCAATCCACTCCACCATGGTGAGCGCGGGACCGGTGATGAAGTAACTCTCTCCCGGTCTGCCCTCGTCCGCTGCCAGGATAAGCCCCTCGGCGACATCGTCGACGTAAGTGTAGGACAGCGTTGTCTCCGGGCCGGGCAACACCGGCAGCCAGCCGCGCCAGAACCAGCGCAAAAACTCGCCGACCAAGCTGTGATCGCCGGGGCCGTACACTGCGCCTGGCATCACGATGATGATCGGCGCGCCCTTTTGGACAAGCGGCAGCGCGACCTCGTAGTGCGCCTGCCACTTCGAGCGGTCGTAATCGGTGAGGAACGGGCCGCCCTGGAAAAAGCTCTCGTCCACAAGCTGCCCGTGCGTGTCGCCGTTGACGGCCACGCTGCTGGTGTGGATGATCCTGGGGACGCCGGCCTCGAAGGCCGTTTGCAGCACGTTGCGCGCGCCGCGCACATTTGTCCCGTACGTCCGCGCCGGATCGTTGCCGCCCAGCTCGTACCATCCCGCGACGTGAAACACCACATCGCAGCCCGCCATCGCGGCGCGCAGCACATCCACTGCATCCAGATCGCCACGAACTGCGTGCGCGCCCATCGCTTTTACTGCGGCTGCGCTGCTATCGGAACGCGCCAGCGCCCATACTTCGTCGCCGCGTGCTACCAGCATCCTTAGCAGTGGTTTGCCGATAAATCCGGTTCCACCGGTCAGAAAGGTTTTCATAGCACCTCTTACTAGTCTTTAGTCTCAGTAGATCGAAAATCTACGTTCGTAGTAACCACTTTAGTGGTTCTTTTAACGACTGAAGTCGTTACTACGAGCCA
>JAFGSL010000040.1 GCA_016934645.1 Anaerolineae bacterium
ACCTGCCGCGCCTGCGACCATTTGAAGAAATGGCCGAAAAATGGATGAACGTCGGTGGGCGGCGTCACGTCGAACGGGTAGGCCGCGTACCACGCCTCCCGGTCCTCCGCCGCCAACAGGCCGGTGAAGGTCTGGTAATACATCGGCTCTGCCAGGACGTTGAAGCGGTTGACTTCATCAGGGGAAATGTCGGGCGCGTAGACCATGTCGAAGGCGCGCTCGGCGGCAAAAGTGCGGATGGCATCCAGCTCAGCGGAGGTGAACGGGGCGGCCTTGACCAGTAGCGTCAGCGTGACGTAGCCGCGAAAGGCAACGATGTGCTGTACAGGATCGCCACCGATCTGTTCCAGGGCGGTGACGGCGAGAGCAAACGCGCGCAGCGATTCGCTTGGCGGCGTTTGCAGCCAGCGGGTGACGACGAACAGGCCGCCGGGCACGAGCATGTTCAGATAATCGCGGAAGGCTTCGACGGTGTAGCGATAGTCCTCGGACAGGCTGTATGCGCCGGAGCGGATGGGGCGGTAGGGCGTCGTCAACGCCAACGTGACCACGTCGTAGCGGGATGCCGTGCGGCGCACAAAACTGCGCGGCTCCTCAAGCACTGTGGTGACACGCGGGGTAGCGTAGATCTCCCCGGCAGTGGCGACGATGAGCGGGTTGGCTTCCACAGCGGTGACGTGGGCTGCGCCCTGGGCCAGTGCTACCCACGTTTCCAGCCCGCCGCGCGGTTCCAATATCAAGGAGCGC
This sequence comes from Anaerolineae bacterium, assembly GCA_016934645.1. The sequence continues at coordinate 748 of JAFGSL010000040.1, forward strand.
GCTTCCGGTCGCAATTGGTAGGCAATGGCGGTGGGCAGATAAGCGGTGAACGCGAGGGCGTCCGGCGACGCCGTTTCAGGGGAAAGCGCCAGGATGGGGTTCAGGTCGTCGCCGTCCACGAGCAGGCCGCGCTGGGGCGGTGGGGCGGCCATGTAACGGTAGCTCAAACCCGGCAGCGAGCGAATACCTGCACTCTCGACGACATCCACGCGCGAGAAGCCGTTCCACTGCTGTGAGACGACCTGCGCGCCTGGAAATTGCAGCGCATAGCTGAGGCTCTTGTAGGGCGAGAGGCGCACATCCAATACAGCCGGTCTTACAAGCAGAAGGATGCCGCCGCTTGCCGCCAATACGCCGGCAACGCCGCTGATGATCCATTCGGGCGCAGCGAACGGCATCGCCCTGCGCCATCCAGGCCAGATAAAGCCCAACGCCGCGCCGCCCCCGGCAGCCACGCTGAGCCACACGATGCCCTCACCCCGCACCCAAACGGGCGTGAGGAGGGCCAACACACATCCCAAAGCCGATCCAGCCAAGTTGATTGCATAGATACGCCCCAGCCTCTGCGGATAGACACTGAAGAGCAATCCCAGCGCAGCGCCGCTGCATAAAAACGGGAGGGACAGCACGATATACTGCACCACCAGGATGACAGCCTGGCGACGGTCCCAGGCGATACTGAACGAGTCGAAGGGCAGCCAGTTCAGCGCCAGATACGCGCCGAGGCTGGCGACGCCATAGCCACACGCCAACCAGGCAAGCGCGTGGCGCGGGTGACGGCGTCCCAGGCGCGGGAAGAGCGCCAACCACGCGCCGCTGGCCCCAAAGCCGAGCATTGCCAGGCTGATGATCATGAAGGCGAAGTGGTAAAATTGGGCGACGGAGTAGAGGCGCGTCAGGTTGATTTCCAACATCAACGTGGCAGCAGAAAGACAGAAGAGAGCTACCATGATGCCGCTTTCCAATGATACGGCGACAGTCTGACCGGTCGCTGCCGGTGCGCGGATCTCACGTTCTATCACGTTTTTAACCTTTTGACATATCTTGGCATTTACGTTAAAATGTTACTATGAACCTAAAGATCAAGTTTTAGGGTACATTATGTTGTAACGCGTCGCTATTGTAGCGCATGATCCCACATCGTCCAACTCCACATCGTGTTGAAAGTGCAGACCGAACAGAGAAATCTCCCAGGAAATTTGTTGAAATGCCAATCAGGAGGAAATGTACAATGATGCTTCGAAATCAGAATTCGACAACCGGCGGTTCACACTGCCAACGTTTGTGGATTCCACTATTGGTCGCTTTCGTGGCGATGTGTGGTTTCTTATGGCCGCTCGTGCATCCGGAACGTGCCGCAACGCGGCTCACGCCGGTTGAGGCCGCATCCTTGCCGTTAACGACTATGGCAGACCTTGAAGTCAATTTGCTCGGCCCCAAAACAGTGTTTGCGGGAGAGCAAATCACCTACACCCTTGTGGTGCAGAACAAGGCCAGCGACCCGGCCTATGATGCGGTTCTCATCGATACCTGGGTCACAAATATGGCCCAAGACATCAACACGTTCTGGGCATACGGCGTGCTGCCGGTATTCGAAGGGTTCCACACCAACCCACCAAACGCAGTTATTTCCTACACGCACCAGGTCAATGATGCTAACAAACGCGGCGAGGCAACGTGGTGGCTGAGTCCGATGATGGCAGGAGACAGTATCGAGATTGTCTTCACCGTGACCGTGCCCATCACGCTCCAACCCACACTGGATAATTATCTCGCCGCGCCGCTGGCCTCGAACCACCGGCTACTGGGCCCATCGACGGTAGAGAACTCCTTTTTTGCCAAGGTGGGAGAAGAAATCTTTTCCTCGAACCTCTCGACGGTTCAAGTGGTCGCGCCGCTGTTGTTGCTGACACAATCTGCTATAGGAGAAGGAACAGCTTTGAACGAGTGCCGCGTAGGCCGGTTGTTGACGTACACCATTACAATCGAAAATGTGCTGTCACGAGCCGATAGCTGGCCCGCAACCAATCTGGTCGTTACCAAGCAATTGCCGGTAGAACTACACACGGGGTTTGTCGCCGCCTCAGCCAGTGTTCCCGGCGTGACCTGGACCTATTCAGAATCGATAGGTACCCTGGTTTGGCAGTTTATGCCGACAACGGTCTTGACACGCGGGGAAAAGGTCTACGTGTACTATACCGCGCGCGTTCCTGCTGACCTGTCATACAATCCCCGCGCCAGTTACATCGAAACGCTCGGGGTGCCGACCGGACAACTGCGCGCGCGCGCCGCGCTGATGCCCTTCCGTGAGGCCTCGCTCAGATCACGTCACCGGGTGAGGATCCTCAGCCCCTTCGATAAACAGGTGGCAACCCTATCCCCGCCAACTCACGCGACGACAACGTTTGCCAACCGTCCGGTTACGTATACGCTTACGTATTACAGCCCCATCAGCACAACGGCGTCGACGACGTTCGAAGATCGGCTACACGACACTTTTGTCTTCTTACATACCGCCGGCGGAGACCTGCCCACGCCTGTCGTCAACGGCCCACAGCTAGTGTGGGAAAACGTGGAAGTGCCCGGCTACGGCGTCATCAGCACGACATTCGTCGTCAGCGTAACGCCGGAGACCGAGGTGCAAGCAGGAGGCGCAGCGTGCAGATACGCTCGCTATTACAATGCCATCACTGCGACGACAGGGCTGCCTCCGGTACCCGCTTATACCGGCCATAACGATAACAAGTTAGCCGAATTGCGGGTGGAACCCCAGTTGAAAGTAACCAAGTCGGTGAACCCCAGCAGCCAGATGCCCGGAGAAGAGGTAACATATCAAATCACCGTGCGCAACGCGGGTGATACGCAAATTCCGGCGCCCATTGTGATTACAGATGTCCTCCCGGCCGATTTTATGTTTTTGCGGATGGGTGATAATTCCCCCGGCGATCCGCTCGTAGATGACAAAACATTGGTGTGGGACAGTATTCCGCAGCTTGCGCCGGGCGACAGCTTCGTTTTCTCGTTTGTGGCTGAAGTCGATGGGCCTATTGACGCAAAAGTAAAAAACTACGCTGCCGCCGACTCCACAGAAACGCCGCTCTGCGAGATAAGTAGCGCCCAGGTCACGATTCTCTCCCCCTTTGTGGGCGACAAGTTTGGGGAATCCTGGAATCATGAAACCGTCATGCTGGGCAACAACGAACTCCCCTTGGTGCGACAGGGCGATCCGCTAACGTACACGGCTTCGATTTACAACAGATCGCCGCGCACGACCTATACAATAACACACTTCTTGGACATATTGGACAATGAATCGCTGGCCCCCAAAGATCGCACCGGACTGGTCAACTCGCTCGATCAATCCTTTGAGTATCTGTATACCTTACCCGCACCCTTCGTGCTCGATCCGGACGGGCAGTGGGAACACACCTTCGGCGCAACCATGCAGGGTCTCGGCACAGGATCCTTGTGGTGTAACAATAAGGAGCAAATCGACAAAGCCAAAGTCGAGCAACTGGAAGGGCATGTCCAGTTCCTGATGGCAGATGGCAGCGTCGCTTTTAATCCGAAGAAGCTGGCCCCCATCTACGTGCTGCCCCACGTGTCGATGTACCAGCAGGCCTACCCGAATCCCGTAGCCATTGGGGAAGTTGTGACGGTGGTATTGACATTGCGCGACAACCGCACCAATCCCACTGTTGCAGTCACCGGCCTCGATCTGCAATGGACTGCGCCCAACGACTTCACGCTGTTAGACGCCAATCCGGCGCCCACCAGCAGCGATGTTACCAGCGCCTTCTGGTCTAAT
>JAFGSL010000308.1 GCA_016934645.1 Anaerolineae bacterium
CTGAATCTCGGTCAGCCCGAAATTTGCCATCAACCGGTCACGGGCGACCTCCACATCCGGCGATTCGCGAATGGTCTTGATGATCGCATCCAGGTGATCCAGGGCGATGAGCAGACCTTCGACGATGTGCGCGCGGGCCTGCGCTTTATTCAGGTCGAACTGCGTGCGCCGCACCAGTACCTCAATACGGTGATCAAGGAAGATCTGGAGCAAGCGCCGGAGCGGCAGCACGCGCGGGACGCCATCTACCAGCGCGAGCAGTTGGATGCCGAAGGTGGACTGTAACGGCGTATGTTTGTAAAGGCGATTGAGGGCTTTCTGCGGCTGCGCGCCGCGCTTCAGTTCGATGATGACGCTCATCCCGCGCTTGTCGGATTCGTCGCGCAGATCGCTGATTTCCTCCAGCTTGCCCTCGCGGACGAGCGTAGCAATGCGTTCGAGCAGGCTTGATTTATTGAGCTGGTAGGGAATCTCAGTGACGACGAGGCGGAAGCGCCCGCCGCGCATCTCTTCGACGTTGGCGACAGCGCGCACGACGGCCTTGCCACGCCCGGTGGCATATGCCCTGATAATGTGTTCCTGCCCCAGGATTTGGCCACCGGTGGGAAAATCCGGCCCTTTGACGTACTCCATCAACTCTTCGACGGCGATTTCCTCACGGCGATCCCAGTTATCAAGGATGTGGACCAGCGCGTCTACGATTTCGCCTAGGTTGTGCGGTGGAATGCTGGTCGCCATGCCCACAGCGATGCCCGACGCGCCGTTGACGAGCAGGTTGGGCAATCTGGCAGGCAGGACAAGGGGTTCCTGAAGGCTGCCGTCGAAGTTGTCACCCCACTCTACAGTATCTTTCTCAATGTCGTTGAGCAGCTCCATCGCAATGGGCGAGAGGCGCGCTTCAGTGTAGCGCATCGCTGCCGGAGAATCGCCGTCAATCGAGCCGAAGTTGCCTTGTCCATCGACGAGCATATAACGCACAGAGAAATCCTGCGCCAGGCGCGCCATCGCTTCATAGACGGCGGAGTCGCCGTGCGGATGGTACTTACCGAGCACTTCACCGACAATACGCGCGGACTTCTTGTGCGGCGAGGTGGGGCGGATGCCCATATCGTGCATCGCGTAGAGGATGCGGCGTTGCACCGGCTTAAGGCCATCCCGTGCGTCGGGCAACGCTCGCGCCACGATCACACTCATTGCATAATCGAGGTACGCAGTGCGCATCTCGTGTTGAATGTCTACTGTTTTGACGATTCCGACTTCGTTTTCTGTGTTCAAAAGGCTTGCTCTCTTCGTGGCGAAATTTCCATCCTTGATACCGGGCTTGGGTGGCGTACTATGCTATTTTACCGCTAAAATGAGGCTTTGCAACAGATCGGCAATATATGGTTTGATTGGGTTGCATTTGTCGTTGAAGATGCCATAATTTTGGTAAGAATATCTCTAACTAACCATTTGGAATGCTTGCGCTATTTTGGTGAAGTCGGGAGACGCTGCACAAAGGTACATACGGATTACAAAGCGGTTTCCGGTGTGTAGATGACTATACCGCACGTGGGTGGAAACAGGCCGAAGCGCACTTGCCACAATCACCGGATGATATGCGGAGCATCGTCGAACAGCATAACCAAACCGATCCAAAGCATGATTTTGATGGTGCAGCATTCTCTCTGGGATGGGAGGACGGCGCGGCCTACACGATCCACCGCAGCCTTTATTCGCTCTTCATCGCTCTCGAAAAAACAGCCGCCCGGCCCGGAACGCACTGATCCTTATGAACTCCCGCCGGAAAAGCTGGTCAGGTTTGCAAGCTATGACTCGTCAACTGTGGCATATTCGGCCCGATGGGGGTACACCCACACTATGAAGGCCGCGGTATCGATACACCTCTCCTGCTGACGGCGCTCTATGCGATGCGGAACGAGAATTATGCGTATGCCGTCATCGGCGGGGCCGGTTCGGTGGAGTGATACGCTGAACGGGTAGGCGCGACGCTTATCCCTGATTCGGAGCCTGGGCCGTTCCGAGGCCAGCTTGAGGGCGGTCAGTAAAGTCAACACAACGCCTTGACGTACATTGCCTTGCCCGTAACTCTTGACGACGATTCCCCCCGTCTGCCATCTACTCTCTACCCCTTTTCCTGGAACTCCTGGCGACGATTGCACGTCTTCATGCTGAAATACAGTTTAACCAACAGGAGGTAAATGATGTTTGACCGTTTGAAGCAAGCGCGGATGCTTGCATCTATACGGATGCTCGAATCCGTCGTTATCTTAGCCAGTGTGCTGCTTGCGGCGTGTGGAGCGCCTGCGACACCTACTGTGATACCCTCACCAGATACACCTGCTGCGACATCCACAGCGACGACCCCGCAGCCGGGGTCGTCTGCGCCTGCCGGCACTGGTGGCGCGCACCTTTCGCTAATCCAGTCGGACTTGCCGCGCGAGACTGCGCCCCAAGTCTCTGACGAAGCGCAGGAGGCATTGGCCGCCGGGAACCGCGCGTTTGCCCTCGATCTCTACCGGGAGCTGCGCAAGCAGGATGGCAATCTTTTCTATTCGCCTTACAGCATCTCCACCGCGCTGGCGATGGCGTATGCCGGTGCCGCCGCTGAAACACAGCGCCAGATGGCCGAGACGCTGAACTTCACGTTGCCGCCCGAGGAGGTTCACTCCGCCTTCAACGCGCTCAATCTGGGTTTGATGTCGCCGGAAGATGAGGCCGCTTTCCGGCTGAATGTCGCCAACGCGCTGTGGGCGCAGGCGGGCTACGAGTTCCTGCCGAGTTACCTCGATACGCTGGCCGTCAACTACGGTGCGGGACTGAGACTGGCCGATTTCACACAGGATGCGCTCCGCGAGGAAGCCCGCAAGGCAATCAACGCCTGGGTCAGTGAACAGACTGAGAACAAAATCAAGGAACTTCTGCAAAAGAGCGATCTCACAGCGGATGCGCGGTTGGTGCTGCTCAACGCCATCTACTTCAAGGCGGACTGGACTGCCCCCTTTCACGGCGATATACAGAGCAATTTCACGCGGCTTGACGGATCACAGATCACCGTACCGGCGATGTCTCGCCGAGCGGAGACACCCTATCTCGCCGGAAAAGGCTTTGAAGCGTTCGCGCTGGGGTACAAGGGCGAACGTGTGCAGATGCTGGTGTTGGTACCCGAAGCCGGGACATTCGAGATATTCTAGGCGTCGCTCGATGCGGCGCGCGTGGCAGAGATCATAGCGGGATTGGAACCCACCGATTTGCAGATGACGATGCCCAAGTTCGAGTTCAAGGCACGCTTTGCGCTCCAGAACGCACTCGCCAGTCTGGGGATGAAAGATGCTTTCCAGGCGGGCGTTGCCGACTTCTCTGGAATGGATGGCACGCGCGACTTCTTCATCCAATCGGTCATCCATGAGGCCTACGTCGCCGTGGATGAAGAAGGTACCGAAGCAGCCGCAGCCACGGGTGTCGTCGTGGGGATCGTCTCTGTGCCATTGAACATGATCACCGTAGACCGCCCCTTTATCTTCCTGATTCACGACACCCAGACAGACACCCTACTTTTCGCGGGGCGGCTGCTCGATCCTAGCGCGTAGGGAAGCCACAGCCCAGGTGGGACGCACTTACGCACAGCCAATGGCAAGTGAATGTAGCAAAACGAATGGCTGCAATTCAACAAAGTGCGTCCCACCTGAAAAGTTGCGGATTTGTAACTCTGACGCCCTGTAGTATGATGCACTTGGCGCGTGTCACGCGCCAGGTTTTGATTTCTCACACAAACTTCGACGGCAGAAAAGATCACGATGACGAATACCTTCTCTACAACAACCGAGGATATGCTTCTTTCGTCCGACGCGCTCTTCGCCAGCGCCAATGCCTCGGTGCATTTTGCCCTACACTGCCTGGAACCGACGCCGGACGGCAACCTGCGCGCCACGTCCAGCTTCGTCGATCCTGAGGGCGAGGCAATGCTGTGGCACGACTTCGGCCCGCTGGAAGGTCCCGGCTGGGCTGCAAATGCGCTCGGTGGGGCGCACCTGCTCTATCGCTGGGGTACCTATCTTAGAGATGCCAGTATCCAGGAGAAAGCCCTACACCTCATTGATCACGTACTCAACGACGGCTTTGTCCAACCCGGTGGACTGATCCTTCCCTATTGGCACACCGTCGACCAACGCTTTTGCCTCAACTACACTCACAATGACGACTGGCTCTGCCCCGGCTCGCTGACAAAAATCGGCGTGCAAATGCTCGATCTGGCACGCGACCTGCCTGCACGTAGTACAGTTCTCACGCAAACTGCGCACCACCTCGCCGATTGGCTGGCCGACCATGTGCCCCTGCTCGATTCCGGCTGGACGCCGCGGCGCATCACCGCCGAGGGGGCGGCCTACCCGCTGACGCCGCAAGGGGAGCCTGATCCGATCCACGATCACAGCGCCGACGGGCTGTTCTTGCTCCAGTTGTGGGCGCTGACGGGTAAGCTGGACCTTGCCCGTACATTGGGCGATGTATTTGTCAACGCTGGTGGGCTGTGGGGTAGCATCAACCACGACACCTTCGACGACCACGAAAATGTTGCCTATGCCTGTGCTTTCCGCATCCTGCGCCAGGTCGCTGGTCTACTCGACCGTCCCGAATGGCGTGACTTCGCTTACGGTGTTGCTCTGCCCGCGACGCAGCGTTTCCGGATGACCGACAACCGCAACGGCGTCTTCACGCAGGGCTTGTTCTGGATGGAGGAAAGCTGGGACACCGCCTATCTGTGGGAAAACGCCGAGGTCGCCCAGGCGCACCTGGAGGCATGGCTCGAACGAGACGAGGAGAGCTACCGCGACGTTGCGCTGGGTGTCCTGTCAGCCATCGCCCGCCACCACTACGGCACACGTGGCTTTCTCACCGAGGGCGTGGACTGGAACAACCACGTCGGCCAGCAGCACCACATCCGCCAAGAGGAATTTGGCGCGATCCAGTACACCGAGCCGCTGCTCAATAATTTGCACCATATCGAGGCGACGCTGACCTACCTGAACGCCATCGGCTACACGCCGCTACCTGGCTTGGACTTCGATGCCAGCATCGGAGTCGTCTGCACGCTACCTGGGGTCAATTCTCGTATCTAACGGGATTGCATTTTTAACCGAAAAGGCTAATGTATAGATATACCAGTGTAAACCTGGTTTGGTGGGATCTCAAGGAGGGCGAGATGATGCAGCAATTCAAAATCATCGTTGAAAAACATTCCGACGGCTATGTTGCTTACCCGCTGGGGTTAAATGGCGTGGTCGTTGGAGAGGGTGATACTTATGAAGAGGCACTCGGGGATGTGAAGTCAGCGATTGCATTTCACATTGAAACCTTTGGTGCGGAAGTGTTCGAAAGTGTGCCTCCGGTTTTGGAGGCTTTTGTCGCTGAAGCTGGAGTGGCAGTGTAATGCCCAAGTTTCCTGTGGATGCTCCGATTAGGAGAGTGATCCACGCATTTGAGCAGTTGGGATTTCGGATGGTACGAGAGGGCAACCATATTGCTATGGTGCGCGAGAATGCCGATGGCACGCGTACGCCTTTAACAATGCCCAATCATGCCCGAATCAAGGGATCAACATTACGAACGATACTTACGCAGTCAGGCATATCAAGAGATGATTTCCTGACTGCATACGAAGGGCGTTGAGATACTGACGCTCGTTAACTTCTAATGACAAAAGACTTTCTTACGTTCCTGGACTTTACCCAAGCCGACCTCATCGCGCTTCTGGACCTTGCCGACACGCTGCGCGACGCGTGGCAGGCCAAACGATTGCCACAAAACCTCGCGGGAAAATCCATCGCGCTGATCTGGGATGCGGAGGGCTTCCGCAATCGCGTGTCCTTCGAGTTGGGGATCGCTGCGATGGGTGGGATTGCGGTGCAGGTGCCCGGCAATCTCGACGAACGCGAGTCTATCCAAGACGTGGCGCGCTACCTCGACAACTGGTTCGACGGCATCGTGTCGCGCGCGCGCTGGCACAGTCATATGCTGCGGCTTGCGGCTGCATCGCAGCATCCTGTTATCAATGCCCGCACGGATTTCAACCATCCGTGCGAAATCCTCGGTGATCTGGCATACATCCGCGCTAAACGTGGCAGTCTGGACAGCTTGAAGGTCGTGTTCGTGGGTGAGGACACCAATCTCTGCCATTCCTGGTTCGAGGCAGCAGTGCGCTTGCCGATCCACGTCGTGCAGATTTGTCCAGTAGGGTATCAGGTGAGCGCCAATTTCATCGATCGAATACAGAGGGATGCCGTTGGCACGATGGCCGTTGGTCAGGATCTGGACGCGGGGCTCAAAGCTGCCGATGTCGTCTACACCGACTGCTGGCCCCACCGCAGCAGACGGGAAGATCACGAGTACATCGCTCAGCAGTTTCTTCCGTACCAGATCACCGCTGAGAAATTGCGGCTTGCCGCGCCGGGTGTCTTCTTTCTGCCCTGCCCACCGGTCACGCGCGGCGAGGAAGTCTCCGAGGATGCGATGGCCTATCTCGGACATCAGGTCTACGAGGCCAAAGACTACCTACTTCACGCACAGAACGCGGTCCTGACCGCCCTGCTATAATACATATAAGAGATCAGGAGGAAAACCATGAAACCAGCTCTGTTAGTCATTGATGTCCAAAAAGCATTTTTCAATCTCGACCCAGTGATGACCCAATCGCTCAATGATGCCATCGAATATATCAACGCAGCCATCAAGCTGTTCCGGGATAAGCAACTGTCTGTGATTTGCATTCAGCACATGAACGAAGGGGATGGCCTTGTTCCAGGTCAAGAGAAATTCGATGTGCCGGAGTCGCTGCACATTTTGCCATCGGACGTTCACATCCACAAAACCTACAGCAATTCCTTCAACAAGACGACACTGACCGAGACACTCCACGACCTGGGTGTGGATACCGTCATCATCACCGGCTTCTGTGCGGAATACTGCGTCACGTCCACGTACCGGGGTGCGATGGACTTGGACCTGACGCCCATCCTTCTGCGCTGCGCGACTGCTAGCGGCTCGCTGGAAAACATCAAATTCATTGAGGATATCCACGATTCGGTGTCGTTTGGCGCACTGAGAAAGTTCCTGGAGTAACGGATGAACAACGCGCAGATGGAAGATCCCGACCGCGTTCAACTCTTTGATACCTGGGCACAGCGTTACGACGCTTCTTTGGCCTCGACCGACGGAGATTTCCCCTTCGACGGTTATGAGCATATCCTGAATGAAGTGGCTACACTGGCTGAGGTCAGGCCGGGGATGCGGATCCTCGACCTCGGTATCGGCACGGGAAATCTGGCGCAGCGTTTTGTGCAGCAGGGATGCGAGGTGTGGGGTGTTGATTTTTCCACCGAGATGTTGGCGAAGGCTCGGGTGAAGTTGCCACACGTCCATCTTGTGCAGGCAGATCTGTTGATCGACTGGCCTGCTGATATCCAGCCACCCTTCGACCGGATCGTCTCCGCCTATGTCCTGCACGAATTCACTCTTGAGCACAAAATTGACGTGCTGCGCCGGGCCATCCCTTACCTTGTTCCCGGCGGTGTCATTCTCGTCGCCGACATTGCCCTTCCGACCGTCGCCATCCGTGAAGCAACGATACAGCGCATCTATGGCGACTCATGGGATGAGGACGAATGGTACTGGGCTGCCGACGAAGCCATCGCCGCAGGTGAAAACGTTGGCCTGCACCTCGAGTATCGCCAGATGTCAAGGTACGGCGGCATTTTTGTGGGTAGGACATCCGCGGAAAACTGAAACTATGGGCGCTCATCGCAAACTCTGGAACGAACGACAGAAGGAATTTCGCAGCATCCTCCTCAGCTTCAAACAGCACGATGAGGCGATGGCGCTGTTCATGCAGCAACACGCCGCGCTTCATTCGGCGAAGCTGACGCCCGGCATTTTCTGGTCGTGCGAAGATGAGCTATTGGACGACATGACCGAAGCGCACATCCGTCGTATACCCCGAAACTGCGACTACTCCGTCGCATGGCACATCTGGCATTTGGCTCGTATCGAGGATATCACGATGAATCTGCTGCTGGCTGGGAAGCCGCAGCTCTTCGCGCGCGAAGGTTGGCGGGTGCGGCTCAACGCACCAGTCGTGGATACAGGCAACGCGATGAATAAAGATGAAGTCGCCGCTCTCAGCGAAGCGTTGGACATCGCCGCGTTGCGCGAATACCGGGTCACCGTTGGGCGCGAGACGCGCGCCAATGTCACCGGGCTGGGGCCGGAGATGTTCAAGCAGAAGGTGGCCCCGGCCCGGCTGCAACAGGTGATGGAGGAAGGCGCAGTCGTCCCTGCAGCGCGCAGCATCGTCGAGTACTGGGGACGTCGCACCCTCGCTGAACTGCTGCTGATGCCGCCCACCCGTCACAATCTCGTTCACCTGAATATGGCGCTGCGGCTGAAACAGAGACGTCAATGAACCCGCAGTGCTGACCTCAGGTAGGTCCGGAAATGGCAACATTCCTGAAGTTATTGCGCATCCTACTCTACGGGCTTCTGGTCCTCGTGATGCTGGCTATCTCATTGGGATGGCTATTCTACGCTGCGATCGGCTGGGGCAGGTGGCTGGCCTGCGCCGGGTTGGCCCTAACCTGTCTTCTCGTGACGCTCTACCTGCGCTTTGCTCAGCATCGTACTCGCCCGTTATGGGGATGGATCAGTGGCGGTTTGGGGCTATTTATTGTCGCCATCCTGGTCGGTATGCTGTTTGCCACTCCTTCCGGCAACACCAATCCTAACTCACCGGTAAGCCAGCACTTCATGACCAATACCCGGTTCCCTCGTTATGCCATCAGCAACATCGTGCCGGAAGCGGAACAGATCAACCTGGGTTTCGTGGTCATCCCCTATCTCGACTCGATCTTCACTCACGAACAGGCCAGTCGCGTTAGAGGGTTTACACTCGATTTATACCGGGAAATGGAGCGAGATCCTGATTTCCACGCGCTCGGTTCATCAATGGGATGGGCATATGCCGATTTGTTCGGGCGTCCCTACGACGCCGGTCATTACTACCTGTACGTTCCCCGCAATCGACCGTCAGGCTCTATGCCGGTTATCATATTCTTGCACGGGAGTATGGGGAACTTTAAAGCCTACACCTGGGTGTGGTCGAGTCTGGCGGAAGAACTGGGCTACGTCATCATCGCGCCGAGTTTCGGCTTCGGCAACTGGCGAGAGCCGGGCGGGGTAGATGCAGCCGTGAAAGCATTGGAAGATGCACAAACCATCGTCGAGTTAGACGAGAACCGACTTTATCTGGCCGGCCTTTCGAACGGAGGGCTGGGTGTCTCGCTGCTGGCAGCATCGATGCCGCAGCGCTTTCGCGGCCTGATGTTCATTTCGCCCGTGATGGCGATCGAGGTCATCGATCAAGTTGCATTCCAGTCTGCCTGGGCAGATCGCCCAGTGTTGATCGTGACCGGACAGGCCGACAAGCGCGTTCCGATAGCGTATGTAACCGAACGGGTCAGAGGTTTGGAACGCGGCGGTGTGGCGGTGAAGTACATTGTGTATCCCGAAGAGGATCATTTCCTGTTCTTTTCACAACCGACGCGCGTCCTAGAGGCCATTTCGCAGTGGTTGCGCACAGAGGATTAGCGGAATCGCCGGGTCAGAATCGCCCGGCGATTCCGCTAGTACAGGATGGCATAAATTTTTCCCCAGATAACGATGCTCAGAGGGGATCACCAGATCCCCGGCTATATGCAGGAGTCGGGGATCTGGTGATCCCCTTGAAGCCGCAAACTCAGGAGGAACTTGCCCCCGGCGGTATTAGTGTTTGCGTTAAGCATCGGACGTCTCTTCAGTTTCAGCAGGCATCACACGCCAGTAGATGCTATTCTCACGTTCCAACAGACCGGCATCAATGAGGCCACGCCGTAGCGTGGCCACGTCGTCGTTGAACTCGACGAGGACCTGATTGACCTCACGCTCGGTGTACGTGCGACCCGGTTCGAACTCCTCGGCCAGACGCTCCAGCACGATCAGGAACTTCTTGAGCTGCGCCGGGATCGCCTTGAGACGTCCGAATTTGAAGAACGTCCGCAGCACTTTCTGGCGATAAGCATCTTCTTCCACCTGAGCAGTGACACCTGCCTGCGGCATGAATACCACATCGCGCAAGGGTTGCTCCAGCACCGCGCCGGACAGAGAGTAGACCTGGTAATACTGGTCTTTCTCCGCCGTCAGCAGCCCCACGTCAGAAAGCTTACTCAGGTGATGCGAAATCGTCGCCGGATTGAGTGTGAGGATCGTCGCCAGTTCTTCGCCATGCCGGGGCTTTATCTTCACCAGATTCAGAATCAGCAACCGTACCGGATGCCCCAGCGCCTTGAATAGCTCTGCCCGCGCTTCGAGATTTTGCTCAGGCGTCAACGTCGTCTTTTCATTCATCCCAGATTCTCCTTCCCGTAATTCGCAGGTAGTTCATCGCAAAGATGTACCGGGCATGTTTGAGCGTCTCCATCTTGATCTGTGCCTTGATTTTCGCCTCCCGGTCTTGCAACGCCTTCGCCACCTCAATCTCCTGATCAGCAAAGCCGATGATATCACCGGTAATCCGTTCAAACGCCCACGCGAGCTTGTCGATATCGGGCTTATCGGACGCGAGAATGGCATCGAAATCATCCTGAAAATTCTGTACTTGCATTCTATTATCCATAGCATTACCTCCCTTGTCGCGGAATTTTTTTTGGAGGCGAGGCCTCACTCCAGATCCGCAAAACCATATTATCTGATTAGATATATATCTAATCAGATAATATCATATAATTCGATAATTGTCAATTACCCCTTAAAAAGGGGCAAACTGTATTCGCTTACACCTTCGCAAGAGTTGCGAAACCTTTTATTTGATGTACTCTACAGGGAGATCAAGACACAGAGGTGCTGAACGATGAAAATCACTGAAATTACCACGCAAACCTTCACCTATACATCCCACACCACGCGAGACTCTGAAGGCCACACGCATCCTGGCCCAGAGCACGAGGCACGGCAGACTCTGCTCCGCGTCGCCACTGACGAAGGTACCGAGGGCTACGCCTTTGGCTCGAACCCCGATGTCATCCGCAGCATCGTTGCACCGATGTTACTTGGCGAGGATCCCTTTTACCGCGAGCGGATTTGGCAAAAGCTCAAGGAACGGCAGCGTCTGCACCTGGGAACGCTTGCCGACCGCGTGTTGTCGGTAGTGGATCAGGCGCTATGGGATCTGGCGGGGCGTGCGCTCAACCAGCCGGTTTACAAGCTGCTGGGTGGCTTTCGCGACAAAGTTCCCGCCTATGCAAGCACGATGTGCGGCGACGATCTTACTGGCGGGTTGGACACCCCGGAAGCCTACGCCGAATTCGCACTGGCGTGCAAAGCGCGCGGCTACCCGGCATTCAAGTTGCACACCTGGCAGCCACCGGTGCCCGGCGCGCCGGACGTCAAGCGCGACGTTTCAGCGTGTGCTGCGGTCCGCGCTGCCGTTGGCGATGAGATGCCGCTCATGCTCGATCCCTTCCACTACTACAGCCGCGAAGAGGCGCTCTACCTGGGCAAGGCGCTGGAAGAATTGCACTACTATTGGATGGAGGAGCCGATGGACGAGCACAGCATTGCCTCCTACGTCTGGCTGACCGAACAACTGGGGCTGCCGATAGTCGGCCCGGAGACAGCGGAAGGCAAGATGTACACTCGCGCGGAGTGGATCGTGCGTAACGCATCGGACATCAGCCGGGGCGGCGTGGGCGACGTCGGCGGCATCACCCCATTGGTGAAGACGGCGCATCTGTGCGAATCCTTCGGTGTGCGAATGGAGGTCCACGGCGGCGGTTCGGCGAACCTGCACGTCCTCTGTGCGATGGGCATCCCCGGCGAATACTACGAGCGCGGCTTGCTGCATCCCTTCGTGGATTACGAGCGATTCGCGCCCTGGCTCAACGCGCTGGATGACCCGCTGGACGACGAAGGCTACGTCCACGTGTCACAAAAACCAGGGTTAGGGCAAGAGATTAACTTCGATTACATAAACAGTCATTTAGTCAAGTAGTCGTGTAGTCCTGTAGTCAAAAAGTCGCTTGACTACAAAACTACGTGACTATTCGACTACCTGACTACGTGACTAACGACTATCGGACTATGAGGAGGATGAAAATGTCAGATTTTGCACATGCGCGGACGTTGTTGCGCGAGTTCAAGGGCGACCGGTATCTTTTTGGCACGGGCGTGCTGGCGCAGGTTGGTGAGGGTGTGGCGAAGCTAGGCAAGCGGGCGGCGCTGGTGCGCAGCACGTTTCCCGGCAGCGACGGCTTCGTGCAGGTCATCCAGGATTCACTGGCGCGGGCCGGACTGGCACAAGCGGATGAGATTCCGGGCGCGCGCCCTAACGCGCCTCGCGAGGATCTGTTTCGCATCACCGAGGCGTTGAAGGCGCTCGATCCCGAGGTCGTCATCAGCTTTGGCGGCGGCAGCGTCATCGACGCGACGAAGGCGGCTGACGTCTTGCGGACGCTCGGCGGCGAGATCGACGATTACTTCGGCACGGGGCTGGTCACGCAGGCCCTCGCCGCGAGCGGCAAGGCGCTGACGCCGCACGTCGCCATTCAGACGGCAGCCAGTTCCGCCGCGCATCTCACCAAGTACTCGAACATCACGGACGTTGCCACGGGGCAGAAGAAGCTCATCGTCGATGACGCCATCGTGCCGCTGCGGCCTGTCTTCGACTACACCGTGACCTACGACGCGCCTGCTGCACTGACGACGGACGGCGCGCTGGACGGCATCTCGCACGCGTTGGAGGTGCTGTACGGGGCGGTGGGCCAAGCCAACTACGCCAAAATCAAGGAGGTCGCCGGGACCTGTATCGATCTGGTGGTGAACTACCTGCCGCGCGCGCTGGAATATCCGCACGACGCCGAGGCCCGCGAAGCCCTGTGCCTGGCGACCGACCTGGGCGGCTACGCCATCATGCTCGGCGGGACGAACGGCGGGCACCTCACCAGCTTCTCGCTC
>JAFGSL010000309.1 GCA_016934645.1 Anaerolineae bacterium
ACCACGGCGATGCCCGTCTTCGGGTTCAAGAATCCCCACTGCAAGCGGGGCGGATTGGTGCGATAGTAACCGCAGTAGATGCGTTCCCCACTGGACGAGGGATGCCGCGCGTACGACCTGGCGCACGATCTGAGGCGTAATGACTTGCCCTAGCAGCGTAATACGCTTCTCTGTTCTTGCCATCCTGACCACACATTCTTCCTACTCGAAGTTCACGTCCTTGAGCGCCCAGACCTCTTCGAGGTCGTTGCCCAGGATAATCGGCTTGCCGCGCAGCAGGTCGGCGGTGGTGCGCCAGAAGGCGCGCGCGTTTTGCACCAGCACGTCGCGCAGGGCCACGTAGCCGCCGCGCTCGGTCTGGTGGCCGGTGGTGTATTTCTTGCCCAGGTTTTCGGCTTGGATGACGATGTCAGGCACGGGGAGTCCTTTGGTCGTTAGTCGGGTCGTCGGGAAATAAACCGCTAATCTCGCTAATCTACGCGAATCCTTTATAAGATTTAGTGAAGGACTCTGCGAATGTAGACAGTCGCGGTTGAACATTCCGTCCTCGTTGGCGCGGCGTTGGCGGCAGGCGCGGAGACGGTCGCCGTCGCGGGCGGGGGTTCAGTCAGGGTTGGGCAACGCATTGACCTACCCATCAACTGTCTTCACCGGCCAAGTGTTGCGCCGCGCGATAGAGCTGCGCGTCCATCCGAAAACCACGCGCCTGCAGCGCATTCAACCAGGGCGTGACCGCTACTAACAGACCGCGTTCTTTAGCGGCTAACAACGTCCCCACCGCGCCGGTGCGGTGGAGTCCCTGCATCTCGGCCACCCGCCGCCCCCGCGCCTCATCGATCAATAGTAAATCAGCCTGCAATTCCAGCGCCAAAGCGATGAGCGGACCGGCATCAGCGACGACGATCACGCGCGCGCCTCGCCCAACACTTGTCGCAGCGTGGTGACTTCAGCCGCCAGTTCTTCCGGCGACTCCGTGAAATAGTCCACCCCATGTTGCGCCAGCAGTTGCACAAAAGCCAGCTTGGAGATACCAAGCAATTCTGCCCCCTTGCCGGCGGAGACCTTGCCCTCGCGGAACAGCGCCACGGCGATGAGCGTTTGCAAGCGGTCCGCCAAGCGCTCTTGCGGAATATCCAACGCGCCCAATAAGTCTCTGGGGAATTGTAAGGCCACCGTCATCGTATCCATGCTTACCTCTCTTTAGAAAACATCTGCGCCCTTCGGCTTGTCCAACGCTCGCTCACTCTAGCGCCAGAAGGCTAAGTCTCTATCCGAAAATTATGCTTGTGAGCGTTTTGGGTGCGTCAACGGCGAATTTTCGGATAGGTTCTAATGTAGATAGATTATAAACGTTATCCCCCGCCGTGCAATCTGACGACAGCCTTGATTGTATGCGCAGCTAGATCAGCCGGGCGGCGGGGGCGGGAGTTTAGTCAGGGTTGGGCAGCGCATGTGCAGACTCTTCGAGGCGCACGCGGATAAACGCCTGCGTATTCGTACAGGCCGCGCAGCAGGTCGGCCGTGGTGCGCCAAAAGCCGCGCGCGTTCTGCACCAGCACGTCGTGCAGGGCCACGTCGCGGCCTCGCTCGGTCTGGTGGCCGGTGGTGTCGTGCTTGCCCAGGTTTTCGGCTTGGATGACGACGTCAGTCACAAAGAAATGCTCCTATAGTTAGAGAACACAGATGGGCACGAATGAACACAGATTTTTTTGTTTTATCTGTGATTCTAACTGCTAATCGTGTCATAAATCGCGTCATTTCCTCTTGAATCGTGTCATCTTTGGAACCCAACAGCGACGTATCTCGTCGCTCGCCCTCGCCCCACGCGGCGTATTAGCCCCAGCTCCATGAGCACTTCGATATCTCGCACCACTGTTTTCTTTGCGACACCAAAATGCTCGCGGTACGCCTGATTCGTGAACGTGCTGCCCTCATTCACCATCAGTCGCAATGCTTCTATCTGCCGCTCGTTCAGCCCTAGTTCCCGCAAGTCCGTTACCCCGGCACGGGGAATGAGATCCACGATGCGCTCGCCTGGCCCCCAGAAGGTCACTTTGAAGAAACTGCCTCGCTCCTCGAAGACAGGCTCATCCAGCCCGTGCTCTCGCATCAGCCGTTTCATCTTTGTGATCCCGGTTCCGAACTGTTCCATCTCCCCAATGTCCCGGAACCGGCGGCACAGGGTTTCGTTGCGGGTCACGTGGGAGCCCTCTAACTCACCGAGAGGGATCAGTGCTTCCCCTGGGCTCATCATCTCCAACCGGTCGTCAAAGACGTTGACCTGGATGCCGCTGCTGTGGTGGTAATCTCTGTGCGCCATAGCGTTCACCAACCCCTCACGTATGGCGTCGTAGGGGTACTCGGTCACCTGCAGGCTCTCGAACTCTACCACTTTCATCGCCGTGCGCGTGTTCCGCCGGATGAAGCGTTCCGCCTCATCCAGCATCTCTGGCAGCGTACCGTGAACGATCAATCGGTCAATGAAAGCCAGTGTTGTCGTGCCCTGGAAGCGTGCCAGTTTCACCTCGGCGCGGGGCAGGAAGTGCTGCGGGGTCTGCCCGAAGAAGAGCAGGCCAGTGTAGGTGGGCGCCAGTTCGCCGTCTCGTTCCCGCGCCCCCTCCAGCATCTCAACCACCACTTGTGGCAGTGGGGCGCCAGGTGAGGTTGCGTCGGGATAGGCCTCCTGCCGCCGACGCAGGAAATCTTGCACTTTAGCCTCACCCAAATCAGCATAGGTCGCTCCTTCGACCAATCGCTGGTCAAAAGGCTGCTGACGCCGGGCCAACAGCAGCCGCTCGTATTCCGCCCGGCTCATCTGCACATCGGCAGCCCCCACCCGCTTGTAGGCCCGGCCTCGCACCAGGTGCGGTCTATCTTCACTCCTGGGCACAATCATCAAGATGACGGTCTTGCCATCCAGGTCCACGTACTCCACTGACGGGTAGAGGGTCGGATCGGTGTTGTCGGCGATGGCCTGGACGACCCGTTCTCTGGTCTGATCGCCGATTTGCACGCCCAGGATCGCGCCGTCGTCCCGCACGCCGAACAGTACATGCCCGCCGTCCGTGTTGGCCATAGCGGCTACCGACCGCACGCCCGTCTCAAGCTCGGCCAGCGAGCGTTTCAGTTCCAACCGTTGCCCTTCACCTTGGCTGATGAGCGTTCGAATTTCTTCCGGCGTCAAATCACTGCTCCCTCAGGTAAACGTTTTCCCGCCCGGTCAGCTCGGGGTGAAAGCCGGTGCCCACCCCTTCGGCCTTGCTCAGGGCAGGTCTCCAGCAGGCTGGCCACGCGGCCCTTGATCGTCACCCGCCTGGCGCTCGGCTCGGTGATGCGGCTCAACACCTTGAGCCAAGTGTTGCGTCTGCGCAACACCGTGGACTTACCCGCGCCGTTGCGCCCGATGATGCCTACCGTTTCCCCGCGCCGGATCTCGAAGTTCACGTCCTTGAGCGCCCAGACCTCTTCCAGGTCGTTGCCCTGGATGATCGGCCTGCCGCGCAGCAGGTCGGTGGTGGTGTGCCACAAGCTGCGCGCGTTTTGCGCCAGCACGTCGCGCAGGGCCACGTAGCGGCCACGCTCCGTCTGGTGGCCGATGGTGTATTTTTTGCCCAGGCTCTCGGCTTGGATGACGATGTCAGTCACGGGGGACTACCCCATACCCTCCAGCCTGCGTGAGTGCAAATTCTATCACACGCGTGCTCAGCCTGATCCCATGCGTGCGCATACGTTCGATGGCTGCAGGCATTGAAAACGTGTATCCTTCACGCAGAGCACGTAGCAGGATACCCACCGAACCGGTGAGCGCAAGATCATAAAGCCGAGCCGCGCGCCGGCCCGCTG
>JAFGSL010000310.1 GCA_016934645.1 Anaerolineae bacterium
CAAGTATGGTTAAAAATGGCTCTTTTACAATCTAATATCCGGCCCATTGCGATCTACTGAGTTTGGTTACTCTGTGTCGCTCAGTGGCGATACAGTCGTCATCGGGGCACCCTTTGTCGGTCTGACGGACGAATTATAGCCAGGAGGGCGCAGCATATGTCTTTTACCGTAACCGGGATGGGGCAGACGCCTGGGGGCAAGTCGCCAAACTTACCGCCAATGACGCCGCAGTATGCGCTTACTTTGGCGGATCCATATCGATTAGCGGCGACACAGTCATCGTTGGTGCGCGGGGTGCTAGCATCAATGGCAACACCGCTCAAGGCGCAGCCTATGTGTTCTACCGCAACCAAGGTGGAGCAGATGCGTGGGGGCAGGTTGCCGGGATCACTGCTACCGATGGCCTGGGATCGGATAACTTTGGCAGTTCCGTGTCGGTGAGCGGCGATACGGTCATAGTCGGGGCGGGCGGGGTCAACATCAACGAGGGCGCAGCCTACGTGTTCTATCGCAACCAAGGCGGCGCCGATACCTGGGGGCAGATTGCTAAGCTGACCGCTGACAATAGCGTAGTGGGGGATCACTTTGGTGAATCCGTATCGGTTAGCGGCGACACAGCCATCATTGGTGCGTGGGGCGCTGACGTCGGCGATAACTATACCGCAGGTGCGGCCCACATCTTTTCTCGTGACCAAGGCGGGAACGATGCCTGGGGTCAGGTGACGAAACTCACTGCCGACAACACAGGCCGAGAGAGTTTTGGCATCTCTGTGTCGGTCCAGGATGATATCGCCGTCGTCGGAGAGAATGACAGCGAATCTTCCAACCATTTCCGGGGCGCAGCTTACGTCTTCTATCGCAACCTGGGTGGTTCTGATGCTTGGGGCCAGGTGACCAAACTGACCGCCTCCGATGGCTCAGACGAAGATGAGTTTGGCGCCTCCATATCGCTCAGTGATCACACAGCCGTCATCGGTGCCAGGAAAGCTTACTGGGGCAGCGAGTATGCTCACGGCGCAGCCTACGTTTTTGCGTCGACGGATTGCACTCCTCTGACGGATGTATCCATCGCTGGCCCCATCGGCGTCACCAGCACCCTCTATATCGGCGCGGACTACCATTTCCAGGGAGTCACGACGCCGACAAGCGCCACTTTACCGATCACCTACACCTGGATGCCGGCCCCAGTTTCAGGACAAGGCACCGCAGAAACCGTGTATCGCTGGACAACGCCGGGAACATACACAGTGACCCTTACAGTGGCGAACTGCCCGCCGCTTCTAACGGTGTTAAAGGCGACCCGACAGGTGGTGATTAAAAGGCAAGAGCTATCACACCCCATTTACCTGCCGCTGGTGATACGTGACTATCCGCCGAACACTCCACCCAATATGTCATCCAGTCCTATACCGGACGACGATGCTACTAACCAGGGGATATATTCCACCATCCTCAGTTGGGAGGGGGGTGACCCTAATGCCGGTGATCGCGTGACCTACGACGTGTATTTCGAGGTTGACAATGCTTCGCCGGCAATCCTTCGCTCAGATAATCAGTCTGACACCCATTATGATCCGGGGACGCTGGCTCCTAACACGCATTACTATTGGAAGATCGTGGCCCAGGACAACCGCGGAGCTATTACGGAAGGGCCCGTATGGAACTTCACCACGGGTGCTGCCCCTCCTCCCAGCGAGACGGTTTTTGTGCCCGCCGGAGAATTCCAGATGGGCTGCGACCCAGCCCATAATGGCGGCTTCAGTTGCGAGAGTCACGAACTACCACTGCACACCGTTTACCTGGATGCCTACACGATAGAAAAATACGAAGTGACCAATGCCCAATACCGCGCCTGTGTGAATGCCGGCGTGTGCAACTGGCCCGCGTATAATTACTCTTATACCCGTCCCGCGTACTTCGACAATCCCATTTACAACCAGTACCCCGTCATTTACGTCTCGTGGACCGATGCTAATACCTACTGTGCGTGGATGGGCAAACGCTTGCCGACAGAGGCGGAATGGGAGAAGGCCGCGCGCGGAACCACAGTGCGCGCTTACCCGTGGGGCGACACAGCGCCGGATTGCTCGCGGGTGAACTATGCATCTAGTTGGAGTAATGCATGTGTAGGCGATACCAGCCAAGTGGGTAATTATCTCACCGGAGCCAGCCCTTACAGCGCGCTGGATATGACGGGCAATGTATGGGAATGGGTGAACGATTGGTATGATGCCAGCTATTACGGCAGTTCACCTTACGCGAATCCACAGGGACCAGCCAGTGGAGTTCATCGTGTGCTGCGCGGCGGTGGGTATCTCAACGACGCGATGCACATCCGCACAGCTCTCCGTCTTGGGAGCGGGGCTACGTATCGTGGTGAAGGCTTAGGTTTTCGCTGTGCGCGCACGTCAGGGCAATAGCTATCGGCATTTTCCAGAGGTGCAACGCACTTCGCACGGATGTCTGCATCCGCGATGTCTGCATCCGCCAAGTGCGTCACACCTGAGTCCTTAACCACAAGGGACGGACCGCTTTCCCAAAGAAGTGCCGTCCCATCAAATTTCACATCACGAAAGGAGTATGGAATGAACACGTTAAGGATGCGTAACCGTTTGTTGACGGTATGTCTGGGCCTGGCTCTGCTGTGCCTGGGCAGCCGCGCGTGGCAGCCGGTCCACGGCGCGATGACCGATCCGCCGGTACCGGACGGCCTGACCCCGGCGGATTGGCAGGCTCTCCAATCTCAGGTCGCCAAACTCGTCGCTGCAGACGGCGCAGCGAGTGATGAATTTGGCGTCTCGGTGTCCGTCAGCGGTGACATCGCCGTGGTCGGGTCAAATGCCAATGTCGGCGATAACCAGCGACAGGGAGCGGCCTATGTTTTCTATCGCACCCAAGGCGGCATGAACGCTTGGGGCCAGGTCGCCAAGCTCGTTGCTGCCGACGGGGCGGAGGACGACTACTTTGGTATCTCCGTGGCGGTCAACGGTGATACCATCGTTGTCGGCGCACCCGGGAAGGATGGTGGGTACATTTACCAGGGTGCAGCCTATATTTTCTACCAGAATCGAGACGGGGCAGACTCATGGAGGCAGGCTGCCAAGCTCACCGCCGTCGATAGTGTACCATCGGATGGTTTTGGGCGATCTGTGGCAGTCAGCGGCGATACAGTCATTGTCGGGGACCCATTCGGCGGTGATGTTAAACAGGGTACGGCCTATATCTTCTATCGTGACCATGGCGGAGCTGATGCCTGGGGCCAAGTTATCAAGATCACCGCCGACATTGGCGCGGCGCTGGACTCCTTTGGTGCTTCCGTGTCGGTCAGCGGCGACACAGTTGTGGTTGGAGCACCGTGGGCTGACGTCAGCGGCAACTTCAATCAAGGCGCGGCCTACGTCTTCTACCGCAACTATGGCGGTACTGATACTTGGGAACAAATTATTAAGTTAACTGCCACCGACGGAGAGCGGGCGGATTTATTTGGTAGTTCCGTGTCAGTCAGCGGCGATATAGCCGTCGTTGGAGCCAATGTTGCCGATGTGGGTAGCAATGCCAATCAGGGTGCAGCCTATGTCTTCTACCGGAACAGGGATGGCGTGGACGCATGGGGACAGATATCCAAGCTTACAGCTATGGACGGCGCGGCAGAGGATTATTTTGGGGACTCTGTATCGATCAATGGCGACATAATCGTGGTCGGGGCGCATGGAGTTACTGTGGCTGAGAACCTTGCTCAGGGTGCAGCCTATGTCTTCTATCGTAACCGGGACGGAACTGATGTGTGGGGACAGGGCGCTAAATTAATCGCTGCCGATGGCGCGACAAATGACCAGTTCGGAGACTCTGTGGCAGCCGGCGACGATATAGCTGTGATTGGGGCATTATCCGCAGACATCAACGGCAAGGAGAATCAGGGGGCGACTTACGTCTTTCCGACGGTTTGTATATCGCTGTCAGGTGTGTCCATTGTTGGTCCTATCGGTGTCACCAGCACACTCTACATCGGTGGAAATTACCATTTCCAAGCCGTCGCAACACCTATCACTGCGACACCACCGATTACCTATGTATGGACACCCCCGCCGGCTACAGGACAGGGAACAGCAGACGCCGTGTACCGTTGGACGACGCCTGGCACATATACGCTGACCCTCACGGCGGAGAACTGCTCTGCACCTTCGACGGTGGTCACGGCGACCAGGGAAGTGATGATCGAGTGGCAGGAATTGCACTATGTTTACCTGCCACTGGCCCTGCGCAATTTTGCACCAGTGGCGCCAGGTGAGATGGTCCTCGTACCTGCCGGTGAATTCCAAATGGGCTGCGACCCGGCGCACAACGGTGGCAGTGATTGCCCCTACTATGAGTTACCGCTTCATGCAGTACACCTCGACGCTTTCTATATCGACAAATACGAAGTGACCAACGCGCAGTACCGCGCCTGTGTGGATGCTGGCGTATGCACCCCACCTGCACAAAGCAGTTCCTATACACATCCTTCATACTTCGATAATCCCACCTATGACCAGTATCCCGTCATCTACGTTTCGTGGAGCGACGCCAATGCCTACTGCACATGGGCGAGCAAACGCCTACCCACAGAAGCGGAATGGGAGAAGGCCGCGCGCGGGACTACGCTGCGCACTTACCCGTGGGGTGACGAAGCTCCGGATTGCTCACGGGTGAATGCCACACTTTACATCAGCAGTTCTACTGTATCTTGTGTAGGTGATACAAGCAAGGTAGGCAACTATACGACCGGCGCCAGTCCTTACAGGGCGTTAGATATGGCGGGCAATGTGGCGGAATGGGTTAATGATTGGTTCAACGATGACTATTACAGCAATTCACCTTATGCGAATCCCCCAGGACCAGAGAGTGGAACGAGTCGTGTGTTACGGGGAGGGCAATGGGGCCCCATCTCACTGCCCTTCCGCTCCTTCATGCGATTTTATACTACACCAGACATCACCCTCCAGTTTTTGGGGTTCCGTTGCGCGCGCACGTCGGAGCAATAGTCATTAGCATTTTCAAGAGGTGCGACGCACCGGGCGGATGTCCGCATCCGCGATGTCTGCATCCGGCAGCGCGTCGCACCTGAAGTCAAGCTCGTTGTATTGTTCATTAGGTCAATCTTAACAAAGGAGATGAAACCATGAAGGAACGCAGATACGACATTGACTGGATGCGAGTCATCGCGATGTTGGGTGTCTTTGTTTTGCATTGCACCCGCTTTTTCTGTACGGAAGATTGGCACGTCAAAGCGCCGGTGGAACAACAAAACGATATATGGGCGGTGATGCGCGGCATTTTCCTCTGGCTGTGGCTGATGGAAATGTTCTTCTTTGCCGCCGGATTCGCCACCAACTACGTGTTGAGGCGGCGAACGACACGACAATACCTCGTCGAGCGATTCAAGCGGATCGTGATTCCTATGTACACGGTAGGCCTGTTCATCCTCGTCGTGCCGCAAGCCTACTTTGAGGCCGTCACGCACGGGCAGTTTACCGGCACGTTCTGGCAGTATTTGCCTACCTACTTTCGCAGTCTGCCCGGCAATATTTTCACTCTTCCCATCCTTCGCTACCCCCTCTCCTTCGTACCCTATGGATTCACCGGCCATTTATGGTTCAATCAGATGCTCATTGTGGTGACCGTGCTCACACTGCCGGTGCTCCTCTTCCTCAAATCTGAGCGAGGAGTGCGCTTCATCGACCGGTTGGCGGGATGGGCATCGCGCCGGGGAGGCATATTTCTGTTCATAATTCCGCTTTACCTTGTCCGCATGGGTACCCGCTGGCTTCCCGTGACAGGCGGCCGGACGTGGGGCGAGACCCTCTGGTTTGCGCTGTATTTCATCTACGGCTACATCATCGCCGGAGACGATCGCTTCACCGCAAGCATCAAACGCCACGGCTGGTTCTGTCTGCCGATGTGGTTTGTATTTTTCATAGCCCTGGCCGGCGGGGCGTTATTCGCGTTGGGCTTCGATGGCGGCATACCCGGTCAAGGCTTTTCACTCGGTTACTTCCTCTATGAAACAGCCTGGAGCATTTCCAGTTGGAGCGCAACCGTCTTCCTGTTAAGTCTGGCGGCCAAGTATCTGAATTCCAACAGCAAGTTTCTGGCTTACAGCAATGAAGCCGTCCTGCCCTTCTATCTATTTCACCAGACCGTGATCCTGACCGTCGGATGGTTTATCGTCCCGTTGGAGATGGGTGTCCTGGCGAAGTTTTTCCTCATCTTGCTGATTTCCTTCCCTACAGTTTTGTTACTGTACGAGGTGTTTGTCCGACGCATCAACTTCATGCGCTTCTTGTTCGGGATGGCGACATTAAAGAAACAACCGGCTGCACCTGGAGGACAACCATAGCACATTAGTACCGTCTATTTCTTCAATCCGTGGTGTTCCTCTGCGGTGAATCATTACAGTGCTATAATGCACCTGGCATTCAAATCACGAAAGTGGAGGGTTAACATCATGAAGAAAATGCTGTGTGTCCTCGCCGTGTGCGGATTGCTCGGTTTGGCGCTAAGCGGCTGTGGCGGAAAACAGTCTGCGTCAGACGGCGACGGCCTGCAGGGCGACATTGCCATCTCCGGCGCGTGGGCGCTGTACCCGATGGTGGTCACGTGGAGTGAAGAGTTCCAGAAGGTCTATCCTGACGTGCAGTTCGACATCTCGGCGGGCGGCGCGGGCAAAGGGATGGCCGATGCACTGGGCGGCGCGGTCGACATCGGCATGGTGTCCCGCGACATCCAACCCGTCGAAGTGGAGCAAGGCGCTTTCCGCGTGCAGGTGACGCGCGACGCCGTCCTGCCCACCATCAGCGCGAACAATCCCCACCTGGCCCGCCTGCAAGCCGGCGGTGCGACGCAGACCGTGTTGAAGGGCATCTGGCACGGTGAAATCACGACCTGGGGTGAAGTCCTCGGCGATCCCGCCATCACCGACGAAATCCACGTCTACACCCGCTCGGACGCCTGCGGCGCGGCGGAAACCTGGGCGGGGTTCCTGGGCGGACTCAAGCAGGAAGACCTGCAAGGCGTAGCCGTCTACGGCGATCCCGGACTCGCCAGCGCCGTCACGCAGGACCCGCTGGGGATCGGCTACAACAACCTCAACTTCGCCTACGATGCCGACAGCGGCAAGCCGGTGGAGGGGCTGCAAATTCTACCCCTCGATCGCAATGACAACGCCGCCATCGACGACGCCGAAGATTTCTACACCATTAAGAAGGACGTTATGGCCGCCATCGCCGACGGGCGCTATCCGTCTCCCCCGGCGCGCACGCTCAATCTCGTCACCAAGGGCAAACCCACCGGCATCACACTGGCCTTCATCGAATGGGTGCTCACCGATGGTCAGGCGTTTGTGGAATCCACCGGCTACATCCCCCTCACAAACACAGAACTGGAAGCCGAACTGGCGAACCTGAAGTAACGGCGTCATGACCCATAAACCACACCTACGCCGGTTGAAAGACCGCAGCGCGGGGCATGCCATGGGCGGGCTGACGTGGATCGCAGCCACGTTGGTGATCGCCATCGGATTGGCGTTGCTCGCCCGTGCGCAGCCGCTGCTGGACATCCAGCCCTTGGGCAGCCTGCTGACCTCGTCCAAGTGGAGTCCACTGCGCGGGGAGTTTGGTTTTCTCCCGTTCATCGTCGGCACACTGGCCGTCACGCTCCTGGCGATGCTCCTGGCCGTGCCCCCTTGCCTGCTGTCAGCGATTTACCTCGCGGAGTACGCGCCCGCACGCCTGCGTCAGGGCATCAAGCCGGTGATCGACCTACTGGCGGGCATCCCCTCGGTGGTGTACGGGGTGTGGGGGACACTCACCGTCGTGCCGGTCGTCCGCGACTACGTGACGCCCTGGGTGAGCCGGACGTTGGGCTTCATCCCCCTGTTCCGCGCCGACAATCCCACCGGATACGGCGTGTTGGCGGGCGGCGTGGTGCTGGCAGTGATGGTCTTCCCCATCATCATCTCGGTGACGGAAGAGGTCATCAGCGCGGTGCCCTTCGGGATGCGCGAAGCGGCGCTGGCCCTGGGCGCGACGCGCTGGCAGATGATCAAGAGCGTGGTGCTGCGCCGGGCGCGACCCGGTGTGATCGCCGCCATCGTCCTGGGCTTCTCGCGCGCCTTCGGCGAGACGATGGCGGTAATGATGGTGACGGGCAACGTCGCCCGCATCCCCCGCTCGATCTTCGACCCGTCTTACACCCTGCCGTCGCTCATCGCCAACAACTACGGCGAGATGATGTCCATCCCGTTGTACGATGCCGCGCTGCTGGCGGCGGCGCTCGTGCTGTTGATCGTCGTCCTTATCTTCACCATCATCGCGCGTATCGTCCTCGCGCGGGCGATCAAGTCCGCAGCATAAACGACAAACGGAATTTTTACCACGAAGACACAAAGACACGAAGTTTTATCAGTTTTTCTTTGTGACTTGGTGTCTTAGTGGTTTACATTCAATGGAGAGCAGGTAATGAGAATCAACAAACATCTCGAAGAACGCATCATGAAGGGGCTGATGATCGCCTCGCTGGCGCTGGTCGTAGGCAGCGTCGTCGCCATCCTGGGGACGGTGCTCGTGAAAGGACTGCCCGCGCTCAACTTGGCGATGCTGACCCAGACACCCAAAGGCGGCTACTATCTGGGCAAAGAGGGGGGCATCCTCAACGCGATCACCGGCTCGCTGGTCCTGGTAGCCGCGGCGACAGTGCTGAGCTTCTTCCCCGCGCTGGCCGTCGTCCTCTACCTGCACATCTTCGCCAAACGCAACCGGCTGCTCGACCTCATCCGCCTCTCGCTGGACGTGCTGTGGAGCGTGCCGTCCATCGTCTACGGCGCGTTCGGCTTCACGTTGATGTTGGTGCTGGGACTGCGCGCCTCGCTGCTCGGCGGCATCATCGCGCTGGCGCTGCTGGAGTTCCCGGTCATGATCCGCACAATGGATGAAGTGCTGCTGATGGTGCCCCCCGAATTGAAAGAGGTCTCGTATGCGATGGGCGCAACGCGCCTGGAGACCGCTACCCGCGTGATCCTGCGGCAAGCCGCGCCCGGCCTGTTGACCGCCGTGATGCTGGCCTGCGGGCGCGGCATCGGCGACGCGGCTTCGGTGCTGTTCACCGCCGGGTACACCGACCGCATGCCAACCACGCTGCTGCGGCCCGTGGCGTCGCTGCCGCTGGCGGTCTTCTTCCAGCTTGGGACGCCGGTCCCGCAGGTGCAGGAGCGCGCGTATGCCTCGGCCCTGGTGCTGACGATCATCGTGCTGGGGCTGAGCCTGGGCGCGCGCAGCCTGACCCGCCGCCTGTCGCGGCACATCATCCGCTGAGGTAGCATTATGAGCGATGCATTGAACGATCCCCTGATCCAGATTCAAGGCCTGAACGTCGCCTACGGCAGCCAGCGCGCCATCCGCGACGTGAGCGTGGACATCCCGGCGCGCCAGATTACCGCGATCATCGGGCCGTCGGGCTGTGGCAAGACGACGCTGCTGCGCTCCATCAGCCGGCTGACGGAATTGTTGGACGGCGTGCGCGTGTGGGGCAAAATTCTGTTCGACGGGCAAGACGTCTACGCGCCCGGCGTGGATGTGACGGACGTGCGCAAGCGCATCGGCCTGCTGGCGCAGCGACCCTTTCCCCTGCCGATGTCGATCTACGACAACGTGGCCTACGGGCCGCGCCTGTACGGCGTGCGGCAGCGCGACGCGCTGAACGCCATCGTGGAGAAAGAGTTGCGCGCCGCCGGGCTGTGGGACGAGGTGAAGGATCGCCTGAACGCTCCCGCGACGGCGCTGTCCATCGGGCAGCAGCAGCGGCTGTGCCTGGCGCGCGGTCTGGCGGTGGAGCCGGACGTGCTGCTGTGCGACGAGGTCACGTCCGCGCTGGATCCCATTTCCGCGCAGCGCATCGAGGGGCGGCTGGTGGAACTGAAAAGCAATTACACCATCATCCTGGTGACGCACGTGCTGCGCCAGGCGCGCCGCCTGGCCGATTACGTGATCTTCATGTACCTGGGCGAGCTGATCGAACAAGGGCCCGCGAAAGAGATCTTCCACCATCCCCAACAAGCCAAAACGCGCGCGTACCTGGAAGGCGAATTGTACTGATTTCGAATTTCGAATTACGAATTACGAATTGCGAGTTGCGAGTGACGAGTTTTCAGGGAGGTATGATGGACAACTTGTGGCAGTTATTTGTGACGTTTCTCAAGGTCAATCTCTTGACCACGTCCGGGCCGGCGTCGGCGGGGCTGCTCTACTCCGAGACGGTCGGCAAGTTGATGACACGCGAAGAGTTTGTCGAGGCGGTGGGCTATTCGAGCGTGCTGCCGGGGTCCGACGCCCTGCAAATGGCGATGTTCGTGGGCTACCGCGTGGGCGGCATTGCCGGTGCGGTGGTCGCCTGCATCGGCGCGATCCTGCCGCCGACGGTCATCATGCTCGGCGTCGCTATGCTCCTCACGCGCCTGCGCAACGAGGCCTGGATCGGCAGTTTCGTCAAAGGGCTGACGCCCGCGCTCGCCGCGCTCTTGCTGGTGACGGCCTACCAGGTCGTCGGCGACAAGGGTTGGCAGGGATGGGCGCCGTTCGTGTTGGGGACGGCGAGTCTGGCAGCGCTGCTGCTCTTCAAGATTCCGCCGACGCTGGTGCTGCTCGCCGCCGGCATCCTCGGCATCGTCATCTTCCGGTAGGAAAACTTACTGTGTGTTTTTGGACACGCTGCGCGTGTCCAAAAACACACATTTCGACTTTCTCCCTCCTTCCCGCGCGCGGGAGGAGGACTAGGAGGAAAAGAGCATGAACCTGTTATTGTGCACCGACGGAACCCCCAAGAGCGAGGGCGCGCTGGCGTTCGGCATCCGGCTGGCACGTACGCTCGAAGTCTCCATCACGCTGTTGGGAGCCTGCGAAGAGCCGGCTCAGGAGGCCGCCCTCACCGCAACCCTGACAGACATCTGCGCGCGCCTGACGGCGGAAGGCATCTCCTGCGAGACCGTGCTGCATCCTATGCCGATCCGCCACGCAGTCGTCGCGCAGGGCACGGCCATTACTTACGACATGGTAATCGTCGGATTGGTAGAACGTGGGCGGTTGCGGCGTTGGCTGCGCGGCCCGTCCACCCGCCGCATCCTGCAATACGTGACCGCGCCCGTGCTCGTCGTGCCGTTCGACCGCCCGGCAGTCCGCAACATCCTGCTGTGCAGCGGCGACCTGTGGTATCCCGCCACCACGATGGAGATGGTGCAGCACATCGCCGTGAGTGCGGGAGCCGAGGTCACGCTGCTGTACGTCATCCCCCAACCGCAGCTCAGCTATCCCGTTTTGCGGGAAATGGAAGATGCCTGGGGTGCCCTGCTCCAGACGGACACGCTCCAAGGACGCAATCTGAAAAGTTGCCAGGAGACGCTGCGCAGCCAGGGGATCGAAACCGGCATCAAGCTGCGGCACGGCCCTGTCGCCGAGCAAATCCTGTCCGAAATCCGCGAGGGCGAATACGATATGGTCGCCCTCGGCTCCACATACGCCGCGCAAAGCCTGCGCCGCTACTTCGCCCCCGGCATCACCGACAAGATCGTCGAGCACGCAGGGCGACCGGTGCTCGTAGTGCGGCACAAATAACCGTTCACGACTTACACCCTGGTTTACAGCTTTAAGGGGATCGCCAGATCCCCGGCCATGTGCCGGAGTCAGGGATCTGACGATCCTCTCTGAGCATTGTGCGCTCTCTCAAAGCTGTGGCCGGTCTCCGACCGCGCCACCGGCGGGTAAGACCATTTACTGAACAGGCGTCCCCCCTCTAACTCCCCCCGACGGGGGGAGAACAAAAGTCTCCCCCCATCGGGGGGGATTCAAGGGGGGCGCCACCTCATCGCATCACGAGCGGCAGATAGACAACGTACCCATTGACGACCACGCCCGCTGACCGCGACCACAGGTTGCCCAGGCCATCGTCGATCAGCGCGATGTTGTCGATGTAGGTTGGCTGGACGATGCCCAGGCCGACGGTAACGCCGAACGTGATGGTGACGGGCTGCCGCACCGAGACGCTCCCGCTCCAGGTGATGACGTCCCCGGCAATCCCATAGCTGCCGGACGAAGCCCACAGATCCCCCAGATAGTGGACGCCGGACGGCAGCGTGTCGGTCACGCGAGCGGCAGGCAGTTTGGGGCCGGGATTGTGCAAGACGATAGTGTAGGTCAACGTGTCGCCCGGACCGGGCAGCGTCGGTTGCACACTCTTGGTTAAGTTGTGAAGCGAACCGTATAACACATTGCCGGTACGCCGGTAATTGCCCCGTCCAGTGCCCCAGAAGACATAGGCGTCCGCCGTGCCAGGCAGATCGTAGGCCACGAAGCCGGAATGGGCGGTGTTGATGACCGCCTCCAGCTCACCATCGCCGTCGATGTCGTCCAGCGTGGGGGCGGCCAATCCGCCGTTCCAGGTTGGACTGCCGAAGGCCGCGGGTAAATTGACCGCGTGCAACAGGTTGCCCAAGTAGTCCAGGATGTAGAATTTTCCGGTCTGGCCGCTGCCCTTTTGCGCCCACGTGGTAAAGAGCACTTCGGCGTAACCGTTGTTGTCCAGGTCGGCCACCACCGGCTCGGAGGCGAACCGCAGCGGGTAGCTGTGGGGATAGACCACAAACGGCCAGTTGCCGTGCTGCGTTTTATCCAGCCAGTAGGCGTGGACGCGGCCATCGTAGGAAGAGAAGATGATCTCCAGATTGCCGTCGCCGTCGAGGTCGGCGGTAACAGGGTTCGACATGTTGCTCTCGATAACGTTGTAATCCTCGCTCACCGGGGCGGCGTTGCCATCGGGGACCGGGATAACGGTCCAGTCGAAGCCGTCTGCACTCCAGCGGGTGCGGTCGGCGTTGAAGATAAAGGGCATCTCGTAGAGGCTGGTATAGGGATCGGTCCCGCAGTTGTAGACGTTGCCCATCGCCAC
>JAFGSL010000311.1 GCA_016934645.1 Anaerolineae bacterium
GAGCGCGCTCGTGAGGTGTACACCGAGGCGATGCGTCTGGCGCCGCGCGGCAACCCAGAGAAGCATTGGGAAGTCCGTATTTTGCACAAAATGGCCGATCTCGATCTGCAGCGGCTGGATTGGTTGTCCGCAATCAAGAACAATGAGACGATTTTGCGGATCGCGCCAGCCGATGAACGCGCCTATCTGGCACTCTACCGGCTGTATCCGCGCACCGGCCGCCCGCAGTTGGGGCTGAATGCGCTTGATAAGTTGATCAAGCTTTACCTCGAAGGGCGCAATGTCGATCGAGCACTGATCGTGTTGGAAGATTTGATTGCCACCGAGCCTGACAATATCCCGTTACGCGCCAGGGGCGCGCAACTGTATCTCAATATCGGCAAGCGCGAGGAAGCATTGGAACATCTGGACGTGCTGGGTGGACTGCAACTTGATGCCGGGCAGAAGGAGGCCGCCATCAAGACGGTGACTGCGATCCTGGCGTTGGAACCGCCTAACAGAGATGGCTACGTCGATTTGTACCGTGAGTTGACCGGACAAGAACCGCCCTCGGCGGCTCCGCGTTCATAGTGTATAAGCGTGTGAGGGGTTTAGGTTGTAAGCACCGATGTGGAATTTAGTGTGGTTGTTGGAACGCATAACCTGGATTGACGGCCTGGATATACTGATCGTGGCATTCTTCTTTTTCTGGGTCTTCTATGCCATTAAGGGGACGCGCGCCGTTCCATTGGTGCGCGGCATCACCGCCTTGCTCATCTCCTTGGCCCTGCTGACGCGTCTGGTACAATTGCGGGCTTTCTCCTGGCTAATCGAAAGCTTGCTCCCGGCGCTCCTGGTGGGTATCCCGGTGCTATTCCAGCCGGAATTGCGTCGCGCCTTGGAACAACTGGGACGCAGTCCGCTCCTGTTGGTCGAACCTGGTGATAACGCGAAACTGGAGACGATGATTACCAACGTCGTCAAGGCCGTTACGTATATGGCTGCGCACGATGTAGGAGCATTGATCGTTTTCGAGCGCCAGACCGGCTTGCAAGAATATGTCGATACCGGCGTGCCCGTTGATGCGGAAGTGACGCCGGAGCTATTGATGTCCATTTTCGATCATCACGTCATTCTCCACGATGGGGCCGTCATCATCCGTAACGGGCGGCTGGCCGCGGCCGCCTGCGTTATGCCCTTGACCGCCGCGTTTCTGGCGGATCGAGAACTCGGCCTGCGCCACCGGGCGGCCATCGGCGTCACGGAAGAGGGCGATGCCGTAGCTGTCGTGGTGTCGGAAGAACGTGGACAAATTTCGTTGACGCACAACGGGCGTATCATCCGCGATGTCGATGCCAAGCGCCTGGAGTCCATTTTACGTGCTTTCCTCGTTCCCAAAGTCCGCTCGTCTCGTGGCATGTTCCGCAAGATGCGCCGCAGCGCAGTGCGACCCATTCAAGAGGTCGAGGAGGGTATGCGGGTGTGAGTCGTTGGTTCGGACGCAACCTCGGTCTGCTGTTTCTCTCGTTGCTCCTGGCTTTTTTCTTTTGGGCTGTAGCGACAGAGGCGAAAGACCCGACGCTAGAAGCGCCATTCGGCTCGTCTATCCCGATTGAAATCAACGGGTTAGACGAGGGTATGTTCGCTTATGGGATGAACGGGACCCGTGTGCGCGTCGAATTGCGCGCGCCACAATCTGTGTGGAAGACCCTCAGTTCCGACACGATGCGCGCCTACATCGACCTTTCTGAAGTGACCACCGGAACTTTGACCGTTCCTATCAGAGTTGATGTTCAGGTTGCGCCCGTGCAATTGCTGAAAATCACCCCACCGGAGATCAGTCTCACCGTCGAGCACATCGCGGAGAAAGAGATTACGGTCACTACCCGCCTGGAGGGGACGCCGCTTTTTGGTTTCAGGGCTGATGAACCTCAGGTTGTGCCGCAGACCGTGCGCGTGCGCGGTCCTGCCTCGTGGGTCGACAGGGTGACGCAAGCGCAGGTGACGATTTCTGTCCAGGATCAACAAAGCGACGTCCGCGGCGATTACCAGCCGGTGCTCTTGGATCAGAACGAGCATGCGGTCGCCAACGTCGAACCTATCCCCAAAGCCGTGACCATCAATGCGCCGATTTCGCCGCTGGGATACGTGCGCGATCTTGCAGTGCAGGTCGCGTGGGAAGGGCAACCGGCTTCTGGGTATCGCATCACCAATCTTGAGGTCAATCCGCAACTCGTCAAAGTCTACGGGCGTGTTGAAGTGGTGCGCGAAGTTCCTGGCTACCTACTCACCCAACCCGTCAGCCTGGACACGCTGACACAAAGTCTGACAACGACGGTGGCTTTGCAGATGTTGGAAGGGCTGTCGCTCATCTCGCCCCCACGTCCTTACGTGACGGTCAGTTTGACCATCGAGGCTATTCAGACTGGGGTGACGTTGGCGGTAACGCCGACGCTGCGCGGCTTGTCCCCCGATGTGAGCGCTTCTACCAGTGTGGAAGCCGTTGTGCTCATCTTGAGCGGGCCATTGGCGGTGATGGAGCAGTTGCAGGTAGGGGACGTGCAAGTTGTACTGGATCTGACCAACTTGATGCCCGGAGATTACACCATCATCCCGCTAGTTGATGTTCCGGAAGGGGTGATCATACAGAACGTCATTCCTGAGGCGGTCTCGGTGCGCGTTCAGCAGATCGTCATAATGCCCTCGCCGTTCAGGTGACGGGGGCGATTACCCGGTTGAGCCACAATGAAAGGCGGGCGCAGTTCTCTGCGCCCACCTGTTCTATTCCCTTAGCACTCCCAGGCGTGAGTTTATAGTGCTCCGCTTTCCTTTAGCCCCTGTTTCATTGCGTTGAGCGGTAGCAGCGCGCACTTCACCCGGCCCATGCTCAATTTCACGCCGCCCATCATATCCTCGATTTCGGCCAGGCCCATCGCGGCGATTTCCTCCAACGTTTTGCCTTTGACGTGCTCGGTGAACATCGACGCCGAGGCCATACTGATGACGCAACCCTGCCCCTCGAACATCACCTCGGCGACGCGCCCTGTGCTGTCCAGGTGTGCCGTCAGGTGGATCATGTCCCCGCACGTGGGATTGTCCATCTCGATATTGACCTCAGCGTTGTCGAGCACGCCGAAGTTATCGGGATTGTGATAATGGTCTAGCAACTGTTCACGATATAGATCACTACTCATCAGTACCTCCGAGAATAGTCTAAAATTCAGTGTCCAAAGCCGAATGTTGGTCCTATCGCCCCAGCATCTTGATGACTTTGTGGAGCGCCTCTATGAGCGCGTCCACGTCATCTTTGTCATTGTAGATATAGAAACTGGCGCGCGTACTTGCAGCCAGGTTGAAGCGATCGTGCAGCGGTTGCGCGCAGTGATGCCCGGCGCGCACGCAAACCGCTTCCGTATCGAGAATGGCGGCGATATCGTGTGGGTGAATGTCGTCTATCCAGAATGCGACAACCCCGCTGCGCTCTGGTGTACGGTCACGCTTCGCGTCGCCAATACCGAGCACGTGAACTGTAGGCAGTTCCGCCAGACGCGCCAGTGCGTAGGCGACGATCTCCTGTTCGTGGGCATGGATGGCCTCCATCCCGATGGTGGCGAGAAAATCGACCGCTGCGCCTAGCCCGATGACCTCGGCGATGGCGGGCGTTCCAGCCTCGAATTTATAGGGTACGTCGTTCCACTTGGCGTGATCACGCTTGACGGTGCGGATCATATCCCCGCCGTAAAGAAAGGGGGGCATCGCTTCTAGCAATTCGTAGCGCCCCCACAGGACGCCCACGCCCGGCCCGCACATCTTGTGCCCGGAGAACGCCATAAAGTCGGCGCCCAACGCCTGCACGTCGACGGGCTGGTGCGGCACGGCCTGCGC
>JAFGSL010000312.1 GCA_016934645.1 Anaerolineae bacterium
CACCGCGATCTCTGCCGACGGCCAGGCCAGATGCAGGTCCGCGCCAATGGCCTTGCTGCTCATTACGATGTATGCCCCACCGTAGCCCTTGCGGATGACGACGGAGATTTTAGGCACGTTGGACGCAACATAGGCATAGATAATCTTCGCCCCGTGGCGGATGATGCCGCTGTGCTCCTGAGCTATGCCAGGCAGGAAACCGGGCGAATCCACGAAAGTGATCAGCGGCAGATTGAAGGCATCGCAAAGGCGCACGAAACGCGCAATTTTGTCGGAAGCATCAATGTCGATGACGCCGGCCTTCTCCAATGGCTGCTGTGCAACAATGCCTACCACCTGCCCCGCCAGCCGCGCAAAACCCACAAGGGCATTTCGCGCCCACGCCGCGTGAACCTCGAAGAAGCTCCCCCGGTCCACCACCCCATCGAGCACCGCGTGCATATCGTAGGGAATGTTGGGATCATCCGGGATAAGGGTATTGAGGCGCGCCAGGTCCACCGGTGCGATAGCATCATCGGCCGGCAGGCTTGGAGGATTCTCCACGTTGTTTGCCGGAAGGTAACTGAGCAAGCAGCGTACCAGCCCGAGGGCATACGCTTCATCCTCAGCGATGAAGTGCGCCACGCCGCTGACGGAAGCATGAACACGCGCCCCACCCAGACTCTCGTGATCGACGACGGTTCCACCATTGACGCTCTTGAGAACGTCCGGGCCGGTGATATACATCGTGGACGTTTTATCCACCATGATGATGAAGTCGGTGAGTGCAGGGCTGTACGAGGCACCGCCCGCGCACGGCCCCATCATCACCGAAATCTGCGGGACGACGCCAGACGCCATCACGTTGCCACAGAAGACTTCGCCGTAGCCGTGCAGCGACGTCACACCCTCCTGGATGCGTGCACCACCGGAGTCGAACAATCCGATGATGGGAACGCCGTTGCGCAGCGCCAAATCCTGCAATTGGGTGATCTTGCGGGCGTGCGTCAACGAGACAGAACCGCCATAGACGGTGAAATCCTGCGCGTACACGCAGACGTTGCGTCCGTCGATTTTCCCAAAGCCGGTCACGACGCCGTCTCCGTGAATCGCACTGGTATCTTCGCAGTGCTGGAGTACGTAAGGCTGTAGCTCCTGGAATGTATCAGGGTCAAGCAACGCCGCGATGCGCTCGCGGGCCGTCATCTTGCCTTTAGCATGTTGTTGATCGATGCGGGAAAGTCCCCCGCCTAACTGTGCTTGTGCCTGGCGCGTCCGGAGTTCATCCAGCCGCGCGTCTGTTTTTTCCGTCAAACCAATCTCCACTTGAAATAGTCAAAAATTGAAAGTTCAAAATCTTGAACCTCGTTAATCCCAACTCCCCAATCACTTCGTTCCCACGAAGATTGCCACCGTCCCTAACATCTTTAGTTCCCATGAAACCTCGCGCAATCCGGCAGCTTCCATCACCTTTGCAGTAACTAATGGTGCAGGAAATCGCTTCACAGACTGGGGTAAATAGGTGTATGCAGCGCGATTTTTGGCGATCAGTTGTCCAAGCAGCGGCGCAACGCCAAAAAAGTACAACCGGAAGAGCCACGTCATCGGAAAGCGCTGTGGCCATGTCATTTCCAGGCATACGACCCGGCCTTCGGGTCGTGCCACCCGTACCTGCTCAGTAAACGCCTGGGCCACGTCAGGGACATTGCGCAGCATAAACACAGAAA
This sequence comes from Anaerolineae bacterium, assembly GCA_016934645.1. The sequence goes on from JAFGSL010000312.1 coordinate 1,707, forward strand.
TGACAGCGTCGAATGTGTTGCTCGGAAAGGCGAGTGCCAGCCCATCGCTGTTCGCCCAGTGAACCCGCCGCGCGGCTTTCTTTAGCGCTTTCTCTCGCGCCACATCGAGCATCGCCAGCGTCAAGTCTGCGCCGACGATGTGCGCATCAGCAAACCGGTCAGCAGCCAATAGCGCCACGTCGCCAGTTCCCGTCGCAATGTCCAACAATCTTCCGCCGGGAGGAACCTGCGCACGGGCAAGAGCGTCTTTACGCCAGTTTTGATCCTGCCCTAGCGAAAGAAGCCGGTTGATCTTATCGTAGCTGGGCGCGATGCCGGCAAAAAGCGCACGCGTGTGTTCCACACGCATCCGTCTTTGCACTGCATCTGCCCCCGCTTGTGAAGGTACTGTTTGTAGATTATCGGCAAGATTCATGTATCAAAGGTCCTGGTAACCGGCGCGCTCCATGAGTACACACTCTGCCTTCCCAACCTGCTGGCATTATAGTCCTCTTCAAAGCGTGACCGTAGTGGGAAGTGTCACTTCCCAGGGTGACAAATTCTGTTTCTTCAGGAGGAGATCCCTATGAGGAGATAATTGGGGTACTACACTAAACAGGAACGCAATCTTCCAGGAGGATGACCTGCACCTTCTCTCGCAACTGCATCAACTGCCGATCATTCGTGACAAATGCCGTCACACCGTGGACAAGAGCCGTGGCAACGTGCAGTGCATCGGCAGGCCGCAAGTGATATTGGGCACGCAGGCATGCGGCTTGCCCGGCAATATCTCGGGTCACGTCAACGAGCGTCAGATTGGGAAAATGGATCAGGATTTCTTCATAATCTTGGACAATGTCACTCCGCTGTAATTGCCAGGGGTGTACTGTTATCTCCATCAATGTAAGAATCGAGGCAATGGCAGCAAAATGCCCACTCTCGATATCGGCAAGCAACGGCTGGGTGACAGCGAAATACACCGGGTGTCGTTCAATGTGATAGATCAAAACGCAAGTATCCAACCCAATACAGATATGACCGGTCAGGTGTTCGGCGAGTTTTCCCAAGTGTCACGTTCCTGTTGGAGGTAAGTATCGGTATCCACACCTTCCCATACGCTCTGGTGCAAACCTGCTAGGCGCGTCGTGTAACTGGTAGCCGGCATAACGGTTGACTGCGTCTGTTCAACTTGTTCGGTGAGCGCGTGAAGTCGGGCAAGGAGTTCTTCGTAACGGGCGTAGTCCATAAGCACAACAACCGGACGCCCATGTTGGGTGATGTAAACGGCGTCCCCACCCTCGCGTACGGTGTCAATCACGTCACTGGTTTTGCGGCGTAAGTCGCTGACCGGCATAATTTTGGTATACATATTTGTCGCCTTTTTTGATGCTAAATTTGGTGTCTTTTATGGATATTTTACGCCCATTTGATAAATTGGTCAAGGCGATGATCGTCTTAACGATTACTGCAATTCTGTTTCTGCCTGACGCAGCACTTCATCCAGCGATGATCGAATTTCAGGCGGGATAATGACTTCCACAGGCACTTCGGTCTGCAAATGGTACGTGAGCGAGATGGGTACCTCGACCTGGATGGGCACTTCGAGGGTGTATTGGATAGGAATAATGGTTTCGATGGGGAGGGCAATGTCCTGGCGTCCCCATAGCGGGATTTCAACGTAGGTATTGATCACCGTTGAAAGCGGATAATCGATATCCAGGGGGACAACGAGCGTCTGGCTGATGGGCACACTGGTGTTAAATGGGATCTCCTGATCTATGGCAACCGGGATCACAATAGGTTCGCTGCTCAACGTCGCCAGATTGTTGCGCGCGTTAGTGATAGCATCCAGTGCTCCCTGCTGCACGTTGCTGATAATGAGGAAGAAATAGCCGTTCAACGCCAGGGACATCACAACCAAAATCGTCAGAATGACCAGCCATATCCTGGCAAAAGGTTTCATAAGGGACCTCCTCAGTTCGTCGAGGTATCGAATGCCGCCAATCCTTCAGCGATGCGTTGCAGCATTGCCGGATCGCGCCAGAGCAGCGCATCGACCTGGAGCGCCGTTGCGCCGAGTTCCAGGCAAGCAATGGCATCCTCGAGGCTGGCAATGCCCCCACAGGCAATGACCGGGATCGGCAGTTTGGAACACCAACGCGCCAGGACGTTCAATAAGAGGGGGAAAAGAGCAGGACCATAGAGCCGCCCACGCAAGTACCGATGAACTTCGCTGTTCTCCGGCATGTCGGAGACGGGCAGGACAGCGCGCGGCGGCGCAATGAGCGTCAGCGCATCGGCGCCATGGTCGGCGAGCAACGGGGCGAGTGCATCCACGCTGGTAAAAGGAACGCGCACGATGACGGGCAAATCTCCCTCAGCGCACGCTGCATCCAGCAAGTTGAGCGCACGCTGCGGTGTAATGTTGTCCACCAGCCCTAACTCAAGCCCCACCACGTTGGGGATGCCGGAGAGCCTCTCCGCAGCTCTCGCCGTCTCAGATAGTGTAGTAGCGATGAGGTGCACAATAACAGGGATGGGCAAATGTTCCCACAGTTGGCGATGTTGGCGCAGCACGCGCTTCACACCGGGATTCGGCAGCCCAGTGTGCGCGACGAAGCCGCATCCTGCGTCGTGCTCCCCATGGACGGCGATGCGCTGCCCGCGCGCGGCATCACGCGGCTTGAGACTTACTGGATTGGTGACGAGTGCACCCAAAACGCGCAGATCAACCAGATCGTGGTATGTATCCCCAAAGCCAAAAGCACCCGCGGCAGGCATCACCGGCGAGGTGATGGGCAAACCAAACTTGTGGCGCGGCGCGAGTTCAATCATAACGACATCATGTCGAAAACCGGGCCGTCGGTACAAGCGTGCTTTTCGCCTGCGCGCGTATTTATCCGGCAGACCTCACACGCCCCCACGCCGCACGGCATCGGAACCTGGACGAGCGCCTGCGCGAAGTCCGCCGCGGGCTGGATACGCGCAGCACGCACGAGTGCGGCCAGCGCCGGATAACGGTCATTTGAACAGGCAAAGCACACACACTCCGCCCAGGCGATCAGCTCAACCAGACGCGGCATGACGCGCTCCAGGTTCGCGGGTGCAGGGTCTTGCGATTCCAGAGGGCCCAGATACCCGGCAGAACCGTCGCGCGTCACGAGCGTCAGCTCAACGGTCAGTGGGAAACGATCCGGTGGTGGTAGTTGCACCCGTGTTGGCGCTTCAATAACGAGTGCCACCGAAGGCACAGCTTCGAGCAGCGGCAACAATGGCGGCAAGGAGGCCGCCTCGGCAACCAACAACAGCCGCGTTGCATCGCCGAGGCGGAATCCCTGACCGAGCGGGCCAAGCATATTGACTGTCGTGCCGGGCAGCAGGCGCGTCGCCGGATGACGTGGCGGCAACATCGCGGTGAATCCGTCGGTATCGATCGTAGCCGGGAAGAGCGTCTCACGCAGTGGCCCACCCAAATCAGCCAACACGAACGCGCCGGGACCAGGGGGATGTGCCACGGCAAACCGCGCCACCCAATACGGCGGTGCCGGATACGCCTGACGGAAAACCGCGTCTTGTTGTTTGACCATAAATAGAAGGAGTAAGGAGTACGCAGTATGGAGTAAGATGGATACCCCCACTCCGTACTCCTTACTCCATACTCCTAAATGTTATGTATCGCTTTGCCGAAGACGCTGTGCGCGGCTTCCATGACGGCCTCGTTGAGGGTAGGATGGGCGTGCATCGTGTGGGCGATCTCTTCGGGCGTAAGCTCGGTAGTTCGGGCTAAGACTAGCTCCGGTAGCAATTCCGTCGCTTCCGGGCCCACGACGACCGCGCCGACAATCTCACCGCTGCGCTCCTCGGCGATGATCTTGACAAAGCCAGCATTATCTCCGAGTCCTAGCGCTTTGCCGTTGGCAAGGAAGGGGAACTTCCCCACGCGCACGTTCAAACCTTGCTCCTGTGCTTTAGCCTCAGACAAGCCGAAAGAGGCGACCTGGGGAGAGGTGTATGTGCCACGCGGCATCGCAGTCACATCGAATGGCTTAGTCTTGTGTCCGGCGATGGTTTCCACCGTCAGGATAGCCTGCGCCGAGGCGACGTGAGCCAGCGGCAGTATCCCGTTTACATCGCCGATGGCGTATACGGCAGGGACATTCGTCCGCATAAAACCATCTACGGTAATCCAGCCGCGTTCGGTCGTCACGCCGACGGCCTCCAGTCCCAAGTTTTCACTGTTGGGCTGCACACCGATGGCGACCAGCACCACCTCGCCCTCGAGCGTTTGCTCACCCTTCGACCCGGTTACAAGCACCTGGACGCCATTCGCAGTCGTTTTGATGTCTTCAACGCGTGTAGAGGTAAGTGTCTGGATTTTCTGGCGACGGAATTGGCGCGCCAACTCAGCGGCGGCCTCTTCATCCTCGACAGGCAGAATGTGATCCAACATCTCGACCACAGTCACATTTACACCGTAAGCACGCCACACCGTAGCAAACTCCAGCCCAATCGGCCCCGCACCAATAATGATAGCGGACTTTGGTAGCTCGCGGCGTTCGAGAGCGTGACGAGCCGTAAGTACGCATTCGCCGTCTGCCGCAACGCCGGGGATGAGCCGCGCACGCGAACCGGTGGCGATGATGATGGATTTGGCAGTGAACGTCTGCGTGTCGCCTTCCTTTGTGGCGACGGCGACGCTTGTCGGGGAAGTGAGTTTGGCGCTCCCCCAGACCACATCGATATGATTGCCCTTCAACAATGTCTCCACACCTTTCACCAGCCGCGCGGAGATTTTGCGGCTGCGATCGATGGCCGCACCGTAATCCAGCGTGACGTTTTCAACGCTAAAGCCGAATTCCTTACCATCGCCGAGCAACCGCGCGACTTCGGCATTGCGCAGCAGCGCCTTCGTGGGGATGCAGCCCCAGTTGAGGCATACCCCACCTAGATGTTCGCGCTCGACGAGCGCAACTTTCATCCCCAACTGCGCGGCGCGGATGGCGGCGACGTAACCGCCTGGCCCTGCGCCCACAACAACCACATCATAAGTCGATTCAGGCATAATCAGCTCCTCAAGTAAGATACCGAGAAAATTCTCTAAGCCGGGTCGCAGCTGTCAACCAGCCTTTCAACTCGTTTTAGCATCTGTTCGATGGTAAGATCGGTGTTGTCGAAGATGACAGCATCAGGCGCGGCCTTGAGTGGCGCAGCAGCACGGCTACTATCAATTTGATCACGCTGTTGCAGATTCGCCAGCACAGCCTCGTACTCAGAGTGCTCGCCTTTGGTCTGCCGCTCCAACTGGCGGCGATGCGCCCGTTCCTCCGCTGAAGCAATCACGTAAAGTTTCATATCTGCATCAGGGATAACGACCGTGCCGATGTCGCGCCCGACCATAACGACGCGTCCCAACGCGGCGATTTCGCGCATACGGCGCGTGAGCGCTTCGCGCACGCCCGGGTACGCGGAGACCGGCGAGACAGCAGCATCAACTTCTGGGGTACGGATGACCCAGGTGACATCACCGCCTTCGACGTGCACCGTGTAGTGCCGCCCGTCCATCTCCGTAGGTGGCGTCACATCAATATGCAGTTCTTCGGCCAGATGAGTGATGGCAGATTCATCTGCGATGGGAATCTTCCGGTCGAGTGCAGCCCACGTCACAGCGCGGTAGAGCACGCCGGTATCCAGATAAAGGTACGCGAGATAGCGCGACAAATGATAACCGATGGTGCTTTTCCCCGAAGCCGCCGGGCCGTCGATAGCGATGGTCGAGGGTTTCACCGGCGCTTCCTCGTTGGGGACGAAGATCCGCGGCCGCCTGCAGGCTTGCGCTGACGGGGCGTTCCCTGCCGGGCACGATCATAGCGACCGCGCGGCTTGCGGTTGGATGACGGTTCGGAGCGTGTGAGGCCAGCATCCTTGCGCAGGGCATTAACCTCACCGGTACTCAGGTAACGCCAACGGCCAGTGGTGAGATCGCCCAATTTCAGCGATCCCATTTCTACACGGATAAGTCGCTGCGCCGGATGGCCGAGTGCGGCCACGACGCGCCGAACCAGATGCTTGCGTCCTTCATGGACGGTGACGCGCAGCCAGGTCTGCCCACGCTCCTGCTGCTCCATCTGCACCTGGCTAAAATTCGCTTTCCTGTCGTCCAGCGTGACACCCCGTCGCCAGCGGTCGATAGTTTCCGCATTGGGTTCCCCCGACACCAATACACGATAAACGCGCGCGTGACCATAGCGCGGATGGGTAAGACGCTCAGTTAGCTCGCCATCATCGGTGAGCAGCAATAGGCCTTCGCTGTCGGCGTCCAGACGGCCCACCGGATAGAGCCGTTGGGGCAGGGGGATCAGATCCATGATCGTCCGCCGCCCTTCGGGATCACTGGTAGTGGTGATATAACCACGCGGTTTGTAGAGGGCGACGTAAGTGTGGCCTTGCGGCTGGCGGATCGGTTCGCCATCCAGCGTGATGCGCTGTGTTGCCGGATCAGCCTTGTCGCCCAATTTGGCGATATGCCCATCGACGGCTACGCGCCCCTCTTCGATTATTCCTTCACAAGCTCGGCGCGAGCCATACCCCGCAGCGGCGAGAATCTTTTGTAAGCGTTCTGCATTTTCGTTTTCCATAGCGGACATTATACATGGAATGCGCGAATCAGCGAATGGAGAATAGCGAGAATGGGAAATGGCGAATGGAAAATTGGAAATGGCGGACAGGAGATTCATTCTCGCAATTTTCAATAGAGTTATTGCACAATAAGAACATTAGGTAGGTTTAACTGGCGAAGCGGAAGTTGACTAGATTAAGCG
>JAFGSL010000313.1 GCA_016934645.1 Anaerolineae bacterium
GGACGGCGTGCTCGTCGCCAGCGTGCTCTCATATTGGAACCCCGACGACAGAATCGGTATCACCGACGATGTCTTTGTCTTACCCGAATGGCGCGGGCGCGGGATCGCGAAGTACCTGGTCAACGCAGGTCTCGCTTACCTGCGCGCTCATGGTCTGGAACACGCTCGCCTTGAAGTCCTCACCAGCAACCCACCCGCCGTGTCCGTCTACAAGGCTACGGGGCATACCATCGTGAATGAGGAATGGCTGTTAGGACTGTATATCCGCTGAGGACAAAAATGTAGCGCGGACGTCTCGCCCGCGAGCAGGACGCGGGCGAGACGTCCGCGCTACATACACTATTTACAAAGGAATTCATCATTAACCCGCGGTTCACCAACGGTTGGAGGGAAATTTTAACCGCCATGTTCATAGAGCAGTTTCAACGACGGAGCTTGCCAAGCGCCTGATGAACCTCGGCAAGCAGTGCCTCCCGTCCCTCCAGCGCCGCCTCAAGTATCGCACGATGCATCGGGCGCGCGTCTGCATCGACAGCGTCCTCACGTCCGATTTCGGTACAGGTGTTCAAATCACACTGAAAGGTGATGCACGTGTAGCCCTGTCGCTTCACCACCGAAACACCGGCAGCCGCAAGCGCCGCCACATCCTCAGATGCGGCGACGCTCTCTAGTTGCAACGCATCCACGCTGTAGGTACACACCTCCAGCGATGTGACGTCTGCGATCAAAGGTTGCACGCGGGCCTGCAACTGCTGTACAAGCGTCGCTGCCGCCTGTTGCAGGTTCTTGCTGGGCATGTGGAACTAGCGACTCTTCTTCAAAGCATCAAGTGCCGATGCAGCCGCATCCCCGATGATGCGAAGCATCGTAGTACGGTTCTGCAGCGCCTGGCTCACCGCGGCCTGGTGCATATCCCACACAGCTCCATCAATCTGCCCGCTGTCGTTGACCGGCAAGCACACAATGGCGTCGCTGTCGAAGGCGATCCGCGTATAGGCGCGCAACTGCACACCCTCTCCCGACACGACCTTATCGTTCTTCTTGTTGGGATCGTCTAGCACTTTGGCAAACTGCCCTTCGGTGATAGTGTACGTACGCACCTCAAGCTCAGAGATGTCGGTGATGAAACTCTCCACCTTCGCCGCCAATGCGCTGGCGAACGTCTGCACCGAGGACTTCAAATCTTTCGTATTGCTGGTTTCCGTCATGGCAAATATCTCCTTATTATGGTATAAGTTATGGACCCTTATGCAGGTTCGAAAACCTGCGTAAGGATGGCTGAACGCTTACAAATTTTGAAGTTGAGGCCACGACTGGCGTAGTGTCTGTAACACATCCCGTACAAAACGCCAGACCGCGGGTAAAAGCAATAATTGTCCACCCGGAACCGCGGCTTTGACGGCCAATCCAACCGCCCCGGCTGCGACCACTGACGCAACACTGAGCAACGCCAACCGGGAATCCAGCGCCATCTGCACGGCCCGAATATGTAGCGCTGCCACGTCCGATTGGCTGCCAGGGACCCAGTGTGTCTTAAAATCACCTGTCCAGCTTACAGCGGTGAGACCCACGTCCACTCCCACAATCGTTGTACGTATATATGCATAATGCGTCACGATACGCTGCACTTCAGCGACAAAAGCATTCCACTGCCGGACAATCTCCTGCTCCTCAAATGTTGTCCCCAACGGGATCGCGTAGGATACTGGCGAGGGTTGAAGACGATCCACCGCGGTCAGCAGCGCGGCTTTCTCGACCAACAGGGGATCTGTCGGACTGAACGAGGTCGCCTCCGGTCGCCCTAGTCCCACCAGATCCGATTCCACGCGCGTCAGGTCTTGCCAAGCCAGCGTCTGAACGCGCGCCTGGGCCTCAAGCAATGCCGTGGCCTCTTCAGATGAAGCCGGCAGACGCACGTGCCAAGTCGGCGACGATGGCGATGCATCCGCCGCCGCAAATGAGATAGCAGAGGCCACCTGCACCTCCCACAATCCCGTCGGGTCGGTTCCACCGGGTAAGGTTACCCCGGAAAGCGCGAAGCCGTAGTCGTCCATCAAGGCTTAAGATTTTTCAACAAGTTAGTGGCAAGCTCGGCCATCGCCTGGATGGATTTGGCGCGATTGGCTTGCGCCTCGCGGACCGTTTGCTGATGAATGGCCCATAGTTCCTCATCGACGTCACCTTCGCTGTCCTCTGGGACGTAGACCTTCATATCACCATCGAAATCGATATGCGTGTAGGCGCGGATTTTGGCATTCTGGGTGTTCCCTTGTGCCACTTCGACCAGATTGCTGGTCGAATAGGTTTCGACATTCAGGGTCAGGATGTCGGTCGCCGCCGCACCCACTGCCGCAGACAGTTGATTGGTGAACTTTTTTATGGAACCGGTCAACCCGTCGAACTGCTCACGCAAACCGAAATCCATGGCAGCATCCACGGTTGTTGCTTGCTGGCTCTCGGAAACGCCGCCCGCCGTCTGAGCCGCGCCAAAAGACTGTACAACCACCTCGCCCAACCCCGGTCGCGCAGCGGGAGATTCCTCCGCCTTCGCCAGAGGGATATACACTGCCGGATCGCCGATCACCACGTAGCCGCGCGCGTCGTTGTTCGCCGTCCACATCTGCGTCAGATCGTAGTTGTTCACAGTGGCTGCATTGTGTTGCCGTTCTTCCAGCACCTTGCTCAACTCCGAGGACATATCGGCATAGCGCAGATTGAAGCCTGGATCGGTCGCCCAACCCACGGGGCCGCCGTTGAGCAAGTGCCGCAGTGCGGCGACGAAATGCGTGTTGTCCAGGTCGCCGGTAGGTTTGAGGAACGAGTAGCCCCACGCCCGTTCGACGTGGCCCAAAACGGCCAGCGCCCCACGCTTCAACAACTCGTTCGGCAAAGCGGCAATGAATCCTTTATCGGCAATCGGCTGTGGCGTTTTGAAATTCGGCGAGGCAAACTGATCCAGACGCGGCGTTCCCGCGCCGTAACAGGCGAAGAGCACAACGATCATCCCCAGTAGGTTGGCCTCCGGCGCCAGATCTTCAGCGGCAAAGTAGTGCTGGCGTTCGAGCCGCCCGTTGGGACCAGGCCATTCCTGACATAGCAACGCGCCCTGGTACAGCAATTGCTTCGAATCGCCCTTGGGGAACTCCATACCGTGGCTGGCCGTCAGCAATAGGGCCGGGGTCTTGGCCGGGTCGCCCCCCAGAGTTTGACGCAACCGTTCGCGCGTGGCCTGGCCTGGACCAATGCACGTATCGAAATCCCACGCATACTCCAGCGCCACCCCGCGATCCGCCTCCATCTGACTGAGGTTATCCAATAAGGGACGCAGCAGGTACTTGGCGCTCATTTGCGTCGCCTTATCGTCGGGATTGGACGCGCCGAAGAAGGTAGCCTGGCGGGGTAATTTTACGTCGCCCGTCTCGGCGAGCACGACGTTGTGCGCATAACGCGCGTAGGCCTCGTAGTCCTCACCAAAATCGATACGCCCGACGCCACGCATCACATCAAGCTGGTACTGGAATTCAAAGGGAATCTCCTCCGGGCTGCCCACCAGTAACACGTAGAAAGGCATCGCGCGCGGATCGGCCAAACCAGGGCCAACGCGATGACGCTGTAAGAACTTGGTCTTGGTCTCTTCCGGACGATAGCCGTCTGGACCTTTGTAGATGTGAAAAAGCGGACCGGCCTGCTGCTGGCGGCGGGTAATCAGCTCAGACAGCGCGACTTCAACCTGCTGCTGCCTTTGCGGGGACCAGGCCGCCGGGAAAACGATACCCCATCCGGCCTGCGCCAGATCGGTAGGGTCTTCGACATCCTCGGTTAGAGGGAACGCACGCATAGCGTACGAGGTCTTTTTGTCGGCCAATTCGTTCTGGCGTTTCTCCGCCTCGAATGCATCCCAGACCTCTTTGAGCATGACCTCAAGTAATGCCTTTTGTGCAGGTTCCATCTCCGTGAAAAGCGCCTGTTTGTTCACCGTTACGATTTCATTGAACATCGCGTCGAGTGTTTCAAGCAGCATGTGATACCGCTGCTCTCCTGTACTCGCAAAGACCTTGTGAAACGTGTCCAGTAACTGATCGTAGTCTCGGGGGCGGCCAAGCAAGACCACAAACTCAGCCGTCTGCGTTTTACTCAATCCCACCAGCACCGCATTACGCTCCGGCGTCATATTTTCCAGGAGTACATCCCACTGCCCTTTGCTCAACAGGGCATCTCCCAAAGCAGGCTGTGCTTCCTCCAACATTGTGCGTTCCGCATGTTTTTCATAGAAAGGACGGCCTTCGATACGTGCCGCCAACTCATCCGCCGACATCGGCGACAAACCATACCGCCCGGTTACGCCGTTCACGCCATTGAAAACCAGATCGCCCTCGAACACGTCAATGATCTCTTGTGATGCTTGAGGTTCAAGGAAATCAGCGAAACCTGCATTTGAGATACCCATAGTGTTAGCCTCCTGAAAATGCTGAAAGTGCAGACTACGACTCATCTTTGGGCAAAGTGAGTCGCACAGCGGGATCGCCAACGATGATATAACCGCGCGCGTCGTTGGTGGTCGTCCAAAGTTCGGCTAGCTGGCGCGCATCGGTACTAAGCGGGCCAAACGATGGCTCGAGTGCAGTGGCAATCTCCGACGAAAGTGCTAAATAGCGTAAGTTGAAGAAATCCATTGCCTCTCCCAGGGGATACCCCCTGAGCAATCGATCAAGCGCGCTTTCGAAGACCGCGATATGCTGCCGGCTCCGCGTTTTTAAGCCCTCAGCTTGTTCGTCGTGTTCGTCGGCTTCCCACAAAAATGAGGTTCCCCAGGCGCGCTCCACGTGCCCGACTACAGCCAACGCACCGCGTTCGAGACTCAAGAGCGCCTTGGGCAAATCGGCAATGAAGGCGCGTTGCGCGATAGACTCGCCTCGGGTTTTGTACCGTTGTTTGTAGTACGCGTCGTACCGGGGCGTGCCAGCGCCATAACAGGCGAAGAAGAAGGCAATCATACCTCGCACGTCGAGCGCGTCGGCCTCACGCACATCGCGTCCACACAAGTAGTGCCCCGGCTTGACCTCCGTTGTTCCGCTTTCAGGCCAGTCACTACAGACAATCGCACCCTGTTCCGGCTCTTGACGAGCGCGGTGTACCGGATTTTGGTAATCAAACTCCAATCCGTGACTGGTTGTGAAGAGCAGCGCCGGGCGCTCTGGACCGCGTAGGAGGGTGAGCAACCGGGTCTTGTTCGCGTCATCATCCTGGATCAACGTGAAGTTCCAGGGTACTGTATATCTACGCTTATGTTTCACCAGAGTATCTTGCAAGGGCTTGGCCAGATAATCGCGACTCAACTCTGTGGCCTCGTCGCCAGCATTGTGTACAGCAAAGAAAGTGACGTTGGCAGACGTTGTCGCCGTCCCTCGCTCGGCAGCGACAACGTTTTCAGCGTAACGGCGATAGGCCGCGTAGTCATTACCAAAATCGATACGTCCGACGGCAAATTGCGCATCCAGCCCGTATTGAAACTCGAACGAGATTTCTTCTGGGCTACCCACAAGTAGCAAATAGTAGGGTACTCCTCCCTCGCGTGGGTTGACCGGTTTGGCAGGATCGGCATGGCGTCCCTCACGATTCAAGAACGCCCGCGCCGTATCGGTTGGCCGGTATCCACCTGTTCCGTCATAGATTTGAAAGAGTTCTTGCCACCTTGGATGAAAGCCCTTGTCGTTGCGCAAGGACAGCAATTCGTCGAGCGACTTCGTGTAAAGTTCGTCCTGGTCCAATCCCAGAAGAGCCAAATCTACCTGAATGAGACGATGGCAAAGCAGCGGAGATAGCGCTTCTTTGATCCTGGTGATATATTCCTGGCCCGCATACTGGGGGAAGATGATACCCCATCCGGTTTGCTGTAAGTTTCGAGGGTCGATCCAGGGCACAATGCCCAATTCCCAGCCCATATTCGGCAAATGACTCAACCAGTCTCGTAAAGCCTGCAACAGGGCCGGCCAATCGATTGCGATCCCCGTATCAAGAACGATTTCATCCAGGCCGGCAATGAGCCTGTCGACCAGGTCTGCCCATACAAGTCCCCGTCCTCTACCGGATAATGCTGCCAGATGTTGAACCAATCCCTGAAGTTGGCGGCTTGGGCTATCGGGGAACCGCTGCAGCTTTTCCAACAACGTGCTCAATGCCTTACTGACAGTATCAGCATGCCTTTCCAACGCTTTTACTGAGTCTATCTGCAGAGCAGAGAGCAGTTGAGTTAGCTGGTCAAGCCACAAACGGCGTTCTTCTAGCGATTGGGCTAAGGTCACTCCTTTTTCACTGGTAAGCAGAGTCCGGTTTATGTACGTAATGAACTGCTTGGTTTTTTCTTTCAAACTCTTCTCGAAGTCGGCTTTGTCCGGCCTTACCCCTAGTAGTAGAGACTGTAAACCGATCTGATTTTTGCTCAATACGTCTTTAACAATTTGCCCTACTTGTCCAGCCGTATCCACACGAAGCGTACTCGCAAGTTGCTGCACCATACCGTCTATCTGAGCATCTACACCTAGCACAATCACGAAAAGGTTATGAGCGATGTATTTCAACCAGTCTTCTCGTGTGGACAATTCACCGCGAAAGAACTGCTCCTGACTCTCAACAAGCATCTCGACAATTTGCTGAACCTTGCTAGCGTTGGCAAATGCCCGCTTCAGTTGATTCTCCAGGTCTTTGACTCTATCCGCTTCTGCCTCATCGTCCTTTTGGATGTGCGCCACCAACGTCTCCGCCGTCATCGGCTCCAGGCCAGGACTCCCATCCGGGCGCAACCCATTGAAAATCAAATCTGGTTCGCTCACAGTCTATCTCCTATGCTATATTCAATCCAAATCGTGATGCAGCATGACCTTTAGCCGCACCGCCGGGTCGCCAATGACGACATACCCGCGTGCGTCGTGGTTGGACGTCCACAGTTCCGCCAGGTAAGCGTCAGATTCTACGCGCGACTCAAATGCGCCCGTCAACTCAGCGGAAAGCGCCGCGTAACGCATATCAAAGTAGTCCATCGCCGCGCCAACGGGATAGCCGTGCAACAGGCGATCCACCGCGCTCTCGAAGACGGCCAGGTGCTCGGTATGGCGTAGTTCGCCCGGACCCGCGTGCTGCCCCGGCCCCAAATACGAGAGACTCCACACGCGCTCGATGTGCCCGATGACCGCCAGTGCCCCACCCTGCGCCAGACTCAACATCGCCTTGGGTAGCGCCGCCGTGAATGGGCGTTCGGCAATAACCGCACCTCTATCCATAAACGCGCAGCGGTGGTAATCGTCAAGTCTCGGCGTGCCCGCGCCATAACAGGCAAACAGGAAGGCTATGGTACCCAACAGGTTCACATCCTGGTGCGCAGCCAGCACATCGCCTGAAAGGTAGTAATCGGGCAAAACTTGTTTTTCAGCAGGCCCCTGCCAGTCGGCGCAGACCAATGCCCCCTGGTTGTCCCGCTGCTTCGCCGGGTCGCCGGGATCGAACTGCATTCCGTGGCTGGCAGTAAAGAGCAGAGCCGGCGCTTTATCGCAGCTTAACACATCCAGCAACTTCTCGCGCGTCGTCTGCTCCGAGGAAATGACGGTGACTTTCCAATCGGGGAAAGTATCAGCTTCCTTCCCCGAACGCGCTACCTCGATCCGCTTTTCCAGGCGCTCAGCGAGGGGTTTGACAAGATACTGCGCACTGAGCCACGTCGTCTCGTCCCCTGAATTGAGCACCGGGAAAAAGACAACGTCGGGTGCAAGCTGAAAATCATCCGCCTCCGCCGCCACAACGCTGCGAGCATAGGCGCAATAGTCAGCGCCGTCATCGAAATCCACACGCCCAACGGCGTACTGCACGTCCAGGCCGTATTGGAATTCAAAGGGAATCTCTTCCGGGCTGCCCACCAACAACAAGTAGTAAGGAACGCCGTTTCCTTTGGGGTTGGCAGGTTGCGACGGATCTGCATTATGACGGCTGAGAAAATTGCGCGCATTCTCACCAGGCCTGTACCCTTCTTCATCCATGTAGACTTTGTAGAGCTCTCCGGCCTGCCGCCTCCGCAATGCCAATAGCGGTTCGAGTGCCTCCTGAATAGTAGCCAATCGCTCAGGCGACATCATCGCGGGGAAGATAACACCCCAGCCAGCCTCATCGAGCTTGAGTGGATCAGCCCAGGACACAAGTCCTTTGCGGCGAGGCCCCGGTGTAAAAGAGTCAAGTAAGATATCCAGCCACGCGTTCAACACCCCGAGCAAGGACCTCCAACCTGGAAGCATCACGCTATCTGCTTGCACGACAGGCAACAAATCACGTTCCAGGATGTCGATAAGTGTAGACCATGCGATAGACTCCCATAGCCGTGACGTGGGATTGAGGTCGTGAATCAATTGGGTGTGCCAACCGATACCGGAATCGGGCAATGCTTGCAATCTCGTGACCAATTGTCTGATCGAGTCGATGACAAGGTTACTACTTTCCCGCAAGGCTCTGAACGGTTCAATCGGTAGTTCGCGGAGTTGTTGGCACATCTTTGCCAGCCAAATTGCGCGCGCCGCAGGCGTTGACTCCAACACTAAGAGTTGCTCCGGACTGAGGTAATCCCGGATGATCGCCCGCCCCATATGTTGCACCCGCAACTTCAATTGCACTAAGTTCTCCATATAATTATCAACATCGTCGGTTTTCTGCGGCAAGAGCAATTCCTGCAGATCCTGATTCCCCCATCTTTTTGTGAGAAACGCCTTGACGATTTTCTCGACCCCTTGCTGTGTCTCCACTTCCAATTTGCGCGCCAACTCCTGGACGTTGCCCGCGCCGGCAGCCTCTTCGCCCAAAATCGTCATCAGTAGGTGCCGCGCTAGTGCCGTAATCCACGCTTCACGCGACATAGGCTCTCCCTCCAAAAGCGCTAAGCTCTGCGCGGTGAGGTAATTCACAATCTCCACCACTTTGTCCGTGTTCCGCATCGCCTGCTCAAGTTGTATGGCGAGATCCTGTTCGCGCTTCCGGTCAGCCCAGATATGATCCGCTAGCTCTTTGGCTGTCTTTGGGGACAACCCGTAACTGCCGTCGGGCTTGAGGCCATTGAAATATAATCTATCCGATGTCTCAGACCGGATTTCGTTCATTGTTGTTCCCCCACACTCGCGACCTGTACTTCTGGGACACCGGAAACGTACACTTCCGCCAAGGACCACACATCCTCAAAAGGAACCAGATAGCGGCGAATGGTACGATCCCACGAACCGCTTGCCAGATGTTTGCCATCCGGGCTGAAAGAAACACTCCACACCAGGTCGGTGTGCCCGCCCAATTCGGCGATGAGGACAGGTTCACGCTCCGGGAAGTTCTCAAGATACCACAGCCGCACAACCCCATCCCGCGCGCCCGTCGCCAGAAAGCCATTTCCGTCGGCGTATTGCGGGCTGAACGCCACGCTGTAGACATTGACGTCGTTTGTATGGCGCAGAGGGGTCTTCAGGGCTGTCGTCAATGTCTCGGTACTCCAGATGCGGGCCGTGCCATCCCACGCAGCAGAGGCCAGGTAACGGCTGTCCGGGCTGAACGCCAGGCCCATCACGTAGTTCCCACCGTGATCAGTGAAAGTAACAACCGGCGTCACCTGTATAGGATTTCCCGTCACAGGAGGATCAACACGCCATAGCACAACACTGGCACCATAGTAAGCGGACGAATAGCCAGTCGCAATCCAGTGCCCATCCGGGCTGTAGGCCACACTCCTGACATAACCAGGATAGCTCCGCCCTGGAATGACCAGGTCGGCCCCTGCGCTCCACGTAGCCGTGTTCCAGAGGATGCCCCTGTGATCGTCGCTGCCGGTCACAAGATAGGCTCCGTCGTCGCTAAACCCGGCAGTATATACATTTCTAGTGTGCCCGCGCAACACGGCGATAGGTTTAGAAGCAAATTGGTCCCAGACGTAGGCGTTGTTATCCGCCGCACACGTGACCAAGTATTGCCCGTCCGGGCTGTAAGTAAGGTTCCACACCGTCCCGCCGACCGGCGCCAGTTCACGCACTGTCTCGCCGGTCCTCACGTCCCAAATACGCGTCCTGCCTTCATCGTCGGCAGAAGCTAGATGTACACTATCGGGACTGTACGCCATGCCCCGCACGCGTGTCTCGTGCCCACTGAGCGTGGTCAGTCCCTGCTGAGCGACATAGCCCCGGTTCCACACGCGCAGTGTGTAATCCGCAGTCCCGGCGACCAAAAAACGGTTGTCTGGTCTGAAGGCCACCGTGGTTACTATATTCCGGGGGCCGGAAAGCAATGTGAGCAGAGCATTGGGATTGCGTGCCATCACGTCCCACACGCGCACCGTCAGGTCACGCGAGCCGGAGATGAGGTAACGCCCATCAGCGCTGAACGCGATACTTGCCACTTCGGAGGTGTGACCCGTCAGTGTAAGCAGCTCCTGCCCGGTGTGCGGGTCCCAGATGCGGATCGTCTTATCATCCGAAGCCGAGGCCAGGAAGCTCTCGGCGGGACTGTAGGCAATGGCGTTCACTGCGCCGGTGTGGCCACGCAAGGTATGCGCCAGGGTCGCGGAGACGCTGCCGGGTGCATCGGAGGTAAGCGCCCAGATATAGATCGCACCGTCGAAGGAGCCAGCCGCCAGATAATACGGTTCGTAGATCGGGCGCGCGACGTTGCGCAGCGGGCGAGGATCGAAGGCGACACTACTCACCCGCGCAGTGGGTTCGGTGAGGGTCAGAAGAGCAGTCGCCAACACAGTATCGCCACGCGTTGCCAGTTCCCACACCCGGACGATACCATCCGCCATACCGCCGGAATAGTCGCGGTAGACATTGTCGTAGTCGCCGCCAGTCGCCAGATAATAGCCGTCCGAGCTAAAGCCAACGGCATAGATATCGTCGTACACGCCAAGGGGCGTCGGCACAACGAGCCAGTCCAGCCACTCGCCACTATGCAGATCAAGCAAGCCCACGGTACCGACTTTCACTTTCGGACGGTTGTCATCCCCCCCTACCGCCAGTATGCGCTCGTCAGGGCTGAGCGCCAACGACCACGTCGCACCCCGTGTCTCGTAGACGGCGGTCTGGTGTAGCCAATTACTCTCCTGTGACCACGCGGTAACCTGGCCTACATCATTACCTACGTAGAGGGTGCGGCCGTCGGTGCTGTAGACGACGCTGTATGGATTGCCAGACAATCCTTCGATCATCTGCGCGGGGTAGAAATCCACCAACGCCTGGCGCAGCGCACTTTGCGCCCGCTGGGTATCAATCTCGCCAAGCAGGGGCCGCCACAACGGTGTCGCGGCGTCGCGGTAGGTGGGATCGCCGAGCAGCACGCCTTTACGCGCCTGGAGAATGCTGTTAATCTGATCGTTCTCCATGGAATAGGCCAACGCATCCGCCGCTGCCTCGCGGGAGCGCGCCACCATGCGACTGCGTTCCGCACTCCACGCCAGGAACGTGATCAGCGCCAGGATAACAACACCGAATACTGTCGCCAAAATTTGCACGGTCCGTCGCCGCCGGTGGGCCTGCTGTGCCAACTTGCTGGCTTCGAGGAACTCGCGCTCGTAGGGTTCGGCATCGAGAGGGTGCGCTTCCACCCACTGCGTGGCCTCGTCCAGCGCAGCATCCCGGTAGAGAAGGCTTGCTTCCTTCGTCGCTTGCCAGCTCTTCGCCGTCATGCGCAGCGGCGTCGAGCGTTTGGCCTCCCACCCCTGGTTGGAACTGAGGATCGGCGCGATCAGCCGGTCGTGGGCCAATTCGTACCAACGCGCGCCCGCCCGCACCTCCGAGCGGATGATGTAGTGATGGCTGAGCACGTCGACGGCGGGGTTAGGCAACGTGCCGGTCGTCTCCGAGCCGCGCAGCACCAAACCGCGCGTCTGCATCGGCGTAATCAACTCGTTGCCAAACCAGCGCCGCAACAATTTCTGGCTGGCGCCGGTCTTTTCCTGCGCAGCGTCCAATGCACTGCGGTAGAAGTCGATCAGCGCCCGGTCGATGCGCCCGTACTCCTCGACTTCAACCCACTGGATCATTTTGTCCTCTTGATCCGGCAAGTTCTCCCACAGACGGCTGCACACCACCTGCAACTGCACCGGTTCCACAAACGGGCCGATCGTGGTGGCCTCTGCGCTTTCATCGTTCGAACCACGCTGCACGCGAATACGACAAAGATCGTCCACCATACGCTCAGCCACGCCCTCGTCAAAGCCAATGCCCTGGGACTGTGCGGGTTGCACAATCGCCTCCAGAGCGCCCTCCGGACCGAGCAGCTCCATGCGGAAGCGCGCGCGCATTCGTTTAGGCAACAACGTCAAATAGGGATCAAGTTCCGCCAGGTAATCCTTGCGCATCGCAAAGAGAACGCCCATGCCGGGTAGCGCATCCAAGGCATCGCGTACCTGGATGAAAAAGCCCTCGGCGTCCTGCCAGCGATCGCGGTGCGTGGTGAACAACTCCTCGAATTGGTCGAGGATAAGCAGGAACGGTTCATCCCCTTCACTCTCGCTGTCAGGATGCTGGCACAAAGCCTGCAAAAACGAGGTCAGTGTGTGCCCCTGCAGACGTTCCGGCGTCATATTCTCGCCCGCCAGCGACATCAACGCGCTGCACACGAAAACGTTGCCCACGGCATCGTGCAAGGCGCCGGGCGGCGCATCGCTGCTGACGCGCGCGACGGGCAAAACGCGGAAGCCTTCATCTTCCAGCGCCGGGATCACCTGCGCATTGAGCAGCGAAGTCTTACCCGCGCCGGATTTGGCGTAGAAGAGGACGGTGCGCTCGGCGAGCAACAGCGCGAGTAAGTCACGTGCCTCCCGATTGCGGCCGTAGAATTTGCTCTGATCCCCGCGTTCGTAGGGGCGCGGGCCGACATAGGGATTGTCTTTCACCGGTTTGCCGCCTCCAAATACTCCTGTAGTTCCGCGATAAACTGTAAAATCGTTCCCACGTACACGTTGATCTCGTTGTCCTGAAAATAGCTGCGCATGAATTCATGGACGGCGGGCAGGTCATCGTCAAGCACATCGTCCGGTTCGAGCTGCACGCCAACGTGCTTGAACCGGCGGCGCTGTTGCTGCGGCGCGATCAAGCCGCGCAGCAACACGCGGAAGCCCCAATCGTTGAGCCGGTAGCCGAGGAACATCAGCGAGCTA
>JAFGSL010000314.1 GCA_016934645.1 Anaerolineae bacterium
GCTCAAGAGTGACGTGGCGGACGTGGCAAACATCGGCGGGCGCCCGGCCGGCTGCATCACTGCCGGGTATTTCCTCAGCAAATTCGCCCCCGATGACATGCCGTGGGTGCACATCGATATTGCCGGTCTGGATCAAGTCGAGAAGGAGTTGCCCTACGCGCCGAAAGGCGCGACGGGCTTCGGGGTGCGCCTGCTCGTGGAGATGTTGCGGCGCTGGTAAGAAAAATACGTCAATTGGAAGAGGGTGTGGCGGAGTTTTGCTCCGCCACACCCTCTTCTTTTATTGGACTGTTACTTGTTCGTACACCTGGTAGGCGTTGCCGTCCAGGTCCTCGACGATGAAGCCGACGAGATAGTCGCCCGCGGTGGCATCCAGTTCGGTCCAGGTGAACATCTGCGTGCCGAAAGTCAGCGTGCCGCCGGCCTGTCGCGAGGTCTGTGCGACCTGGCCTTGCGCGTTCAGGTCGAGCCATTTGTCCAGCACGGTGAAGGTATCGCCGGTGCGCGGCAAAATCTCGCGGGGCGCACCGTTGCCGTCCTCGCCGGTGAAGCCGAACACCTGTTGCAGCACGCCGTTGGCGAAGTAGAGGCGCGCATAGCGCGATTCACCGCTGTCTGCGTAGGTGTACGTGCCATCGACGGTGTAGACGGCTTGCTCGTATGTCGCGCCGTAGCTTTGCGGCTGGAAATTCGCTACCACCGTGTTGACGCCGTCGCTGATGGCGAAGACCACCGGTTCCCACTCAAACTCCATGGTGAAGCGGTTGTTTGCGCTCCACACCGGATAGTAGATGCCGTTGAGTTCGCGGGTTTCGCTGCTCTCCAGATAGTCGGAGTCGGCCACGAGAATCGAATTGGACGCCCGGTCGTAGAAGCCGACGAAGAGGTAGATGTAGCCGACGCTCTCGCCTTGAATGTCGATGCTGAGGAGGATCGGGCGGCCCGGCGCGGCGACGTTGCTCGATAACGCAATCGGCGAAACCTCGATGCGGCCTGCGCCCGGCGGATTGAGCGTAGCGCCACGGTCGGGAACGACGATGGCGACGGCTGCCGGTTCGAAGGTCCGCCCGGTGTAGTGGAAGGCCAGGAAGTCGTCCCACAAAGACGCCTGCACGAACTGCCCTGAAACGATGTTGTACGATTGGTAGCCGGTGACGGGCGAGGCGTAGAGCTGCGAGTTCGGGAAGTAGAGCGAGATGCCGGTAGCGCCCGGTTTTTTCGCGCCGTGCTTTTCGACGATGACGGCCTGGTTCAGCGCGGCGAGTGCCTGATCGGCGGCCTGGCTGACGGCTTGGCTGCCCCCTCCGCGTTTGAGCAATTGCACGAAGTGGCCCAGGTCAATGTACGAGGGCGGGACATTTTGCCCGAAGATGTTGGTGAACGATTGGGTATAGCTGCGCGCCTGTGCAACGGAACGCTGGTTGGCGCCTTGCAGCGCATACGCTAGGTCGTTGACTTTGCTCACCAGTCCCGGAATCGCCGACAGGTCCACTGCCGTCAGGGTGACGCCTTGCTCGAATTGTTGCGTCACCTGCTGGGCCGAGGGCACACCCCCGAAGAAGCCGCCCATTGGCGCGTTCTGCCGCAGCAAAGCGGCGCGCGCCTGGTCATCGACGATGCGCTGGTCTTCTTGAATGTAGCTTTGCACGATCATCTGGCCCAGGTCGGCCCCGCTCATGGCGGGATAGGCGCTCAACGTTTCGAGGAAGGATGTGTAGGCCCAGCCCAAGGCCGGCTCAGTCTCTTGTGAGGCGACGGCGTAGCGCGCGTGCGCCGCCAGCATGCTGAAGACTTCCAGATGGCCCATCAGGCAGGCGTCCATGCCGATAAGTTCGAATTTATCGATCCCGGTTTGCCGGCGGATTTCGGCCAGCGCGTCATCCAACTCGTGCAGGTAAAGCTGGTTACCGAGCGCCGAACCCAAGGGGAAGGATGTGTCTCCGCGCACGCGTGGGTCGGGATCGCTCCACCCGCCGGGCCAGCCCATGCCGTGATCGGACATAATCAACACGTACTTGTCTGCCGGGAAGTTCGCCACGGCCCAGGTGACAAAATCCACCAAGGTCGCGCCGTCGGCCATGTTGAGTTCCCCGAGGTCGGCCAGTTCCTGAGAGCCTATCCGCTGCAAGTCGTTATCCTGGGTGACGTAGAAGCGTTTGGTCGTGGACCAGTCGTCGTCGCCCTGGAATCCGCTGCGATAGCGGTCGAGCTGCGCGACGATGTGCACGTGTTCGCTCGAACCCACGCGCTCGGCTTCGTTGAAGTCGATGAAAATGTCTTCTTCGAGCACCTTGTCGTCGGCGTCTTGATAGAGCATCACCAGCCACGTCTTTGCCTGTGAGGGGTCTACCGGTGGAGCGGCGGTTCTGACAGGCTGTGGCGTGACCGTGGGTCTGGCGACGACCGGGGCGACGGTGGGTTGGTAGTCCGTCGTATAGCCGCTCGACTCCGGCAGGGTAAAGTCCCCCAGGAATTGCGAGGCGACGTAGATCAGGCCGCAGATCACGCACAAGGCGATTGCGCCTAGAATAACGATCATCACCAGTGAGGGTTTTTTGCCGCCGGGAAGTCGCAAGCCGGAAAGGGACGGCAACGAAATGCCGCCGGAGGGCCGCAGATAGCCTCCACTGCCGACTGGCCGCGGCCCGCTGCTGACCGGGCGCGGCGCACTACTCACACCGGATGGGCGCGTGGCGCCCGCACCGGAGGGCGGGGGTGTACTTGGCGGTCTCTGGCGCTGCGGCGCTTCTGCGCGTTCTCGTTCGCCGGTGTCTCCCGGGCCGGGGCGCCGTCGCCGTTGCGCACGGATCGTCTCTTGATTGTCATTGCTCATGGTAATCTGTCCTTTCTGGTGTGGTTATGTATCCAATAATACAACCCACCCGTTATCGAGGCGCACTTTGCCTTGCTTGCGCAGCGTCGCCAGTGCGCGATTGACGCTTTCGCGGCTCGTCCCCACGAGCGCGGCCAGCTCCTGCTGCGTCATCGGCAGGGTGATGCGCACGCCGTCCGTCGCGGGTCGTCCCGACCACTCGGCCAATCGTCGCAGCCGGGCGATGAGCCGGTCGGAGACTGTCAGTGAGGCCAGACCTTCGGCCTCTTCGGTCATGTTGCGCAGGCGGGCGCTCAGGGCGCGTAACAGGCTGCGCGCCAGGGTGGGGGAGTGTTCCAGGCCGTGGAGCAGCACGTTTTGGTGCAGTTCCAGGGTCGTGGTCGGCTCGATGGCCTCCACGCTGGCCGAGCGCGGCAGATCCTCGAAGAGCGCCATCTCACCGACGATCTCTCCCGGCCCGAAGATGCTGACCGACAGCTCACGCCCGTCCTCACCGATGACATAGACCCGCACTTTCCCTTTGACGATGATGTGACAGGTGCATCCCGCTTCTCCCTCGTGGAAGATGATGGCTCCGGCTTCGTAGTCGCGCGTCTGTGCTTCCCCCGCCAGGAAGCGCAGCTCCTCGCCGGTCAGCCCGGAGAACAACGGAAGGGACCGTAAAAAGGTAACCCGTTCTGTCAGTGGATCTTGCGCCTTACGATTATCGGTCATCAATGGCCTCATCGACGGTTGGTAATTCGGCGGACGTGTCATGCCTGTTGGATGGTATCTCCATTGTAATCCTGTCCCGTTCATGTGCAACCTCCTTTCTACCCGCTCTGCATCACGATGCGCAGGATCAAGCCTATCCCGGCGGCGAAAAGTACGCTCAACAACGTCTCTGCCCAGTGACCGGTCAATTGCATCAGGACGCCCACGCCGTTATCTTGCACGCGGATGGTCGTCAGGCGGCGCGGCAGCAGCACCAGGGGAACGAGGGCCACCTGCCCGGCGAGGACGAAGCTGGCGATCAGTACCCGCTCGATCATCGGCTCGTACTTCTCACCGACACCCAGGTGCGGCGCAGCTTCGGCTCCCCACACGCCGCGCACGACGAAACGTAGCAACACCCACGCCGGTTGGAGCAGCAGCAGATAGCCGATGGCGAAGGCCAGCACCTTGGGTGCGACCGCGCGCACGCCGATCACGGTCGCCGGGCGCAGGTTCACCGTTAGGACGATGATGCCGATGTGGATGACCTGGTCGAGCAGGTAGTAGATCAAGTCCCAGGTGGTGTTCTTCGCACGGATCAGGCGCGCCCGGACGACATCGATAGCGGTATGCGTGACGCCGATGAGCGCCGCGTAGCGCCACCACGCCGGATCGACGAGGCAGGCACAGGCCAATGTCGTCAGTGTGACAATCGCGCCGTGCGCTACCACGCCCCAGAGCGAGCGCGATTTCCAGCGCGCTACAAAGTCGAATTGGAAGAGATAATCCCCGAGCAAATGCGCCAAGATCAGCATTGTCAACATGTCACACCCCCTTCGAGATTTGTTCGATAGTCGTCAGTCAGATAGTCGTTAGTCGGTTTTGATCACTGCATGTTTATGTCTTTGTTTTTCTATCTTTAGGATACTCGAAGGGTGCGCGCGCGACAATGACGTTCGTCACACCCTTTTTGCGACCCCGGTAGATCGGAAAATGACAAAGACTACAAAAGTCTCAGCACGTACTGCGCATTGTAGACCTGGCGTTTAGCGTGCGTATCAGTTCAAGCAGGCGCCTTATGAGACTTTTGTAGTCTGGCGCTTGCTTGATTTGAGAC
>JAFGSL010000315.1 GCA_016934645.1 Anaerolineae bacterium
CTCTCGTACTCGATGTGGCTTGGCAGTATAAAGTAGTACAGGTCTCAACAATATCGGCCAGACAAAGAAAACCGGTAAGACCCCCAGAATTCAATTTGTCCGAAAAATGCAAGAAGTCGTCCGAAAAGTGGAAGACTTTTTCCTCGTGAGGTGCTACAGTAGTCATTAGAGATTGGTAACTGGGGATCAGTAACTGGTAATTCAATTCTCCCAATCACCGATTACCAATCACCGATTACCGATTACGCATCACGTTTCATGAGGATGGTATGTCTTCAGTGCTGTCACCCCTGATGGTCGTCGGCGACGATACAAGTTTTTGTTATCTGATGCAGCGGTATGCCAAGAAAGCCGCCTGCCCGATCGTGCTGGCGCACTTTGCCGAAGATGCGCTCAGCATCGCCCTGCACGAAGCCCCAGTTGTCGTCATCGTGGAACTGGATGCCCCAGGCGACAAGGGATTGGCCACGCTGGGAGCGCTGAAAGCCCATCCCTCGACGTGTGACATCCCCGTCATTCTCTGCTCGTGGACCGATGAGGCCGAACGCGATCTGGATGAGTGCGCGGCGCTTTACCTGCGCAAACCCATCCTCTACGACGATTTCCAGGCCGCCCTCACCGAAGTCGGTGTCAACGTGAGCTGATGTGTTGATTGTGGATTGTCGATTTTGGATTTTGGACCCTGGACTTCGGACTTTTGACTTTCGACGCATCCTAAACTAAGGAGATTACTTTATAAATGCCTTTTCCCTACATCACGTATGAACTTCAGAACGGCTACATTCACCACTGGCTCGTTGCCGGGCCGCAGACCCTTACCATTGACCATCCAGATACTCTCTTTGACGCAGATGCCAAATTGCGTCTTGCGCAACGCTATCACACCGAGAACTCCGGCGTCACACGCCAGCCGGTAGAGCCGGGACCGCTGCCGGAAGCCGACTTTACGGTTGGGGACTACACCGGACGCTGGGCGTACACGACGTGCGCCGAAGATCACTTTGTAGATGGCGACAGCCTGCTCGCCTTCACAGACCCTGACTCCGTCCCCCATTATGCGCGCGCATGGGCTTACATCGAGATCGAACCGGCGCAAGCCGGGCCGGCGACACTGGTGCTGACCACGTATAGCCCGGCGGTCGTGTGGGTCAACGACGCCTTATGCCATCGTTACACCGAATTCGGCCTTCACCAAGCCAACTTCACAATTGACTTGTCAGAAGACCACAACGCCATCCTGGTACGTTTCGAGCAAGTTGCTGCCGGTCCGGACAAACTCCCGCACGCCTTCGCCCTGCGCCTCATCGACGCGCCGGGTGAGGTGCGCGTACAACTCCCCACGACCATCCAGGACGTGAACTATCGTAACAAACTCGAGCGCATCTTCACCACCGCCTACATCGACCGCGACGTGTTCGTCTGGGATGAATGCCCGACCGTCCACTGGCCGAAGAGCGAAGATACGCCCGAAGATGTCATCATCCGCCTGCAAACCCCATCAGGCCGCATCTACGCGGAATCGCGCGCCACAGCTACCCCTGGCAACAAATGGCCGCTCGTCCAGGCCCATCAAGCCCCACAAGGCCCGCTGCGCATCCTGATGATGCCACCCATCAAGGCATACTATGACGAGAACACCCGCGTGCGTCGCATGGTTTCGCTCTGGGGTATGGGGCTGGCGCATTACAACGAGATTCCTGAGGGTGACTACGCCAAACGCCGCATGGACGCCTTGCAACACGCAGTCCGTTGCGAGGGCAATCTTTTCGGCGAGATGGCGAAAATGGCCCTGGGGATGTGGAACGCCCTCGAACCGCGCGTGCTGCTCCAATACATCGAGCGCATCAACCAACGCGCGACGGGCAGCGCCGTGCACCTGCTCGGCCTGTTGGGGATGCAACACCGTTGGGGTGATGCTCCGGAGTTTCCCAAGGCACTCCCTGCTGCCTTAAAAACCTGCCTCCTCAATTTCGACTACGACCAACATCTGGACGCCGTCCCGGAGAGCGAACAACTTCTGCTCCACACATGCGAGATTCTGGCCGGGCAGTTGTATCCCAAGCGGCGGTTCAAGCGCAGCGAGCAAAACGGGGAGTGGCACGTCGCCCAGGGCAAACGCCGGGCCATGGACTGGCTGCGCGCACGGGCGATGGGTGGATTCGGTGAATGGGATTCCGCCGGCGCGTTCGAGGGTGAGTTGGTGGCCTTAGCCCACCTGATCGACCTGGTCGAAAACGAGGCGCTCTGGGAGATGGCGACCGTCGTGCTGGACAAGCTGCTGTTCAGCATTGCCCTGAACAGTTTCCACGGCGTCCTCGGCGGAACGCAAGGGCGCAGCGACGCGGCGAGCGTTTTGGGCGGGTGGCTGTCGCCCCTTGGCGGCGTCACGCGGCTGTTGTGGGGCATGGGTATCCTCAACCAACACCTGGCCGGCGCTGTGAGCCTCGTATGCATGGAAGATTACGAACTGCTGCCGCTGTTCGAGGAAATTGCAGTGACAGCCCCGGACGAGCTATGGAACCGCGAACAGCACATCATAACCGTGGACAATGACGCGCACGAAGCACGCAGCGTCAACAAGGTGACGTACCGGACGCCGGATTACCTGCTCGGCTCGGCGCAGGATTACCGGCCTGGCGCACCGGGGACACGCGAGCACATCTGGCAGGCCACGCTGGGACCGGGGGCCATCGTCTACACCAACCACCCGGCGAACAGCGGCACGACGGAAGCGCACGCGCCCGGCTTCTGGCGGGGCAACGGCATTCTGCCGCGCGTGGCGCAATGGAAGGATACGCTCATCGCCGTATACAATCTGCCGGACGACGATTGGATGGGCTTCACACACGCGTATTTCCCCACCGCCGCCTTCGATGCCTACTGTGTGCGCGAGGATGCGCAGGGACATCCGTGGGCCTTCGCGCAAAAGGGCGCAGGCTATCTGGCGCTCACCGCCGCCCAGGGA
>JAFGSL010000316.1 GCA_016934645.1 Anaerolineae bacterium
CGCCGTGGACCCGGCGCAGCAAGACGCGAACCCGGGCCACCAGTTCGCGCGGGGAAAAGGGCTTGGTGATGTAGTCATCGGCGCCCAATTCCAAACCAACGAGACGATCCTCAAGTTCAACCCGCGCTGTCAGCATGATGATGGGAACATCCGACGTGCGCCGCAACGCACGGCAGACGTCCAACCCGTCAATGCCGGGCAGGTTCAGGTCGAGGACCACGAGATCAGGACGTTCGTGACGCACCAGCTCCAGCGCCGTCCGGCCATCACCGGTGACCAACACCCGGAACCCGCTTTTGACAAGGTAGTCGTGCACCTGCCGCGCGATTTTGGGTTCATCTTCGACCACGAGGATCACGTCTGACGCCATAGGCCCGCCTTCTTTGCTAAAGGATTAGTGTCAATTTCATTGTACCATAGTCGCGGTAGCCTGGCGTACGAAAATGGCAGACCGCCGGTCCGCAAAATCAACGGTCCACTGCGGAGAGCGTTGCAACAAGCGCAACAGGTTACGGTCTTCATGACGGCTCAGAACCACGGTTTGGACATTCTCCGCATCTAGCAGCGCCAACCACTGCGAGTCGAGGCATCCCTTGTCGCGCAATCGCGTGTGGCCGCGACCCCACCGGGTTTGCTGCCAATGCCGCCAGGGATGGCGGTTTGCACGCCATCGAAGGGGAGCGGCGCTCATCGCGCTGCTCCCCCGGCGGTCTGGTCTACTACGGGGGTGAAGGTGAAACTGTGCATCCCGCGTTTAGCAAGCTTGAAGTTGCCACTGCGCGTCACCCTCGCTGCCAGATCATCTGGATCCATATGCGGATCGTTCACCGCTAGGATTCCGCCCGGTCGCAGTATCCTATGCATTTCCTCTAAGACGCCTTCCTGATCCCCGAGCATGTGGAAGACGTCAAAGAGCAACGCCACGTCGGAGCTGGCGTCGTTCAGGTCTGGCAGATGGACACCGTTGCTCAGGTATGCGTGGACATTATGCAGTCCCTGGCGTTTGGCTAATTCTTCCACCCGTTGAATCGCCAGGGGATGGATGTCGACAGCAATCACCACGCCGTTCTTCCCCACACGCGCCGCCAGCTCCGGGATGTAGGAACCTGGACCGCAGCCATAGTCCAGGATCGTGTCTCCCGCCTTTAGCGGGATTTCATCGAGCAGCACGCCGCGCGGCCTGAGCCAATCGCGAATCCTGAACATCGCCGCCATTCCCTGAAAGAAGATGCTGGGCATCGGCCGATCAACAACATAGCTTTCGTTGACTGCTTGCGTCATGCTGGTGCCTCCGACTTCTCTGTGGCTACGTTTTCTTGAGGATAGTGGCAAGCCCAGGTATGGCTTTCCGTATGGTGTTTTCGCCATGCATGTGCAAAGTGCTCGTGGCGCCAATGGTGCCGCACAGGATGTTCACATCCAGCAAAGTGCCGAACTGCTGCACCTCCAATCAATACCCCAAGAACCAATGGCCCAACGCGAAATCGACGAGATCGTCCTATCATTGTTCATAACCTCCTTATGGTTACTGATCCAAACATAACTTTCTAAACGCTATACGCTTTCAAGGGAACCGAAACAGTTTGGTTTCATACGCACGGATCAGTCGTTTTCTGAATTTACGCTTTTACTATATCCAGAACTTGTGAAGGAATTATGAACAACTATGGCAAGTGTTGTGAACTGCCGGAGTTTCCCCGTTGGTGATGGCAACATATGTAACATATTGAAGGCAATACTAAGACCTGAGAACCGAGTCGAATTTGTAGACTCCTGGTAATCGTTATACAATGATGGTATCGTCGTAGGCTTCATTGGATTCGACTGGAGTGCGTATACGCGCAAATGTCGGGCAGTATGCGTAAAACGCGCCCACGTAGAGCACTGGTGGTATATGGATAAACAAAAGCAGATAGCCCAAGAATTAGCTGTTTTGTTGAAGCAGCACCGCGAAGAGATTGCTTTAGCCTGGGCCGAAGCCATCCATCAATTACCTGATTCTCACTACTGTGATCATCCTCTGCAAGAGCTTCGCGCCTCAACATTGCGAGGCATAGATGCTGTCGTGGAAACGCTGGCCACGGACTCCCACACAGCTCTGGAAGCCTATGTCACGCATACCTACGTAAATCGCGTTCATCTGGGTTTTGACATCAGTGAAGTCATTCACGCGCTCATGTTATGCCGGAATGCAATCTTGCATATCCTTTGGCGCATCCATCCCGCCGGTTCGTCTACCGCGCAAGCCCTTGCTGTCCAAATGGATATCGTCTTGCGTTGGGCCATCAGCCACCTGAGTGAGTTGTACATCGCTTCAGAACGCCGGTTGCTCCAGGAACAAGAGGCGCGAACGGCCATGATTTCTGATATGATTCGAGTCGCCAGCTCCACTCTGGAGCTGGATGAGGTTCTGTCGCACGTGGCTCAGGGGATTGCTGTGGCTATAGGTGTGCAGACCTGCGGTTTTTATCTGGTGGATGAGGAGCAAGGTACCATTACGCCTAAACTCGAGGTGACGATACCTGCGCTGCGCGATGCAACTTCTGAACAGGTCCGGCTATCTATGCTCTTGCCGCGCCCTCTCACGACCTTCAACGCGCTTTTCCGGCAAGTCGTAGGGCAGAAAGAGCCATCATTTTGTTTCAATGTGCAAACTGATCCCCGCTTTGATACGCGTCCCTTACAGCAGCTGGGCTTCAAGTCCGTACTGGCAATTCCCTTTGTCGTCAAAGGACGTGTTGTGGCCGTGGCTTATGCGTTGACCCTCGAAGATTGCCTTGCCTTTACTGACGAACAGATTGAGTTGGCGCGAAGTCTTGCTGACGCGGCGGCCTTGGCTATTGAGAATGCTCGACTGTACGAACAGATGGAACAATTAGTCGTGAACAAAGAACGGGCCCGACTATCTTGGGAGATTCATGACGATCTGGCCCCTACGTTGGGAGCGATACAACTGAAGGCTTCGGTGGTTGAAGGCTTATTTGCTGACGGGCAGGTCGAACAAGCCAGGGCGACTGTACTCGAACTGGAGGATATGATCAGCGACGCTTATACTAACGTGCGCGAGGCAATTTTCAATCTGCGTGCCATCACATCCCCAGGTACAGGATTTCTATCCTCACTGCGAGAGTATCTAGACGACTATCGACAGCATTATGGTTTAGATGCAGTGCTTGAGGTCAGGGATGGAGAAGACATCGAATTGGCCGGAGCTGTTCAGGTTCAGGCGATTCGCATCGTCCAGGAAATGCTGACCAATGTACGTAGGCACGCCAGGACGAACAGAGCACGCGTCTGTGTTGAACGGAACAACGAGCATGTTCGTATCAGTGTTGAGGATGAAGGGCAGGGGTTTGATCCGGCGCGCTTGATGGAGCGGGATAGTCAATACGTTGGCCTGCAAGTCATGCGCGAACGAGCAGAGAGCATTGGGGGAACACTCACGCTCGACTCTCAACCTGACAAGGGTACTATTGTGACGCTTGAAGCGCCACTTGCGTCTCAGGGAGGCGTATGAACGAGCCATTGCGCATTTTGTTGGCCGATGACCACGTCCTGTTTCGTAAGGGCGTGAGTACCGTACTGGCCTCCCGCCCCAATATGGAGGTCGTAGGTGAAGCCAGTGATGGGTTGGAAGCCATCACTTTGGCGCGGGAGACGATGCCTGATGTCATCCTGATGGACATCGCGATGCCGCGCTGCAACGGCTTGGAAGCCACGCGGCGAATCAAGCATGAGATGCCCTACGTCAAAGTCATTATCATCACTGTCTCTGATAACGACAGTGACCTTTTTGAGGCCATCAAATGCGGCGCGCAGGGCTACTTGATTAAAGATCTGAAAGCCTACCAGTTGTTTGATGTGATCGAGGGCGTGGTCAAAGGAGAGGCTTTTCTCTCCGGCGTGATCGCCGCCAAAATTTTACAAGAATTTCGGCGTCCAGAAGAGAACGTTGTTCAAAAACCGGAAGCGATAGAACCATTGACCGATAGAGAAATTGAGGTGCTTGAGTTGGTCGCGGAAGGTCGGGCCAACAAAGAGATTGCCGCAGCACTGGTCATTTCGGAAAACACGGTCAAGAACCACCTGAGAAACATTTTGGACAAGCTGCACTTGCAGAATCGTATCCAGGCGGCAGTGTACGCAGTGCGCGAGGGATTGGTGGGAGGTACCCAGCCACGAAAATAGCCCAAAACGTATTTTGTAATCCGTTCGTACTACGTTTATCACCCAGTTGGGTGGTATTTTGACCAAAAGAGCTATCGAAAGATAGCTCTTTTAGTTTCCGGCGAATGAATCGCTTGTGTCTTTAAACCTGACCCCACCTATTGTACACTAATAATATGAGTACTATGCCTGATAGTGCGTCAAAAGTGCGCGTCTTTATTTTGTCCAAGCAATCGTTATTTGACCTGGGCGTTGAGAACCTGCTCCGCCAGGAGGCGGAGCTAGAAGTTGTGGGGCGCGGGGACGATATGGACCAGGCGCTTGTGCAACTCAAAGCGCTTAGGCCGGATGTCGTTATCTTGAACAGCACCGACGCATCCTGTAGCCCCACGCCGGCAGTACTGCGCTTGATGAATGAAGTTGGCGCCAGAATTATCAAGTTGAATTTACAAGACAATACCATCTGTATGTACCGCGAGGAACAGCGGATGATTGAGGAAGTCGGGGACCTGGGGAAATTCGTTCGCCAGGTCCTTCATTAGCGGCCTCAGTACTGCGGGCCTAACCACCTAATCAAGTGACCACCAGACTATTAACAGGGAGATTGCCTATGATGTCGTTCCGGCAACAAATAGAAGCTATCAGTGGATTTAGTACCAGCGTATGTTTCCAGTGCAGCAAGTGTTCTGCCGGCTGTCCTATGGCAGGAATGATGGATCTCAAGACCGCCCAGGTAATGCATAGTATCCGCCTGAATCGTGAAGATGTGGTACTTAACAGTACCGCTATCTGGTTGTGCGTGGGCTGCGAAACCTGCTCAGCACGCTGTCCGCAACAAGTTGAGCCGGCCGAAGCGATGAATGCCGCGCGCATTCTAGCGCTCAG
Source organism: Anaerolineae bacterium (assembly GCA_016934645.1). Next base: position 5,053 of record JAFGSL010000316.1, read on the forward strand.
AAAAGGCATCAAACCCAGCGTGAAGGAGGTTGGCATCTATTACAACGCCTTTGTGACCAGCATGTGGTTGAACGGCAAGATTCACGACATCTCGGTGGTTGCGGCAACCAGTCTGCTCACCGGGAAAATCATTGAGGACATACCGCTAGCGTGGAAGCTATTGACGCATGGGCGCATCAAACTGCCCCCGATCCCGTTTACCGGAAGCAGTGGCTATCGCCAGATTCGCGAGAGAGCACGCGCAAAGGAATCGCAAGCACGTGAAAAGGAGGCCACTCAATGAGATACGGCTATTATCCTGGTTGTTCCCTGGAAAGCATCAGCGCCGAGTATGATCATTCGATGCGCAAACTCTTCCATGTGTTGGATGTCAAAATCGAGGACTTGGAAGATTGGATTTGCTGCGGTACGGTCGCGGCAGCCTCGATGTCCCATCTGATCGGGTTAGGCACGCCGCTGTGGAATGTAGCACGGGCCAAACAGATGGGCTTCGACCAGCTCATTGCACCATGTAGCGCTTGCGTCTATCACTTCAAACACGCTGTCAAGAAAATCGAGGAGAACCCCGCCTTGCGTGCGGAGATCGAAGAAGTCCTCGAGATGCCCTTGGATGACGCTCCCCCCACTATCCACCCGCTGGAATTGCTCAGCACCGACCCTTTCGAGGCGCGGATCAAATCTCATCTTACTCCAGGACGCGATCTTTCCGACCTGAAGGTCGTGTGTTATTACGGTTGTCATGTCTCCCGCCCGGCCAGAGTGATGCAGTTCGATAACCCAGAGAATCCCCGAAGTATGGATCGGATCCTCAGTTGGGTGGGAGCGCAGGCTGTGGATTGGAAATGCAAGGTAGACTGCTGCGGCGCGCATTTCAATCTGATCAAGCCCGACGTCGTTGTGGATTTGTGCATCCCCATCGTCGAAGCGGCTCTGGAAGTAGATGCCGATGCCATCATTGTGGCTTGCCCGATGTGCCAGGCGAACCTGGACACGCGCCAGGGCGAAATCTCCAAGAAGATGGGGCGACCGATCAATATCCCTATTCTCTACTTCTCACAGGTCGTCGGTTATGCACTTGGACTAGAAAGCAGCGTGCTGGGTCTCAAGAAACATCTCGTGAATCCACTTCCCCTGATGCTAGAGAAATGTTCAGGTCGGCAGATGGAGGTAAGCGCATGAGTGCCTCAACTATCGGCTCCCCTGGAAATAATGGAAAACCCGTCGGCGCGGTGATGGTCGTTGGCGGCGGGATCGGAGGGATGCAGGCCAGCCTGGATCTCGCCGACTCGGGTTTCAAGGTTTACCTGGTTGAGAAATTGCCAGCCATCGGTGGATATATGGCGGCGCTGGACAAAACATTCCCCACCAACGACTGTGCCATGTGTACCCTCAGCCCGCGACTCGTGGAAATCGCTAACCACCGCAACATCGAGGTACTCACCGACACAGAATTGCTCAAATTAAACGGAGAGGCGGGACACTTCACGGCCACGGTGAAACACACCGCGCGTTATATCGACCTGGAGAAGTGTACCGGCTGCGGTGATTGCGCAGAGGTGTGCCCGGTGGTGCTGTTCGATGAGTTCAACCGCGACCTCAGCGAGCGCAAGGCCGTCTACAAGTTATATCCCCAGGCGGTGCCCAATGCCTATGGCATTGAGAAGAAAGGCATCGCGCCGTGCCGCGACGCCTGCCCTGCCGATCAACGGGCGCAAGGCTACATCGCACACATCCGGGATGGGAACTACGAGGAAGCGTTGCGGGTCATCAAGGAGGAAAATCCCTTCCCCGGCATTTGTGGGCGCATCTGCAACCACCGTTGCGAGCTTGTCTGCTCCCGGCATCTGGTGGACGACCCTATCAATATCTCGGCATTGAAGCGCTTTGTCACCGACAAGATGTACGAGAAACCCTATGTAGCGCCTGAACCGGCGGAACGCAAGTACGAGGAACAAGTGGCCATCATCGGGGCTGGTCCCTGCGGCCTGACCGCCGCCAAGGATTTGGTGCTGGCCGGCTACGGCGTGACTGTATTCGAAGCTTTGCCGGTCGCTGGCGGGATGATGCGTGTCGGCGTGCCGGAATACCGCCTGCCGACCGCAATTATCGAGCGTGAAGTACAGGAAATCGTCGACCTGGGCGTGGATCTGCGCTTGAATACCAAAGTGGAAAACCTGGATCACCTGTCCGTCGAGGGCTTTAAGGCGACGCTGATCGCGGTGGGGGCGCACGTTGGCAAACGTCTGCGCATCCCCAACGCCGATCATCCCGACACGTGGACTGCCGTCCAATTCTTGCGCGATGTACGTCTGGGGAATGCCCCTGATTTTCAGGATCGCCACGTGTTGGTGTTGGGGGGTGGAGATGTCGCCTACGACTGTGCGCGCACGGCCGTACGCCTGGGCACCAAACAAGTCGATGTCTCCTGTTTGGAGGATCGGGATACGATGCCCGCCTCCGAACTCGAAATTATGGAAGGCAGCGAAGAGGGCATCAACTTGTTCCCGGGCCGTTCTTTCACCCGGATTTTGACCGACAACGGGAAAATCACTGGTGTGGAAGCGGTCAACGTCAGTTACATGAACTTCGAAGATGACGGGTCACTTACACTGAAGACTGTGCCCGACAGCGAGCACATCCTTAACGGTGACGTGGTGATCTTTGCCACCGGGCAAGGCGTAGGGTTGGATTTCATCTCCGAAGGCAGCGATGTGGGTATGACCAAAAAGCGAACCGTGGCGATTGATCCCAACACCTTTGCAACCGGCAAAGAGGGGGTGTTCGCTGCCGGAGATGCCACCGGCATTGCCTATGTGATTGACGCGATTGGCAACGGCCATAAAGCCGCAAAGAGCATCGTCAAGTTTCTGCAAGGCGAACCGTTAGTGCCGGACGTGCAGAACGAACTGGCCGTGGTGGAGCTCGATCCTGCCGAGGTGTCCGCCAAAATCAACCGGGGAGAAATCGAGGTGCATCCGCGCGAGTGTGTATCCGTGCTGGACGCGCAAGAGCGCCGGCGGACTTTCGCCGAGGTCGCCCAGGGCCTCACCGAGGAACAGGCGCGCAGCGAGGCCGCGCGCTGTCTACAATGCGCTGCGTGTGCAGAATGTCTGTCGTGCTACTATGCGTGTGCAGCAGGCGCCATTAACCACGAAGAGGTCTCCCAAGAGGTGCCAATCGAGGTCGGTTCGGTAATCTTGGCCACCGGTTTCGAGAACTACGATGTCCGGCAGAGCAGCGAGTATGGCTATGGGCGTTTCCCCAATGTCATTTCGGGGATGCAGTTTGAGCGCGTTCTCTCGCCCAGCGGTCCTTATGGCGGGCACCTGATCCGTCCTTCCGACGGCCACGAGCCTAAGCGCATTGCTTGGATTCAGTGTGTAGGGTCGCGGAGTGTAGAGCGGAATTGGTGTTCGGCAGTCTGCTGTATGCACTCCACCAAGCAGGCCCTTATCGCCCAAGAGCACAATCCGGGCACGGAAAGCACCATTTTCTACATTGACTATCGCGCCTACGGCAAAGGCTTCGAGGGATATTACGAGCGCGCCAAAGCCGAGGGTGTGCGTTATATCCGGGCTATGCCTTCGGAGATCAAGCAGGATCCTGTGACCAACAACCTTGAAATCCACTACTCGATGCCTGATGGCAGCCATCGTGTCGAGACCTTCGATCTGGTGGTGCTCTCCGCGGGTTTGCAGGCGCCGCCGGATGCGCAGCGTCTGGCCGAACGGCTGGGGCTGGCACTTACCCCCGAGGGCTTCTGTGAAACCATGGGCACTGCGATTAAGACGACCCGGGAGGGTGTGTTCGTCTGCGGCGCATTCGCCGAACCGAAAGACATTCCCGAAACCATTATCTCTGCCAGCGGCGCGGCGGCCAAAGCTATGACTCTGCTGTTCGAAAGCCGCTACACCCTTGTCCAACCCAGGGAATATCCTCCGGAGCGGGACGTGAGTGGCGAGGAGCCGCGTGTGGGGGTCTTTATCTGCCGCTGCGGGTCCAACATCGCAGGCGTCGTGGATGTGGATGAGGTCGTGGAGTATGCTGCCGGCTTGAAGAACGTCGTCTACGCCGAGGAGAACATGTTCACTTGCTCCACAGACACGCAGGCACGCATCCGTGAAGCTATCGAGGAACACCATCTCAACCGGGTGGTGGTGGCTTCCTGTACGCCCCGCACTCACGAAAAGCTCTTCCAGAGTACGATCCGCGAGGCAGGGCTGAACTTATATCTGTTCGAGATGGCGAACATCCGCGACCAGTGTTCCTGGGTACATCGCGGCTATCCAGAGGAAGCCACAGAAAAGGCCAAAGACCTGGTACGGATGGCGGTCGCCAAAGTGCGGTTGTTGGAACCCTTGCAGCGAAAATCTATGGAATTTAACCACGATGCCTTGGTCATCGGTGGCGGACTGGTGGGGATGGCTGCCGCTCTGGATCTTGCCGATCAGAACTTCAAGGTCTCGCTGATTGAACGTGACAAAGAACTGGGTGGCAATATGCGGCACCTGCACTACTTACTGGGCGGTGTTGATCCACAGGAAATGCTCAGGAGCTACGTCGAGAGAACAACGACGCATCCGAATATCAAGACATATTTAAATTCTGAGATCGCAGCTTTCGAGGGCAGTTTGGGTAAGTTCCAAACCACGCTCAAGAGCAACAATGGCTATGATGGGCAGGTCATCCAACACGGTGTGACGATTGTCGCCACTGGCGCTCGACCCTACACCCCAACGGAATATCTCTACGGGCAAGATAAACGCATTTTGACGCAGGTGGAGTTTGAGGAGCAACTCGCGAATTCGCCTGACGAGATCGAGAAGATGCAGGCCATCGTGATGATCCAATGTGTGGGTGGACGGAACGAAGAGCATCCCTATTGCAGCCGCCTATGCTGTGCCCAGGCAGTCAAGAATGCGCTGGAGATCAAGAAAATCAACCCGAACCTGGAAGTCTACGTTCTGTACCGTGATCTCCGTACGTATGGTCTGTTCGAGAAATACTACCGGCAAGCGCGCCTAGCTGAAATCGTCTTCCTGCGCTTCGAAGATGACTGTCCCCCGGTGGTCACAGCGGATGGCTCGCTCCAGGTTCGGATACATGATGCGATGCTTGATACCGAAATCACCCTTGATGTCGACGAGGTTGTGCTGTCTGTAGCTACCGTTCCGCAGGCAGATACTGCCGACGTGGCGCAGCTATTGAAAGTGCCACGCACCGCCGACGGCTTCTTCCAAGAAGCGCACCTGAAACTCGCCCCTGTGGACTTTGCAACCGAAGGCATTTTCCTGTGCGGGATGGCGCACTATCCCAAGCGGGTAGTCACCGAGAGTTTGATCCAGGCTTCTGCGGCCGCATCAAGGGCATCAACCATTCTATCCAAGGACGTGATCGAGATCGAACCCACCATCTCCCACGTCATTGACGAGAAATGTGATGGTTGCGCTTACTGTATAGATCCATGTCCCTACAACGCTATTACTCTGGTTGAATACGAGGATGAAGAGGGTACCCCCAAGAAAACAGTGGTGATTGACGAGGCTCTTTGCAAGGGATGTGGGGTCTGTATGGCGACGTGCCCCAAAGCTGCGATATTCGTGTGGCACTTCAAGCCAGAGCAATTGTTTGCTATGACGATGGCTGCATTGGAGAGATGACTATGTCTGACGATAACGGATTTGAACCCCTCATAATTGCCTATTGCTGCTATTGGTGTTCCTACACGGCAGCCGACTTGGCCGGCACTTCACGCCTGCAATATCCGCCCAATGTCCGCATCATCCGCGTGCAGTGCAGTGGCATGGTTCATCCCAATATGGTGATCAATGCTCTCACCAATGGCGCGGATGGCGTTTTGATGTGCGGTTGCCATCCTGGGGACTGTCACTACCGGGAGGGCAATCTGGCCGCCCAAAACCGTGCTGAGGCCATCTACCTGATGTTGGAGGACTTCGACCTGGAGCCAGAGCGCTATCGGCTGGAGTGGATCTCCGCCTCGGAAGGATCGCGCTTCGCCGAGGTGATCGCCGAAATGGTTGAGGAGATAAAAGAGATTGGACCTAATCCATTGTATTAAAAATAAGGCATCGTCCTGAGAGGAGATGAAATCCAACGGAAAAAGTGAGCGTCACAACGGAATAGGCAAAAGTATTTGCTAGAGAATGTGTTTTGTGAGAAGGAGGCGAGATTATGGCTATAAAAATAGCACAAGAATGGTTTGCCATCTGTGGTGGCTGTGAGGTTACCATTCTGGACATCGGCGAACCGCTACTCGAGTTGCTACCTGAACTGGAGTTTGTGCACATGCCGGTCATTATGGATCACAAAGTCTTTGGTCAGACTGGCGAGTTGAACCACATAGAGATTCCAGAGGCAGATGTGGGCATCATCAGCGGCGCCGTCCGCAACGAGGAAAATAAGGAAATCGCCGAGGTGATGCGGGAGCAGGTGAATTTCCTCATCGCGATGGGATCCTGCGCATGCTACGGAGGCATTCCGGCATTGGCGAACCAATTTCCCGTGGATGAAATCTACGAGCGTGTCTACAGAGGAAACAGTACGACCGATCCTGGGGAAACCCCATCGGTGGGTGTGCCACCACTTACAGACCGTGTGTATTCGCTGGATGAGGTTGTCAAAGTTGACCTTCAACTGCCTGGCTGTCCCACCACACCGAGTATGTTCGTAGCAGCAGTCCTGCACTTGCTCAAAGGCACCCCATTCGCTTTGGAGCAGAAGAGCGTTTGCGATCACTGCCCCACGATGCGCGAAAAGAAAGCCGTCAGTGAACTGAAACGCCCTCTAGAGTCGGTAGAGGGCGTCGGCGAACCCCTCGAGACAGTGCGCTGTTTTATGGAGCAAGGCTTCCTCTGCCTGGGCCCGGCGACCCGCGCCGGTTGTGGCGGTATGGAAGGCGGCGTCCCTCGCTGCATCAGTGCCTATATGCCTTGCCGGGGATGTTTCGGACCGCTACAAAATGATGCCAACCCGATGGTGGATATGATGGGCGCACTCTCGAGCGTTGGACTGAATCCACGGCAAATTCCGGATCGGGCTGCACAATTCAACCGCTTTGTCGGTTCCGGTCGTCTACGCCCGAAACGGAGGAGGTAAACTATGGGCAAAACACTCGTTATTCAACCTGTCAGTCGTATCGAAGGTCATGCCAAGATCACCGTCCAACTGGATGACACAGGCAACGTTGCTGACGCACGTGTACACGTTATCGAACTGCGCGGTTTCGAGAAGTTCTGCGTGGGGAAACCGGTGGAGGAGATGCCTCGTATCACCAATCGCATTTGCGGGGTATGTCCGTGGTCACACCATCTGGCCTCGGCGAAGGCAAACGACGCGGTTTTCGGCGTCAAGCCCCCACCGACCGGTGAAAAACTGCGCCGGTTGTGTAACAGCATTGCCTTTATGGAAGAGCACATTCTGCACTTTTACATCCTGGCCGGTCCGGACTTTGTGATGGGGCCAGATGCTGAATATCCAATCCGCAACATCATCGGTATGGTCAGCGCAGTGCCCGAAGTTGCCACGCGAGTGGTGAAAGTGCGGCAGATGTGCGCCAGGATGTTGGAGATGATCGCGGGTAAAGCGATCCATCCGGCGGCTGCCGTCCCCGGCGGATTCAGCCGCCCGCTCCAGCCTGAAGAACGTGACCAACTTTTGCCAATGGCCGAAGAAGCGTTGGACATGGCAAAGTTCACCATCGCCTTTGCCAAGTCGGACATCTTCCCCAAGTATCTGGATGTGGTGAAGACGGTCGGCACGTTGACCAGTGGCTTCCTGGGGACGGTCACGGCGGATGGTGCATTTGACCTTTACGACGGCAAGCTGCGCCTGATGGCGGCGGACGGAACCTACGAAGATTTCGACACCCAGAACTATACCGATCACATTGGGGAGCACGTCGAGGATTGGACCTACCTGAAGTTCCCTTATGCGAAGCGAAAGGGCAACTTCAAGCTCGAATCCGGCGCGCCCAGTCTTTACCGGGTGAATTCGCTGGCGCGGATCAATGTGGCAGACTACATACCTACGCCGCTAGCGCAGAAAGAGCTGGAAGAGTTCCGCGCGAACTTCGGCCGTCCGGCCCAACTCACGCTGCTCTATCACTGGGCGCGGTTGATTGAGTTGTTATACAATGCGGAAGCCGCAGTCGCCCTGTTGAAGGACCCAGAAATCACCGGACGCGAGACGCGCGTCAAGGTGACGCCGCGCGCTGCCAGAGGGGTCGGTGTGGTGGAGGCCCCGCGTGGGACACTGATCCACGATTACACCACCGACGAGGAAGGCCTCATCACGCACGTCAACCTGATTGTGGGAACCTGCCAGAACAACGGGGCGATCAATCTATCCGTCAAGCAAGCTGCGCAAAAATTGATCAAAGACGGTGTCTACGACCAGGGCATTCTGAACACCGTCGAAATGACGATTCGCGCCTACGATCCGTGCCTATCCTGCGCCACGCACCGTATGGACGGCAGACTCCCCGTCAAGATGGAGATTTACGGCCCGGACGGGAAACTCGTTGGCACATTGGTCAATTAGGCAGGCTACTTCTATCTGGGACGGGTCTTATTCGCAAGACCCGTCCCGTGTCTCTTGGGAGAAGAAAATGAGTGCATCGCTGCCGGACATTGACTTTCTGCCTGCCTTCTGCCGTGCACGAATCCTGATTCTGGGTGTGGGCAATCTGCTTTTTGGTGATGATGGTTTCGGCCCGGCTGTTGCGGAATACTTGAGCCAGCATTACGCCATTTCCGATGATGTGTACGTCATGGATGTCGGTACAGGCGTGCGCAGACTTCTCTTCACCCTCTCCCTCAGCGAAACCCAGCCAGAGGAAATCGTCATCGTTGACGCTGTAGATTGGGGACAGGAGATTGGACGGGTTTCGGAAATACCAGCCGAAGCTTTGCCTGTCACAAAGGTTGACGATTTCTCCCTACATCAGGTGCCTACCTCGAACATGCTTCGTGAATTGCAGGAGCATTGCGGCGTAAAGGTTACAGTAGTCGCCTGCGATGTGGGTGATATTCCACAGACTATTGCGCCCGGATTGTCTCCCGACATCCAACAAGCAGTTCTCACTGCAAGCCACAGAATCGCAGCGCGTTTTTCATTCTCTCCGATTTCCTTGCCAAGCTAGATGGGAGAACTTTCTGGACAACCTGATGCTCAGTTCATACTGTGCCTTTCTCCTTGTCCCAGCCACAATTTGTAGTACTGTTATATAAAAGTGAGCATAGGAATCACTGTATGAATATGCGATTTGTCCCTGACAATGCGTCGCAATTTGATCAAACGCCAGTTGAGCGTGAGCTGGCGGCTAGCCAGGTTTGGCTGGTCAGGCTGCGGTGGATTGCCAGTCTTGGCGTGTTCGTCGCGACCTGGATTTCTAAAAATATCCTGAAGTTAGGGCTGGCTTCTGTCCCTATCTACACCATCGGAGTGTGCATTTTACTCTATAATGCGCTGTTTTGGTGGTGGCTTCGCCAGTGGGAACAACAAAATCAAGGCACAATCACGCGCATACAGTTCCTGGCTCGTCTGCAAATTGCCGCCGATTGGGTAGCAATGACACTACTGATCCATTTTACCGGCGGGATTGAAAGTCCGGTTCTCCTGTATTTTCTCCTTCACATTACCCTCGCGGCTATCCTGTTACCAGTTAAAGATACTTATACGTTCGCCATTCTGGCAACGCTCCTGGTTGGCGGATTGGCATGGGTAGAATACGCCAGTATAGTCCCTCACGTCGATATTGAGAAGTATGTGTGTGTATTCTTATATCAAAATCCAGTCTACATCAGTGGAGTGTTGTTCTTTTTCAGTACGACAGTCTTTGTATCTGCGTATCTGGCAACTCGAGCCACCGAGCGGCTGCGTGTACAGAGAAACGAGATGATCCTTCTGAGTCATGATTTGCGCCAGACCTATGAACGTATGCAAATTTTATACGAAAGTGCGCAGGCAGTCAGCTCGACCCTTGAGTTGCAGGAGGTATTGGATCGCCTGACGCGCAATGTGACAGAGGTCATGGCGGCAAAGGCATGTTCCATCCGCCTCCTGGACAACACTGGCATGAGACTTCGTCTCGTCAGCACTTACGGTCTCAGCGAGACATATTGGCAAAAAGGTGATCTATTGGCGGATCAAAATCCCCTGGTACGTGAAGTACTGAATGGCACTCCGGTAACTGTACCTGATATTACACAGGATGCCCGACTACTACAATACCCCTCTGAAGCTATCGCGGAAGGTATCCGCGCCACATTGACTATCGCACTCGTGGGACGCGAGGGGCCTTTAGGCATTATCCGAGTCTACAAGGACACAATCTACACTTTCACCGAAAATGACATAGCCTTTCTCTCTGCGACGGCAAGCCATGGAAGTATTGCCATCGAAAATGCGATAGCCTATCAATCCATCCAAAACCTGGAAGAAGCTAAACGGAAGTTCATTCTGACGGTGACGCATGAACTGCGCTCGCCTGTCGGCGTGGTGCGGAGTATGTTGAACACCCTGATGGACGGCTATGCGGGGAAATTGGCCGAACTTCAGCAGGACATGATCGCCCGTGCACTGCGACGTACCGACTTCCTGCAAACTCTCATCGACGATCTGCTTGACCTAGCGGCGGGAAAGACCGGGCTACGTCTTGCTGAAGAGACCGAACCGATTGACCTGGTTGGCGTGCTCAACCAAGTCGTCGAGCGCTATAGCATCCCCGCGACCGAGAAGCATATCGCGCTAGAATTACAGATTGAAAATGATCAACCTCTGACGGTATTATCGACAGCAGAAGAACTCGATCGCGTGTTCAACAATTTGCTTTCCAACGCTATCAAATATACCCCGAAAAATGGGACTGTGACCGTCAACCTACTGCGTGAAGCGAATGAAGCACAAATCACAGTTTCAGACACCGGCATCGGCATTCCAGAAGAATCGCTTCCTAATCTATTCGAGGAATTCTACCGCGCCCCCAACGCAAAGGCGCAGGTCAAAACTGGAACCGGGTTGGGATTGGTGGTGATTAAAGAAATTGTCACACGCTACGGCGGACGCGTCCAGGTGAACAGTATCCTGGGCAAAGGTACAACCTTTACTGTGGCTTTACCCCTTCTTTGAGATGGCGAGCCAGATGGCTCGCTATCCGCCATCTGGCCCCTTGTATTGTCTCCTAACCTCACTACAATATAAGTATGGATGACTGCTCGGTCACCCATTTCTCGGAACGTTCACTTCAAAAGTTTGCTCAAAATACAACATTCAGGAGGGATGCTATGACTCAGAAGCGAATTCTAATCATAGATGACGACCCGGATTTCACGCTTGCCCATCGCACTGTACTGGAAAGTGCAGGTTATCTCGTCGATGAAGCATCTAACGGTAAAGAAGGCCTCGTCAAAATGCGGGCTAACAAACCTGACTTGATTCTAATGGACGTGATGATGACCAGTCCATTGGAAGGTTACTACACCACACAGCAGATTTCAGACGATCCTACGCCAAATAATATCCCCATTCTGATGGTTTCATCCATCACCAGTACACAATATGCCGAAGCATTTCCCACAGACCAGTATTTGGACATCCGGGAGTTTATCTCCAAACCCATCAAGCCAGAAAGTCTACTAGAAACAATTAAGCAGCATATCTGAAAACAGATTCTTTACCAGGCCATTGTGACTCTGCCGCACGATCACACTGCCCACCGGCGCACCCAAGTCGCGCCCGATAACCGGACATTTGACCTGCAAGAGGCAGAATACACGTGGGCCGGCTTCGCTCAGGGTTTCGTAGTTGGCCTGGCCCTTGGCGATGACCAATGGGGCGGCGGCGTAGACCTGACGGAAGTCCTCGGAGCACAGGCTCAGAATCGTACCGGGTGCATCGGAGCCGTTGTCGATAAGGGGCGCGCCCGTTTCCAATCCCGCGGCTAGTGCGTTCTCGCGTGTCGCGTCGTTGAGCGTGGGGCCACCTTTTACGACGTAGGTCACCGGCACTTCAAGCGTCTCGATCAATACGCGATCGAAGACCGTCTCCCCGGCGTTGTCGGCCAGATAGAGCACGCAGTCGGCGGCATCCAGTGCCGTACGTAAGGCTGCCAGATCGTCAACCGCAAAAGGCGCAGCCAGCACCCGCTCCACCGCTGCCCAGAGATCGGCCAGTTCATCGGATAGGGCGAAATCGATGATATTGCCCGCAATGCTCAGCCGCACGGCCGTTTCCAGCGGATCGACACTCTCAGCGACCAAGCCTTTGAGGCGAGGATAGAGCGCCAGGGCTGCACGCGTGCTGTGCGCCTTGAGATTGCGGTAAGGGTCGCTGTGCCCCATATGCTCGCGCACGATGCGATGCACGCCATAGGCGATTTCCGGCGGGCTTGCGCCAAGCGGCAGCCTTTGCAGCAATGCTAACGTTTGATCCATGATTTCGTGCTGCTGGGCATCGTCCGCACCCACTTGCCGGGCCGCACTCAACGCCTGGCGCAGGAAGCAGGGATAGCAATCGAGGTAAGTGCGCATCAGACGTTGTCCGGGACCTGAGGGGCGTAGGCTGTCGCACCGGTACTCTGATAGGGTATACCTGTGTCGGTCAACGTTGTCTGCAAAGCGGCAGCGATCAGCGCGCGCAGGTCTTTCGCTGCCATCTGCACCCGCGCGTTGATCAGAACGGTCACGGGCGCGCACAGACGTTCAGGGAGATCGTTCTCCCATGGCGTAGCCTCATCCAACGTCGTGAAACTGAGCTTAACGCCCCCTTGCGCATCCCGGATAAAGAACTTGAGATGGGCAATGGGATAAGCGATCTGCTGCAAACCGGCGATGATCGCCGCGATTAAACGAACGACCGTAGCGCGCTCGGCGCCGGGCAAAGGTGCGAACGTTACCTGCTCGTCGAGCCAGGCCAATTCGGCGGCCCCGGCAATATAAGGACCGTAGTCCAACGCCAGCGCGGGCGGCAACGGTGGCGCGGTGTGCAAAAGCGCCAGCCACGGCGCGACCCCCTCCGGGGTCAGCGAGCTTTGCAACAGCAGTGTCTTGTCGGAGAAGCGATGGCGTGCTTGTTGTAAAATGGCATCCGCCTCTTCTGGCAACAAGTCAGCTTTGTTGATCACCAGAATGTTGGCCTCTTCGAGCTGTTGCGCGAAAATGTAGCTGACGTTATCGCTGAAAGGCAACGGCAATCCCGCAAGGTAACGGCGTAGCAGGCGAATGTCCGCGAAGACGGAATAGGTGACACGCGCGCCATCCTGCTCTCCCAATGCGCGCAACGGGAGCAGCACCGGCCCGACCAGGTCGACGCACGAGCCAACCGACTCAGCAAACAGCACCTCTGGGCGCGCTTGCTGCTGAAGTTGCGTGATCCGTTCCAGGAAGTCGCCGTAGTTGCAGCGGAAACACCCACCTGGGACTTCAGCGGTAGGGATGTCAGCCGTCCCCATAAAGGCGGTATCCACCTGGTAGTGACCTTTATCATTGGTGATCACGCCCACGCGCCGGCCCTCCGCTAACAACGTCTTGAGCGCGTTGATGATCGCCGTGGTCTTGCCGCTGCCGAGGAATCCACCGATGACGTGTAAGTCCATTGCCTAATCACCACTCCCTAAGCCCTGCTTCTGCAACGCAGCCCAGGCTGCCCGCAACGCCTCCGCTGCCGGGCCATCGCCTGCCGTGACCGGCTCACCGCGCACCATTGCATCGGTGATGGTAGGATCGTAGGGCAAGCTCCCCACCAGCGGGATGCCGTTTGCAGCGCAATAGGTGGTGATGGCCTCTGCCTGCACAGGGCTGAGATCGGCTTTGTTGAGCAAGACCGTCGCGGGAATGTTGAAATGCGCCGCCAATTCCAGCACACGTTCCAGATCATGCGCGCCGGAGACCGTCGGCTCGGTGACGATGAGCGCCAAATCCGCTCCGGAAAGCGCGGCGATGACGGCACAGCCGATGCCCGGTGGCCCATCCACCAACAGCAGGTCGGCCTCGTTGTCGAAAGCACGCAGCCGCGCCATCTGCTTGACCAGCGTGACGAGTTTGCCGGAGTTCTCCTGCCCGGCGAAGAGATGCGCGTGATAAAGCGGGCCGTAGCGCGTCGTGGCGACAAACCACTGCCCGGCGCGCTGTGCTTGCATCGAAATGGCGTCGGCGGGACATTCGTAGAAACACGCGGCGCAGCCCTCGCAGGCGATGGGATCTACACTGTAAGTATCGCCTAGGCGCGTGCGCACGCGCACTGCGTCGAAGCGACAGACTTCGGCGCAGCGCCCGCAGGCGATACAATGCGTGGCATCGACGACGGCGATCCTGCCGCCGGTAAAGTCGTGCGTTTCTTGCGTGACGGGCGACAGCACCAGGCCCAGATTGGCCGCATCCACGTCCGCGTCGGCGAGCACGATCTGGTGATCCTGCGCAGCTAAATGCGTCAGCGCCGCCGTCACCGTCGTCTTGCCCGTCCCACCTTTGCCACTGAGAATGACCAGTTGTTTCATCAATACACGTCCAAGTTTTCAGAAATATGCTAGTAAATGTAAGGGAGCAAGCGCCAGGAGCGCTGGCAATACGTCTCCCACTCTATGCCAAAAGTCTGGTGCAGCAGCACTTCTTCATCGTGAATACGAAAGAGGATCACACCGAGCATCGGAAGGCAGGCCAGCAGTCCCACCCACGAACGAAACAGCAGTGCCAGCCCCGGCGTCGCCAGCAGCACGCCCAGGTAGCGTGGATGCCGGAGAACGCCATACAACCCGGTGGTGATCAGGCGATGATCTTTTTGCAACGTCACGTCGGGACTGTAAAAGCGGCCTAACGCGATGCCGGACCAGAGCACCAGACCGAGGCCTAATCCGACGCCCAGCAGTCCGATCCACCGCAAGACCTCCCCACCGGACCATACGACCAGATCGCGCCGGTCAGCAAACGGTAGGAACATCAACCCGCCATACATCACCAGAATGATAGCAATCTTGACAACGGTTTGCCGCGTCACGCGTTGCCCTTTGGCCTCGTCCTTCCCACCGTGGATTTGGCCCGACGAGATCAGCGCTTGATAGACGACGCCCAATCCGAGCAGCAGGGTCAATCCCGCGTAACCTGCACGCGGCGCGCTGGCGAAGAAGCCCGGTAAGTCACCCAGCCCCCACCCCAACAGCACGGGAACCAGGTAAATGACCAATGTGCCGAATAGAAAACGCAATGCGCGTAAGGTTTTCATGGTTCGTCAAACCTCCAGTCCGCTTGATGGGTATTGACGTTGGCCTGTACGTGCTCTAGCCACCCCACACGGTCGGCCGTGCCGCCATCAAACGTAGGGACATAAGGCTTGAGATCGAGAATGGGCGTGCCGTCTAGCATATCCACGTTTTCCAGGTGCAACACGTTCCCCTCGCGTCCTAGCAGCCGCACCACCGAGAGACCGATGGGATTTGGCCGCGCCGGAGCGCGGGTGGCGAAGACACCACGGGGTTCGGTATCCATAAAGGGCGTGACCAGCAGCCGGGGTGCAGACGCACGATGCAGATGGTACAGCACGATCACGTGGGAAAAGCCTTCCAGGTCTTGCAGGCCGGGCGCAAATTCGGGGTCAATCTCGGCCGTGCCGCGTACGCCGGCTGCTCCTGCCGGTTGAATGGGCATCCCGGCGACGTCCGTGAAGGGCGTGTGCAAAACGCCGATGGGCCGGTATTGGATGACGTGCGCGTCGGGCATTGGCCAAACTACTCCTCAGCCGCAATCACGAAGACCTGCCCCAGGCCACTCTCCAAATACTCCGTGCCAAACGCCTCCGCGAAGGCGCGGCGCGCGGCATCGCCGGTGCAGTGGCTTGGAGCGATGCGCTGCACGCCGAGTCCCTGCAATTCGGCAATCGTATCAGCGATTTGCGCAGCGTTGGCTTCGCGCAGGTGGAACCCACCGAGCGCCAGATACACGTCGCCACCCAGCTCAGTCTTCACCTGGCGCACCAGCGTGGCGATGCCGGGGTGCGCGCAGCCGGTGATGACCACCAGTCCACGCGACGTCTCCAGTGCCAACGCCTGTTCGCGGATTGGACTCCCGAGTTCACCGGTGGTATGCGCTCCGACGCCGATCTCTTGCGGTCCGGTCACTTCCACCAGCGTCGCGCCGGCCCGCTGGACGGTATCTTTGAGGCCCGCCGGGAACGAGTGGGGCACGTACACGGTGACGTCGGGATTTTCCGCAAGGAAGGCGGCCAGCCCACCGGTATGATCACCGTGGCTATGCGAGAGCACGACGGTGCGCACCGCCTGTGGGTCCAGCCCCAGCGCACGTATGTTCCGTAAGAGGATGTCGCCCTTGCCGCCGGTATCGAAGAGTATGGGTTGCTCCAGGCCCTCCACCAGGCACGCAAAGCCCCAATCGGTCTGCAGGCGCGCGTCATTGGCGACGTTGTCATACACTACGGTGATTGTGAGTACTGTTCTGGTTTCCATAGGTTGTGTGTTCGGGGTTGCCGTAAAAGTTGCGACTGGCGTCGCTGTGGATGGCACAGTGGTTGCGGTCGGCCCTGGTGTTAGTGTCGCAGTGGATGTGGGTGCGCGCGTCACGGTTGCTGTGGGGAATGCCGCAGGCGATTCTGTGGGCACAGTCGCTGGTGAGGGTATGGCAGGCGTCGTACGCGGGCCACAACCCACCAAGCACACGACCAACATGCTCACCAAAAGCCGCGCCCTCATTCCTACTCCCTATTCCTTAATCCTTCCAACTGCCCCCACAGCGCCACAAAACGCGCGCGGTATTCAGGGCGAATGGCAACGAGCGATTCGCCGTTGGCGATGCCCTCCGCGATGGCGCGTTCCAGCGGGATGCGCAGCAGAATGGGCAGGTTTTCGGCGGCGCAGTAGGCGTCCACACCGTCGTCACCCACCCCGTCACGGTTGACGACGACGGCGACGGGCAAGCCGAGTTCGTCGCGGGCCACCTGCACCGCCACGCGCAGATCGTGCAGGCCGAAGGGCGTCGGCTCGGTGACGAGCAGCACGGCGTCGGCGTCGCGCATCGTTTCGACGACGGGGCACGATGCGCCGGGCGGCGCGTCGAGGATGACGGGCCGCCCGTTCTTATCCGGCGGAATCGCCCACTGCTTGAGCTGGCGGATCACCGGCACGGCCATCGCCGCGCCCACGTCCAACGTTCCATTGAAGAATTCTACCTCGCCCGTGCCTGCCCTGGCGATACCTCTCTCCACTATCCCCATCAGGTTCAACGTCTCGTGGATCGCATGCTCCGGGCATTGGCGCATGCAACTCCCACAGCCGTGACACAGTTCAGGGAAGACGAGCACCTGTTTCCCGATGACGGTGATGGCGTGATACTCACACACCTCAGCGCAGCGCCCACAGGCGGTGCAGCGCGCCATATCCACATCGGGGATCAACAGCCCTACGTCGCGCTGTGCCGTGATTTCCGGGCGCAGGAACAGTGCGGCGTTGGGTTCTTCGACGTCACAATCCAGAAATAGTGGGGAAGAAGGGGGACTTGCGGTGGCAAGGCTGAGCGCCAGGCTCACCGCTACCGTTGTTTTGCCAGTTCCACCCTTGCCGCTGGCAATGGCCAGTCTCATTGAGAGGTTATTCCCGGATCATCTGTGTGCCACATTTGGGGCACGATTTTGACGTGCAGGGCAATCCGACAACGTGCGGCTCGCGATGTCCACACGCCGGGCAGACACACTGTCCACCCGGTCCAGCCGCCGTCCCGCCCATCCGTCCTGGGCCTTGACCCTGTCCTCGTCCGGCGCCACCGCCGCGACCACCACCTCGTCCGGTTCCACGTCCCATTTTGTTACCTCCTGAAAATAGTCTGATAGTCATTAGTCCGATAGTTCTGCGATCATTTATGAACTTTAAGAAAATAATCCGTAACTCCCGGGCCAGGTTCAGCCGTCCCTACGGGACGGAAGAGGAAGGCACACTCCACCCCCGACGCTCAAGCAGCAGGCAACCTTCAAATGTCCCTACGGGACAGGTGCCAACGTCCCGTAGGGACGCCTGATGGTCGGCAGGTGCTTCAGCGCCAGCTTAACGAGGCTCCCTCCGTGTGTCCCGTAGGAACGCTTGAAGCACTAGTGATTACCCGTGAAAGCGACTCAAAGTCGCACTACGACCGCCCGCGCCAGCGATGCCGTGCTTGCCGCCCGGCTATCGCCGTGATGGCGGTTTGCACAACTTTACTCCCCCGTGGGCGCAGCAATAACTGTCCAAGTGTGTTCAGCACAAGCGGTGCCGCCTGGATAGCCAGTTGTGCACCAGCCGCGACCACCGTCGCCAGCAGATTCGTGGGCGAAGAAGTTGACCCAGAAGTGGCCACAGAAGTCGACCCGTAGGGGGGCACGTATTCCGGGACAGGCGTTGCTACAGGCACAGCCTCGATCTCCAACACCGGCCGCAACGCTCCGGCAGGGCAGGCCTGGATGCAGGCTTCGCATCCTTTGCACAGTGCCTCATCCAGATGGGCTTTGCCGTCCACCAGGGTCAGCGCGCCGGTCGGACAGACTTCGACGCACGCTCCACACCCGGTACATCGCGTCTCATCAAGCCATACAGCCGCCATCGCGCCCTCCTTTCGTTGGCTCAATCACAAAATCTAAAATCGCAAATCCAAAATCATCAATGGCCGTGTTCGACGCTCTCACTGCAGGGGGCAGCGCCTTTCAGGTCACCGCCCAGATAGCGGGACAACGACGCGCGCACGGTTCCCGCTGCGCCGGTCGCCGGTTCGATGCCGTAGTGGCGGAAGAAGGAGACGGCCCGCCCGCCCATTCCGCCGGAGAGCATCACCTGGGCGCCCAAGCCGTGGATGAAAGCGGGGACCTCTCCAGGTTCGTGGTTGGGGTAGTATGGATTGGCAACCGTCTCGACGGTGCGAACTTCTTGCCCTTCAGCTTCGATCAGGGTGAAATACGGGCAACGCCCAAAATGCGGGCTAACCTGGGCGTCCAGGCCATTGGCATCCAACACAGCAATTGCGATTTTCGTCATCAAAGTCTCCTCGTCGTTCGTCAGATAGTCGTTAGTCAAATAGTCCTTAGGGTCTGTAAAAGAATAAGTTCCCGCGCAGAGCGCCCCGGGGACGGGGCTTCGAGCGTGAAATACGGGAAGTTA
>JAFGSL010000317.1 GCA_016934645.1 Anaerolineae bacterium
CAGCGCGCCTACGAACGGCGCAGCCCGTGGACCGGTATCGCCGTCGCTGGCGTTATCTTCGCGCTGTATCACCTGCGTTTCCAGGGCGCGATGGCGCTCATCCCGGTGGCGTTTGCGCTGGGATTCGTGGTCTGGCGCAGTGACAGCATTTTTCCGGGCATCATGCTGCACGCCGCGTACAACAGCATCGCGTCGGCCATACTCATTGCCAGCAGCTTTTTCCCCATGCCGGTGGTGAGTGGTTTGATCCTCGCCCTGGTCTGCCTCGGCTTCTTTATGGTTCCGGTGACGGCGGTTCTACTGTGGCTCTTCTGGTGTTGGGGTATACCGACAATACAACCAACCTTGCCGCGACCGGCGGCATGGCGTGCGTGGGCATGGATCGCGCCGGTCGTCGTGATGGCCGGCCTCTACGGATACGCCGCCTACGCCGAAGTTCTCGTGGGGCGTTTTCCCGAAAAGCTGGCGGTGGAGGAACTGGCGCTGCAAACGCCATCCGCATGGGATGCACCCGCGCGGTGGCGCTACGTCATCCAGGGCGGACTGAGCCAGACGGTGGGTGAGGCAGAGTGCGATCTGACCCCACAGACCGACAGTGTGACACTGATGTGCCGCATCAATCAGGACGCCTTCGAAGCTGATCTGCCCATCAGCTTACCGAAGAGTTTCGAGGGGATCTCGCTGCCGGGGTACAGCCTGACGGGAACCGCGTTCGAGAGCGTGGAACGCATCATTTGGGCCAAGACTGATCTGTCCGTGCAGGCGATGGACGGCACACGAGCGTCGGAGGATGCCAGTCTGACGCTCACCCACACAGCCTCCGAGGACGGCGCGACGTTGCAGGTCACAGGCAACGGGGCCACGCAGACGACG
Source organism: Anaerolineae bacterium (assembly GCA_016934645.1). Next base: position 874 of record JAFGSL010000317.1, read on the forward strand.
CTCCTGCCGGACGGCGTGTTCCTCGATGGCGAGTGGCCCTGGCGGCTCTCGGCGCTGCCCTTCGCCATCGCCTACGGGAGTACACAACCGTTGGCATTGGTGGACCGGCAGGGATACATCGATGTCGTGGATGCCTTCATCGTCGTGGAGGGCAGCGAGCCGGCATGGACGCCGGCAGGCAACTTCGTCACGTGGAAGGTCACGGTCACGTACACCCTTGACGACGCGGAGACGACGTTGAGCGCCTGGTACGACGTGGACGCGCCGCACACGTTGGTGCGCTATGATAACGGCGAGGTCAGTTATTTGTTGGAGAAGGTGGAGTAGTTGAGTTGTGGGTGATTCGCTTTCTCGCTGATTCGCTAATTCGCTGATTCGCTATTCCAGGAGATACGATGCTTTATTACGTTGAGGACGACGCACGCACGCTACGGCAAGCCTTCGAGAAGGAAGTGCTGCTGTGGCCCAACGTGATCACGCGGCGGATGTTCGGATGTCCCGCCTACATCGCCGATGGGCGACTCTTCGCCTTTTTGGTGACGGACGGCGTGGTCATCACGCAGTTGCGGCAAAAGGACATAGAGACGTTGGCGCAGGATAGCCAGACCGAGCCGTTCAAGGCCGGCGAGCGGGTTATCAAACGGTGGACGAAGGTACTTATCGCCGAACCAGCCACCATTGGGCGAATCATGAGCTTCGTGCGCAAGAGCTACCAGACGGCGATGGAACGAAGATAAGCAAAAACTACAAAAGTCTCCACACGTACTGCACTGGTAAACCTGTTGTTCAGCGCAGATATTGGCTCAACCAGGCGACTCGTAAGACTTTTGTAGTCTGGCTCCGGCATTAATCCAACACGCGGTTCACGGCGTAGACCGTCACCGCAGCATCGATCCCTTTGAGCTGTACCCCCGACACCGGTGCGGCCTCGACCACATCCTTGATCAGATCGTAGGTTTCCTGGCTGACCAATACCTCGCCCGCTTTCGCCACCCCGCAGATGCGCGCGCCCAGGTTGGCCGTGTGCCCGATGATGGTGTAATCGGTGCGTTGTTCGCAACCGAACTCCCCCACGATGACCTCTCCCGTGGCGATACCGATCCCCAACGCCGCCGCCTGGATGCCGCGCGCGGCCCAATCCGCCATCAACTTCTGGTGCGTGTTCTGCATCTCTAGTCCCACGCGCACGGCCCGCAGCGCGTGATCGGGCTGCGACAACGGCGCGCCGAACAACGCCATCACCTCGTCGCCAATGAACTTATCTAGCGTGCCCTCGTAGGCGTACAAGACTTGCGCCATCCGTCCCAGGTAATCGTTGACAAACACCACCAGCGTCTCCGGGTCGAGCCGTTGCGCCAACTGCGTCGAACCGCGCAGATCGCCGTAGAGCACGGTGAGGGTCACCCGCTCGCCCTTGAGGATGTCCACATTGGGCTGCGCCAGCAGGCGATCCAGGACGTGCGGGTCGACGGAGCGCCCCAGGACGCGCCGCAGCCGTCGCTGTTCGAGGCTCTCGAAAATCGCAGTGTCCATCTGGCTGACGATGGCCTTCAGCAATCGCCGGTGATCGCCGGTAAAGCGGTGCTGCGGATCGCGGTTGACCGCGCCGAACACGCCGATGATCTCGTTGCGCAGGATCAACGGGATGGCCATAATCGTACATTCCGGCGTCTCATGTTCCTCGCAAACCAACTGTGCGCGACGGATGGCCGTGTTGGCGACCTGGGTCATCGTCTCGTAATAGGCCACTTTTTGCAGCAGGTCGTCGTGCGTCACTGCACGCATTTCCAACTGCCGGCCCTTCTGATCGTACAACATCACAAAGCCCATCTCGGCATCGACCACGCGGCACAGCTCTTGCAAGACCACGTCCAACATCTCATCGAAAGGCAAATAGCGGTCCCGGATGTGATCGAAGTGGTAAATGGTCTCCAATTCTTTGTTGCGTTGCGTCAGATCGTGGTGCGTGTAGGCCTGGATGATGGCCGAATCAATCTGACTTTCGGCGATGTGCATCAGTTCGATTTCGTGCTCGCTAAATATAGAGGCACTACGCGCCATCAAGATAAGACCAAGCGGCTTTTCCTCCATAAATACGGGGAGTGCAGCCATGCGGAACGTCGTAGGGAGCCTGGACACCATCTCCGGCGATAACACGTCCGCCGCCTCCCATAAGGAAATCTCCCCTTCGCGCATCGCTTCGCGGATGCGCGTTTCCGACAGTGCAGCCGCCGTGTCGCGCCAGGTCTGGTCACGCTCCTGCACCACTTTCAAATCAAATGCGCCCGTTTCGCGGTCCTTCACGTACAGCAAGCAAGCATCCACATTGAAGTGATCACACATCACGTGCGCCAGGCCGGAGAAGATGGCTGCCGGCCCAGGTGACACATCACGAATCCGGTCGATTGCCAATACAACATCCAACGCCTTCTCGTTGAACGCCAGTTGTTTGCGGAGTTCTGCTTCTTTCATCGCTACCCTACCTTTTACGCGCTATGAACCTATCCGAAAATTTGGCGTTGACGCACCAGAACTGTTCGTAAGCATAATTTTCGGATAGACACTATATCTGGAGAGAGATCGTCTCACACTCTATGCCTCTATTCTACCACTACATAGACCAAATCACAAAATCCCGGTCTCAAA
>JAFGSL010000318.1 GCA_016934645.1 Anaerolineae bacterium
ACACCCGGAAAGGATTTTGTGATGCCCAACATCTTTACGACATTTATTGGATCGTTCATAGAAGTAACCTGCCCGAAATTAAAGTATTTTTAGGATAGAGAAGCGACGTTTTATCGCGCCGCTTCTCTATCGGTTGGGTCTGTCTTCGCAGATCTACCGCGACCTTCGCAGGTTTACTGCGACCTTCACTGTTTAGTACTTGCGAGTCGGAAGTAAGTCAGCCGCATTAGCCGGGTAATAGACCGTCTCGTTGGTGAGTACTTCCCGATCAATTGCTTGGCCGTTCATGAGCTTCAGAGCCATTTCGTAGACCTGGGGCCCAAGCAGAGGATTGCACTCGACATCAGCCTGGAACCAACCATCAACCATGGCCTGGAAGCCACCGCGCGTGCCGTCCACGGAGACGATGAAGAGATCGCCGGGGTTGACGCCCGCGGCCTTCAAGGCCTCGATGGCGCCGATGCCCATATCATCATTGTGGATGAAGATGCCCTGGAAATCCACGCCCGGTGTGTATTTTTGCAGGAAAGCCTGCATTACGGGGAGGGCCTCAGCGCGGGTGAAGTTACCGGTCTGAGAGTCAATGATCTCGATGTTGGCGTTGAGCTTGGCGCGGAATCCTTCTGCACGCCCAACTGCTGCACCGGAGCCGGTGGTCCCAGAGAGTTCGAGGACCTTGGCACCATTCGGGAATTGCTTGTTGAATTCCTCGGCGGCGCGTTCGCCTTCCAGTTTCATATCGGAACCGATGTGGGAGGCATACAGGTCCGTGCTGGCGCTGACGCTGCGGTCCACGATAATGACGGGGATACCGGCATTCTGGGCTTCCGTCAACACAGCGTCCCAACCATCTTCAACCACGGGGGGGAGGCCGATCACATCGACTTCTTGCTGGATGCATGAGCGCATGGCAGAAATCTGGTTTTCCTGCTTCTGCTGGGCATCAGAGAAAATCAAGCGGACGCCCAATTCGCCAGCGGTCTCCTTGAAAGAAGCGGTGTTCGCTGTGCGCCAGTCGCTCTCAGCACCAAGCTGGGGATAACAAAATGTCATGTCGGTATATTCGCAATTTGGAGCACAACTAGCCTTTTCTGACGTAGCGCCTCCGCCACAGCCTGCCAGAATCATAGAAGCCACGACGAGCAACAAAATGTAATTTTTGAAGCGAAACATGATCCTCTCTCCTTAAATTTAGTTGGTTCTCCTTGCGGAGATGTGTGAGATATACTTGGTATGCGATAGAACCCTATATCAGGGCTGTCGCTTGACTGGAAGTGTCTGCCTGGAAAAGCCAATCACTGAGCAGGCACTTCTGTTTCCGATCTCGAATGTTGTTTTGTCATCCACCTCCTTTTACCCCTGCACCACTTTTGGGATTCTAACCGTTTGCCATCACCTGCTGGCGCAGCGACTTCAGACGCTTCATCACATCGTTGGCGCCGCGACCAAAGTGATCGTGTAACCGGACGTACTCGGCGTAAAGTTGATCGTAGATAGCTTTGTGCGCTGGAATGGGCTTGTAAACACGCTCCTGCAGATGAGCCATCGCCTGCGCTGCCTCGAAGATGGTCTGGTGTCCGCCAGCCGCTTTCCCCGCTGCCACCGCGGCGAACATCGCCGAACCTAGCGCGCCAGCCTGATCGGTGCCGGCGACCTTGATCTCCCGCCCGGTCACGTCGGCGTAGATTTGCATAAGCAGGCGGTTGCGCCCTGGCAAACCGCCGCAGGCGACAATCTCGTTTACGGGGACACCGCCTCCGTGGAAAGCTTCGACGATGATGCGTGCGCCATAGGCTGTGGCTTCGATCAATGCGCGGTAGATGTCCTCGGGACGGGTTGCTAGTGTTGCGCCCAGGAGTAGCCCCGTTAAATCCACATCCACCAGGATGGACCGGTTGCCGTTCCACCAGTCCAACGCCAGTAATCCGTGCTCGCCAGGCTTCTGTTGTGCCGCCAAGGTTTCGAGCCATTGGTGGATGGTCAATCCGCGTCGTTCAGCTTCTTCGTGGTAAGCGGGCGGTACGCAGTTCTCGACGAACCAGGCGAAGTGATCGCCAACGCACGATTGGCCTGCCTCAAAGCCGTAGAAACCGGGAATGATGCCGTCTTCTACGACACCGCACATTCCTTCAATGATGCGCTCTTCTTCACCAAGGGCCATTAGACAAGTCGATGTTCCCATAATGGCCACCATTTGCCCAGGGGTGACGACAGTGGCGGCTGGGACGGCGACGTGCGCATCCACATTGCCGACCGGCATGGCGATGCCAGGTAGCAATCCGATCCTTGCGGCCATTTGTATGGAGAGCGTTCCGGCGCGTTGTCCCAAGGGATAAATGTCACGTGACAGTTTTTCATCAACGACGTGGCGCAAGGATGGGTCAAGGGTGCCGAAGAAGTCGTCGCTCGGATACCCGCTGCGCTTGTGCCAAAGCGCCTTGTAACCGGCAGTGCATGCGTTGCGCTTTTCCACCCCGGTGAGTTGTAACACAATCCAGTCGGCGGCTTCGATATAGCGGTCTGCTGCTGCATAAACTTCCGGTGCTTTGTTCAGCGTTTCCCAAATTTTCGGGATGAGCCACTCGGACGAAATCTTACCGCCATAGAGGTCGAGCCAGGTTTCGCCGCGCTGACGCGCGATTTTGTTTAGCTCGTTGGCTTCTGGTTGCGCAGCATGATGTTTCCAGATTTTGACCCAGGCGTAAGGATTGTTCCGCCACTCCGGCAGTGTGCAGAGTGGGGCGCCTGTGGCGTCGATGGGTAACATTGTGCAGGCCGTGAAGTCCGTACCGATGCCGATGATATCTTCTGGCGCTACGCCGCTTTCGCGCAATATAGCGGGGATGGTTTCCTGCAGTACGGTGATATAGTCTTGTGGGTTTTGCAGGGCGAAGTCGGGGGGGAGGGGACTATCGCTGCCGGGAAGGTGGGTGTCAATCACGCTATCCCCGTAGGAATGGACGGCGCTGGCAACCTCTTCTCCGGTTGCCACGTTGACCAGGAGCGCGCGTCCTGATTCGGTCCCGTAATCCACACCGATTGTGTACTTGTCAACACCCATAAATGGTTCCTCTTTGAGAACGGCTACAAGTTGCAGGTTGAAAGTTACAAGTTTTTATGGCCTTGCTGCACCTTCATCCAAACACAATAATGATGTGTTAAGTTATCGCTCCAACTATAAGGCTGATGACTACCTGACTATATATGACTACTTCGCAGAAGTGAGCTTGTGCGCACGATGAGTTCGGGTTGAAGGATGACGGGTTCCGGTGGGCAGGTAGCGCCGTTTTGTTCTGCCTCAATAACCTGCCCTAACTTCCTGACGGCGAGACGGCCTAACTCGATCATATCCTGGCGCATTGTCGAGAGCGCGGGATAGAAGTATTCAGCGTCCTGGACATTGTCATAACCGATGATGGCGAGTTCTTCGGGAACGCGACGTCCCAACTTCCGCGCCGTTTTCAGAGCACCCACGGCCATGCGATCGTTACACGCAAAGACACCATCAATTTCGGGATAGCGGCTCAGCAATTGGGTGAGGCCATGTTCACCGCTGACCGCTGACCAATTCCCTTCGGCTACGAAGCTTTCCTTGCGTGGCAGACCAACGCTTTCCAGGGCGTCCTTCCACCCGAGTTTGCGCTGGCGTGCTTCCCACCAGTCCAATGGCCCGGTGATCAGCCCGATGTTTTGACAGCCTTGTGCGATTAAATGCCGGGTTGCCATCAACCCACCGCTGTAATTGTCCACTACCGCCACAAACCGATCCGAATGGGGTTCGGCGCTGAGGAAGACGATGGGGACAGAAGGCCAGCGCTTTTTGTCATCTACCCAAGCATGATTCTCACCGATCTCCGGCACCGCCCAAATGATGCCGTCCACATAACGCGATTGCATACTCTCCAGGAGTTCCTCGACGTTATTGGTCTCT
>JAFGSL010000319.1 GCA_016934645.1 Anaerolineae bacterium
CTCTGATAACGAGATCACGATCGAGCATATCATCCCGCTGGATGATACATGTCAGTTGCGTACAGCTGATTGCCGTCAGCTTTCAGCCGGGTCACGGCTGAGGTCAGTGGATTGAACAGATTTTAGTATCAGGACGCTTGCGCGGGACTGTGACCCCACACGAGTTGTTGCAGAAAGGACATAACGATGACATTGAATGCGATCTTTCCAGGGAAAGCCGCCGTCTGGCAGGGGCCAGAGGACAGCATTGCCTATGACGCGGCGGAAATTGAGGCGCGGCTACGCGCACTTGATCAACCGTGCACCATCGTCCGCAACCACCAGGGAATCGGAGCGACAAACTTGGGCGCGCTGTTCCCTGCAGAGAGCAACGCAGCAGATGCCATTCTCGCATTGGGTACCGTGCCGTCCGTCGATCCAAAGACGTTCGGCGACCCGGCTTTTCGAGAGAGACACAGCCTGGACTACGCCTATATGGCCGGATCGATGGCGAACGCCATCTCCGGTGAAGCGTTGGTCATCGCGCTGGGGAAGGCGAAGATGCTCGGTGCTTTCGGGGCCGGTGGGTTGTCCCCGCAACGGCTCGAAGCGGCGATTCACACCGTTCAGGAGGCGCTGCCGGAAGGGCCGTACGCCTTCAACCTGATCCACACACCTAACGAACCCGCGCTCGAAGAACGGGTCGTGGATCTCTACCTCAAGCATCGCATAACCACGATCGAGGCGTCCGCCTATCTGCGCCTAACGCCTGCTTTCGTCCGCTATCGCGTCACCGGTTTGCGTCCTGGCAACAACGGGCATAGCGTCGACATCGGCAACAAAGTGATCGCCAAACTCTCACGCCGCGAAGTAGCAACGCAGTTTATGCATCCCGCGCCTGCGAGGATACTCCAGCAGTTGGTCGAGCGAGGACAGATCACCACACAGCAGGCGGCGTTGGCGGAACACGTTCCCATGGTCGACGACGTCACCGTAGAGGCGGACTCGGGTGGGCACACCGACAACCGCCCGCTAGTCTGCTTGATGCCGTCGATCCTCGCGCTGCGGGATGAGATCCAGGTACAACAACGCTATACGACGCCGGTACGCGTGGGGGCTGCGGGCGGCATCGGAACGCCGGTTGCGGCGCTAGGCGCATTTATGATGGGGGCGGCCTACATTGTCACCGGTTCGATCAACCATGCCTGCGTCGAAGCAGGGACGTCAGCACACGTCAAGTCAGCGCTCGCTCAAGCGGATATGGCAGACGTGATGATGGCACCAGCGGCCGATATGTTCGAGATGGGTGTAAATCTCCAGGTGCTCAAACGGGGAACGCTGTTCCCGATGCGAGCGCGGAAGCTGTACCAACTCTACCAGACTTACGCTTCGCTGGATGAGATCCCGGCGGCGGAACGGGAAAGCCTGGAAAAGCAAGTGTTTCAACGGAAATTGGATGCGGTGTGGGACGACTGCGTGACCTTCTTCAGGCAACGCGATCCCTCCCAACTTGAACGAGCAGCGGGCAATCCCAAGCGCAAGATGGCACTTGTCTTCCGTTGGTACCTGGGACTGGCAACACGGTGGGCCATCAGCGGTGAACCGGGCCGCGAGATGGATTACCAAATCTGGTGCGGCCCGTCGATGGGCGCGTTCAATGCGTGGACACACGGGACAGATCTGGAAAAACCAGAGCAACGTCACGCCAACGACGTGGCCCTGCGGATCATGGCTGAGGCAGCCTATCTGTATCGACTACAGGCTTTACGGATGCAGGGAGTTTCGGGATTGTGATTTTATACGCCTGGAGAAGCCGGGGTCAACCCCAGCTTCTCCAGCAGTTCGGCTACACAATCCTTGGTTTCTCTTCAGCTTGTATCGATGAGGATTCTCTCTCTATCCCACACTTCGTAATCTCGAGCTTGAACCTCTTCCCACGTCGGTAAGGTGAATCCGTCGATGTCATTTTCGCGTCCTTCAACTCTTACGCGATGCTCGCGTTTGTCCGAACAAGCAATCTCAATATTGACAAAATCGCAGCCATTCTCCGTGGCGACATCTTCCCATTCATCTCGTGTCAAAGCCCAGGGATTGCAGCAGTCAACGACAACGGTGTTCCCGATTTGCAGATTGTCGGCGACAATTCGGTACGTCAAACGATAGCCTTCGCCCTGCACATTGATTGAACAAAGTTCTCTCAAGCCATGCTCGATGGTGTCGAGTCTGAAATACGCCGCCCGGATGTGTTGAGCTACCTCTTTGGCAATGGTTGTTTTTCCTGTTCCGGGAAGCCCTGAAAAAATGTACAACGTCGGCTTCATTTTTACGCCAATCCCAGGTAAATCCTAACAACCTCAAATAGCTCGTCGATGCTCTGCTTCCCATCCACCACAAGGGTCCGAATATGATTGGCCTTTGCCTGCCGCAGAACTTCTTGTCCAAAGAGATGATCTCGCATCATCCAGTTCTCGAACGCCTGCTCGGGGTCCTCACATTCAGTCAAGATATGACGTATCCACGGCCTTTGCCGGTAGTGATGGATCTGAAACGCGTGCGTCGGCACCATATAAAGGACCCTCTGAGGATTCATGTTGTATGGCTTGATCAGATCTGGGAAATAGGCAGCACCCTCGAGGATGAGCGGCTTTTCCGCGTCACACGCCTCCAAATCCTGAAGGATCATCTCGAAGCGTTCCCGGTAATAGTCGAATTCTTCCCGCACTTGAAGCTCAACCGGGCGCGACCATATCGCATTCCAGCTCATTTTCGCATACGCGGACATCACGGGATGACGGACGGGATCACAGCGCCCGCTGTGTTCTGCTTCGTGATCATCTACCTTGTAATATTGAAGCCCGTATTGAACTGCTAGTCTCTCGGCTATGGTGCTTTTCCCACTGCACGGCGAACCGCCAAGAATGTAGGCTTGGGACAATAGGATTCGTACTTCGGGGGTCACATTGTAGACATCAAATCTCACACTCACTCCCCCTCCAGTTCCTTATGAGCGTACACCCCAAATGGCTAATGAACCGGATTGGGTGTAGTTTTAACTTGAAACCCTCCTACCACTACTCCAACTCAAGCTCCTCTCCCAACAGATAATGACTGAACCAGGCTAGGTTCTGGTGCATCACAGCATGATTCTCGCGCGGCTTGGTGATAGGATGCCCCATGCCGGGAAAAACAAAGAGTTCTACCGGCACGCCCATCTCCTGCAGACCGCGATAGAGTTCCATAGCGTTGGAGAGCGGAACGCGCCGGTCGTCCGAGCCATGCTGGATAAGCATCGGGGTCTTCGCCTTGGCCAGGTTACTGATAGGCGCCGTCTTGATATACCGTTCACGGTTGCGGAACGGCGATCCGGAGAGGTAGTCCACCGTGAACAAGGGGATATCATTGCTGATGTGGTAGGTGTACCAATCCGCGATGCCCGCGCCAACCGAGACCGCCTTGAATCGCTCCGAGTGCAGACCGACAAAGGCTGATATGTAGCCACCCTGTGACCAGCCCATGCAGCCTACCCGCGCTGTGTCCACCCAGCCCAACGGATCCAGGTAGTCAATGGCGCTCTCAATGTCCCACAGATCGCCGACGCCCAGGTTGTCCACGTTCAATTCGAGGAAAGATTGCCCACGACCAATGGAACCACGGTAGTTTGGCTTGAGCACCAGCATACCCTTTTGCACAAATTGGATACTGGGATGGTAACCAAGCTCGTCACCACCGATTAGATATTCCGCCGAGAACCAAGAAGGTCCACCGTGTACCACGAACACGAGGGGATACTTCTTCGCCGGATCGAAGTTGGCCGGCTTGCGCAGCACGCCTTCGATCTCGGTGCCGTCCCTACTCGACCAGCGGATGGTTTCTACTGTGCCCAACTCCCAGTCGGCCGCCGCCTGGCCGAAATCGGTCAGCTTACGCACTTGTGCTTTGCCTCCATCGTCCGCGAGGTCGACCAAATAGGCCTCGGGGGAGGTCTGAGCATTTGCTCCGACCAGGCCGATGCGCCCTGCCGCAGAGACATTGAACTCCGGCCCGGCCAGGTAAATATCCCCCAGATCCAGGGGCGCGACATGCCCGTCCTCACCAAAGCGCGCCAGCCGGATGTGTGTACTCTCCACGTACGACCCGATGATGCCAGCCGCTGTCCAGTACAAGTCCATGACTTCCTGATCCAAAGACGCCGATATATTGCTCATCCCGGCCAGCAAAGTATCCGTATCCGGGGCTTGCCAGGCTGCTGCTGCGTCTATGATCCACAAATCGGACTGCGTGTACATTTTGTTATCTCGCTCTTTGTAGGACAAGAGCAGCTTTTCCCCATCCGGCGAGACGGCGGTCACAACGGCGTCCCGAGGCAGGTTCAAGCGGACGATCTCACCTATGTAGGAGACGTCCTCTTTTTCCTTCTCATCCTTTTGCTCCGGAGCCAGTTTGGCGGCCTTTTTCTCCTTCTCCCGCCGTATGTACTCAGCCAGCGCCGCAGGAGCATCGAGCCGGATCGCGTAAGTACGGGTCTGGTGGTAATAAACCAAATCGTCACGCGGCCAGCAGTTGAGATAGATAACGGCGCCGGTTGGCGAGTCGCCGGACAGTGAGGGAACGACCCAGCGAATGGAAAGCGGTTCGGGTAACAGGCGGCTCAACTCAACCACGGGCAACACGAAGTCTTTGGCCTCGTCCTCAGTGGCGGCTTTGCAATGAGCCTGGTATTCGCGCAGCTCGGTCAAGCCGACGTAGTAGAGCGCGCGGGCGCTCTCTTCATGCTCCCAATGCGTATATTTGCCAAAGCGATCGGTCCGTGGCTTGCGTTCATCCCGTTCGGGATCGGCCGCCAGGAAGAGCAGCCCTCCGGCAAAGGGATAGAACCAGTCCACGCCGGTTTTGTGCTCGGTGACCTGCCAGCCCTCACCGATCAAGCCCTGGTAGAGCCAAATTTGGGACTTGTCGTCCTTCCCGGATCCTCCCTTGAGTACAGCCAGGGTTTGGTCGTCCACCCACTCCATCTGGCTTACATTACCCGTCCGGTTGAGCGGATGGGTCATGCCGGTCGCCAGATCGTGAATGTAGCAGACGCGCTCGTAGCGATCCTCTTTCCAGTTGGTCGTGCGCACGCGGATGGCGACGTGATCGCCGCTAGGGGACACTTTAGCTTCGAGAGGAAGCTCCAGCATAACCATATCCCGCAGAGCGGGTTGGTAAGGAGTTGGGGCTTCCTTGGGGTTGGTAACATTGAGCGTCATGACATATTCTCCTGTTCAACGTGACTTTTGATGGCCGAAATCAATGAGGCGAGACTTTCTGCCAGTTCTTGGCGACTTCCGACAGTTTGCCCGGATCGGCGATATAGTTCTCAAAATAACCGCAGGCCGTACAAATGTACGCAATCGCTGGAGAAGGCATCGTCATACGACTTGTGTGAACCAACACAACACCTTTCGCTGCCGCATATTTTACACCATCAGCCTTTGAATAAACCGTAGCAGCACCACACTTAGGGCATATACCATTTTTCATCGAATCAATCCTCCCCTATCTGCCATTGCGAAAACCGATTACTGCTTGACAACCAACGGCAAGTAGACTCTAGAGTATTCCGGTTGAAAACCTTGTGCCTGCAAGATTGAAACCCGACCTGAAACGTGTTCCTGCACCATCAAGCTGCCCGAAGGCGATAAGGCTACAGCAACAGGATAATGGAGGGGAATAACGCCTGGTGGGCTCAGCACCAACTGCGGTTCATATGTTTGAGACGTTGTCCCGCGGTGCGCCGGGTAAAAGCCCACATAGGTCTCCTGGCTGAGCGAATAGCGGTATAGTCCATTATCACTGTCGACTGCATACAGAGCATCGCCATCCAGCAGGATATCGTAGACACTCGAGTAGGTGACTCGAATGGATTCATCCGCTGTGATGTCTGTGCGATGGTTATCCATATCGGCGATATCGTTCGGGTTGAAACTGTCAAGGTCGTAGAACCACAGGCCGCCTTCTTTGACCACGAATGTCGGCTTGGTCGTCGCCCCAACCAGCAAACGGTTGCGAGCCGAGTCTATCACAAGCTGGCGCGGAATCAAATCGCTGGCAAAGGAGCCGAGGGGGTATTGCGGCGACAATAGCTGAGGCTGGTCAGGACATGTGGCCAGATCGCCCGGTTCTTTCCACCGGTAAACATGGATTGTTCCGCTATCGGGTAGCGCAAGAGGCGCGTTATGCACCTCAGCCACAAAGAGATAATCGCCATACACAGCCACGTCGTTGATATCCCAGTCGATACCTTGAGGTGGCATGGCAATTTCGACCAAAAAACGCACCTGATCAGGCTGGGTCGGACAATGCTGGTATAGCCGGAGAGTAGGCGTAGAACTTGACACAAATCAGCAGGCTATTCCTGTTTCAAGTCTGGCAAGCGGACTTCATGAATGTGAATCCATTCCAGGCCGTTCTGCCGTTTCGGATTTTTGCGCAAGAGCGCTGTAATAAGCGTTGATTTCTTCCCATTTGTCGTTATCCCGTGCTCTTCGTAACTCACCAAGACAATGTCATCTGTAGCGAGCCTGAGCTGGATGTTCTCAACCCACATCTCAATATCGGGATTTTTTGTGGCATACTCGCTCCTCAACAAGCCGAGTAATTGATCCCTCGCAACGACATACCCGTCCGCGGTTATCAGAGTGAACTCAGAAGCCAGAACGTCCTCGATTCTGCTGAACGATTCGTCTGAATCATTGACCGTTCCCCTGTACCAGGTTCTAAAAAAAGCGTGAAGTTCACGGATTTCTTTCTCGTATAAGCTCTGCATTTTCTCCTTCTACCTCCAAAAGAAAAAAGGTGGATTACCTTAGAACAACAGACTCAATCCTGTTTTCATTGACCGAGGACTTCCTGAACGATCTTCTGTATCCTTCTCTGCTTCGTTGCTTCTCGCTTCGCCGTCTGCAACCAGTAGATGTATTGTTTCTTTCGCGAATCTGGCAACGACTGATAAGCAGATATTGCTCCATCTATCTTTTGTAACACGCTTTCCAGCTCCTGTGGTATGATATCTACTTGCTCGCGTCTTATTGCCGCGTCCCACTCCCGATTTTCTTTCGCTTCCGCAATCTTATGATACCCAGCTTCTGTCATTTTCCCTTCGGCAATAAGCTTTTTCACCCTTTGGATGTTGCTTATAGACCAAATACTGTTCGGCTTCCTCGGGGAATACCGGAGCCTGTAGCATTTCTCATCCAAGCTCAAGAGCTTTCCATCGATCCATCCGAAACACAGAGCCTCCTCTACTGCTTCGTCGAGCATCAGACCTTGATCTTCGTATCCCTTCCTGTACACAATCAACCAGGCTTCTGTTTCGGTGTTGTGATTCTTCTCCAGCCATATTCTCCACTGATCCCGATGTTCAAATTCAAGGCAGTCTGTTGGATATATCATCGTCCTTCAAGCATCTCCTAGGGAATCCATTAGCATCATAAGAATATTGATCCTAATCATGTGTAAACCCTCGTATTAGGCGGTGCAACCAGCGTATTGCTAGTGTTCTTTCAATAATTAAATGACGGGTAGAGTTGCTTGAGTTTGATGCGCGCATCTTGAGTAGTGAACTGCCAATTCACGGTA
>JAFGSL010000320.1 GCA_016934645.1 Anaerolineae bacterium
ATGCTGATAACTGATTTTCATTGCGCCCTCGGGTGGCATGATTTCTCACAGTCTACCCGTTTTTGCTTATTGTGCAACAACTCTAGTATGATTGCAGTTATGTACTGGGTGTTATAATTAGGATGTTTGTCTTGTGCCTGTGTATTGTTCCATACCTCCCCAAAAGATGCTAGGGGATACAATTTAATGTTTAGATTACAAAATAAGGAGATAAATATGCGCAAGATTGGGTGCTGGAGTGTCAGCGCTTTGCTGGTATGGCTATGGGTTTTGGTATTGGCGACGCCGCAGGCAGTCTCTGCCGACGGTACGGTAATTTACGTGGACCAGGATGCCCCTGGTCCTACGCACGACGGTACTTCGTGGACGACGGCTTATTCCACTTTGCAAGATGCTCTTGATTATACCAATGTTTACTCTACTACAGCCTATGAAATCTGGATCGCGGAGGGTGTGTATTATCCAGACGAGGGCGGCAGTCATGTAAGCAATGCTGTGACTGAAACCTTCCGCATTCCCTGGAACAATGTGGAACTCTACGGCGGATTTGTCGCCACCGAGACAATGCGGACACAACGCGACTGGACAGCGCACCCGACTATCCTCAGTGGTGATATTGATAGTAACGACACCAATACGGACGGTAACTTTATTGCCGAGACGTGGAACGATATCCAGGGTGACAATGCCTACCATGTGCTGTATCTGGGTGGCGTGTACGGCCATTCTATAACTGAGACGACCGTGATAGACGGCTTTATCGTTACGGGCGGGTACGCCAACGGGATTTCTCCGCTTCATGAAGAGGACAAGGTAGGTGGCGGTTACTACAGTGCTATTCTCACCACCAGTAACGTTGTGTGTAGTCCAATGCTGACTAACCTTATCTTCAGCGGTAACCGGGCCAGCCAGAGTGGTGGCGGAATGTACAACTTTGCCAACGACGGTGATAGCAGCCCAACACTGACCAACGTCACCTTCAGTGGCAATTATGCTGACTTTGGCGGCGGGATGTACAACGGTGGCATAGATTTCGGCAGGGGCAACCCAACGCTGACCAACGTGACCTTCAGCGGCAACCAAGCCTACCGGGGTGGTGGAATGTCGAACGGTGGTTCAGGCAGGGGCTTCGCCAATCCGGTGTTGCTCAACGTGACCTTCATTGACAACTCTGCCGGCTCCTACGGCGGTGGAATGTATAATATTGGGTACGAATCGGACACCTATCATGGCGTAAGCAGCCCGATGCTAACTAACGTTATCTTCAGCGGTAACCAGGCCGCCAATGGCGCTGGGATGTTCAACTGGGGTAATAACGGTACGAGTAGCCCGGCGTTGACGAACGTGACTTTCAGCGATAACTCGGCCACCAACATAGGCGGCGGGATCTATAACTATGTCGATGGTGTTGAAGGTGTGAGCTCGCCGACATTGGTCAACTGTATCTTGTGGGATAACACGGCGGCTACTGGTCCGCAAGTTTATAACAGTGGCACTGCTACACTTACTGTCACCTACAGCGACGTGGAATGGCCGAGCGGTACGTACACTGGCACGGGCAACCTCAACGTTGCCCCTCAATTTGTGGAGCCTGTCACCGGGAATTATCGCCTGCAGGCTAACTCCCCGGCTATCGACGCCGGTGATCCGAACCGGTTGGCTTGCCCGGCAGTCGATTTAGACGGCGCGCTTCGCGATGACCTGCGCTGCGACATCGGCGCGTTCGAGCGTGTGTATAGCAATGGCGATACGGTGATTAAGACGGACTTTATTGGTGGTGTTCCGTATAGCTTCGGCCCAACGTGGGTCAGTATGACACTTTCGGCGGTGGACAGCGGCACCGTTACCGTCACCAAGCATATCGCTTATCCTGGTGGGACGTATCAAATAGGTGAGGTAGCAGTGACGTGGTGGATTACCAGCGACCTGAGCGCCGGATGGCCGATCACGCTTGGTTTATGTTACACCGATGCTGAAATCACCGGTCTGACTGAGACTGGCTTGCGTGCGTTCCGTTGGGACGGTATGCAGTGGACGACGCCTATCAGTACCGGCCTGACCGTAAATGCAGATGCTAACTGTGTCATTCTAACGGGGATTACGGAATTCAGTGCGTGGACGCTCAAGGACATAAGTACGGGTGCAGCCACACCGACAGCGCTCACGGTGAAGACTCTAAAGATTGCCAAGACCTACGGGAGCTTGGGCGTAGTGGTAGTGTTAAGCTTGTTAGGCGTGGTAGAACTTACGCGCAAACGGCGACGGTAGAGGTATTCCTATCGGGAACCGGTTTGCGTTTTTATGCGGAAGGTGTTCCTTCACACGGCGACGACATAATTTGTCGTCGCCGTGTGCTTTTTAACGGCCGAACGGCAGCAGCTTGGTCTGGTGTGAGTTGCAAATTTCCCCTAATGCAATAAAGTATAGGGGATGGTGATAGGTGATTGGGATTCTCAACCACTGATCCCTGGTCACCAATCCCTGATTCCAATTTCATAAGGAGTTGCGATGAAACCACTGATCACGCCACAAGGGGCAATTTATGCCGATCCCGCTCAACCAATTGCGGCGCGGGTCGCTGATCTGATCTCGCGGATGACACTGGAGGAGAAGATCTCGCAGATGGTGCATCAAGCACCGGCGATTAAACGTCTGGGACTACCGGCCTACAACTGGTGGAACGAATGCCTTCATGGGGTGGGACGGGCTGGCGTCGCAACGGTTTTCCCGCAGGCCATCGGCATGGCAGCGACGTGGGACGTCGATCTGTTGCACCAGGTTGGCGTTGCCATCTCCGACGAGGCGCGCGCCAAACATCATGCCGCGTTGGGGGAAGATGGCAGTGCTGAGCAGTATTACGGCCTTACCTTTTGGACACCGAATATCAACATCTTCCGCGATCCGCGCTGGGGACGCGGCCAAGAAACTTACGGCGAGGACCCCTACTTGACCGCGCGGTTGGCCGTGGCCTTCATCAAGGCTTTGCAGGGGGACGATCCGAAGTATCTCAAGCTCGCCGCGACGGCCAAACACTATGCCGTCCATAGCGGACCGGAGAACGAGCGTCACCATTTCGACGCGCGCGCGGATGAACGCGATATGCGTGAGACTTACTTACCTGCGTTTGAGGCAGCTGTGCGCGAGGCCAGAGTTGCTGCTGTTATGGGAGCATACAATCGCACCAATGGCGAGCCGTGTTGTGCCAGCCCTACGCTGTTGCAGAAGATTCTCCGCGAGGAATGGGGGTTTGGTGGTCCTGATGGGGTCGATGGACACGTCGTCTCGGACTGTTGGGCGATCCACGACATCCACGCGAATCACAAAGTGGTGGGGACAGCGCCCGAAGCAGCGGCGCTGGCCGTGAACAATGGCTGTGACCTGAACTGCGGCTATACCTACGGCGCGCTGCTCATCGCAGAGAAGCAGGGCCTCCTTGACGAGGCGACCATCGACATAGCCTTGACGCGACTATTTACGGTGCGTTTCAAGTTGGGGATGTTCGATCCGCCGGAGATGCTGCCTTATGCGCAGATTCCCATTGAGGTGAACGATTGCGAGGCGCACCGTGCACTGGCGCTACAAACTGCGCGCGAGTCCATTGTTCTGCTCAAGAACGTGGACGGTTTCTTGCCGCTGGATAGGGCTGTCCTCAAAACGATCGCCGTCATCGGCCCGAACGCTGACGACGATTTGGTGCTATTGGGTAATTACTTTGGTCAGCCCTCGTGCTCGGTGACGCCGCTGCAAGGTATTCGCGACAAGGTTGGGACGGGTGTTGAAATTCTTTACACCCCTGGCTGCGATATTCGTGGCAACGACAGATCGGGCTTTGCCGAGGCCGTCGCCGCAGTGCAAAAGGCTGATGTAGTGATCGCTATGATGGGGCTTTCGCAGCTTGTCGAGGGCGAGGAGGGCCAGGAGGAAGGGGCCAAGGGTGGCCAGCGCAGCACCGGTGACCGCATCGATCTCGATCTGCCGGGCGTGCAAGAAGCGTTGTTGCAGACGGTGGCTGCTACCGGAAAACCGCTGGTCGTGGTGCTGCTTAACGGGAGTGCGGTTGCGGTCAACTGGGCTGAGGAACATGCGACGGCGATTGTCGAAGCGTGGTATCCCGGCGAGGAGGGCGGTACGGCGCTGGCCGATGTGCTCTTCGGCGATTACAATCCCGCCGGACGATTGCCAGTGACCTTCTATAAATCGGTGGACGACCTGCCGCCTTTCCGTGATTATGCAATGGCGCGTCGCAGTCCGGCAGGCCACACTTACCGCTATTTCGGCGGTGAAACGGCAAGTGGCCGCGTGCTCTATCCGTTCGGTTACGGGCTGAGTTATACGACCTTCGCCTACAGCGATCTGAAGCTCAACGCGGATGCGATCTGGTCCGGCGAGAGTCTCACGATCAGCGTGAAAGTTCAGAATACTGGCGCTCTGGCTGGCGACGAGGTAGTGCAGCTTTATGTGCGTGATATAGACGCCTCTGTCCCCGTTCCGATCCGGCAATTGCAGGGCTTCAAGCGTGTGCATCTGGAACCCGGCGCGCAGCAGACGGTGACGTTTATGCTCGCTCCCCGCCAGATGTCGTTGATCGCTGATGATGGGCAACGGGTGGTCGAGCCCGGCCTTTTCGAGGTTGCAGTGGGCGGCGGACAGCCGGGTACGGCTGCGCCGGTAGTCGTGAGTCGCTTTGAAGTGTTGAGCGTGGAATAACTAAGATCATCATTTTCGAACTTGACAGGTCGTGCAAGCCTTTGGTTTGTCGAGGACTTGTCAGTTTTGACGTAACACGGGGAGTGGTGGATGCAGGATTGGGAAATTCTAAAAAAGCTTTCATTTTTGCTGATTGTGGGAAGTGTGTTAGCGGCTTGTGCGACGCCGTCGCCCGGGGTGATCAAAATCAAAGAGACGGTGGTTGTGACCAAGGAGATTGAAAAAGAGGTCGTTGTTACACAGCCAGTAGAAGTCACTGTAGAGGTGCTGGTCGAGAAAATCGTTGAAGTGACGCCGACACCGTTGGTTCCGGTGATCGTCAGCGTTACCGATGCAGCGCTTGAGGATGACGCGGTGAGGATTGTGCGCCAGCGCTGGCTGCTTGAGCAATTCCACACTCTCCGGCCCGAGGTGGTGATCAATCCCAATCCCTATCGCTATGATCCGCAAACCTTCATCACGCGAACGAATAGCTTAGCAGGCGAACCGGATCCATTGGAAGACACCTATGCTGTGTGGCTGACCGATGCTCGTCCGTTGATCGAGAGCGGCTATGCGGCGGACATCACATCCTATGTGGAGGATACGCCCTATCCCGCAGCCTATCATCCGGCGATCCTGACGCTGGCGCAGGATGCGTATGGCAACATCTACGGCCTGCCCCATGCCGCCAACGGTATGGGATTGATGTACAACCGGCGATTGTTTGAGGAAGCCGGCCTCGATCCCGACAAGCCACCGCAGACATGGGGTGAGGTGCGCGAGTACGCGCGCCAGATTGGCGCCAGGCTTGAGGGCGTGGATGGATTCAACATCCGCAACGAGGGTGCCCTGGGTGGCTGGATGAGCGTGGCGTTGATGTTCACGTTCGGCGGCGAGACTGTGCAATCGGTCGATGGTTGGTGGATCGCAGCCTATAACAACAACGCGATGGTCGCTGCGATGCGATTAATGCACGACATGCGATGGGAAGATGGTACGACCACCTCCGATATTGCGACCTGGGGCAATTACGCGTTGGTGCTCGATTTCGGTGCCGGGAAAACTGCGATGACCATCGCCAGCGCCGAAACGCTTGGTTGGATGATTCGTAATCTCGATGATCTGCCGGTCGATGAGATCGGCTTTGGTCGTATGCCCAACGGCAGTGCTAACGCGACACTCGGCGAGGGAAGTGTGTGGTTGTACAATCCCACCTCGTCGCCGGAGGTTCTGGAAGCGGCCTTAGCCTTCAACACCTGGCGCGAATTCGACTTGGAAGCGTTTGAGCATGCCGTGCAGCTCCGGGCCGAAAACGGCGAGCTGGTGGGGTTGCCCTATATCAACGTCTTTACTGGGGAATATGGCCAACAGCGCGCAGCAACCATCGAGAAATACGCGAATGTGCCGGTTGCGAATTATGCGAACTTCATCAATTCGGGTGTCGCCGTGCGTGGCGAACCCTCCGTCGCGGCGCAGGAACTCTACGAGGAACTTGGGCAGGTTTTGCAACAGGTCCTCGCTGTGCCCAATCCCGACATCGAGGCGCTGCTGGATGCATCAGCGGAAAGTTTTCAAGCAGGGGTCTTGGATGTGATCAACGCGGAGAGCGCGGGAAGATAGATCATTCTCTGCCATGATCGGGAGGTATAGACATGGATGAGCAAGGAAGCGTTACGCAATTTTTGCGGACGCTTAGCCAGCAATTACCAGTTTTAACGGATTTACTCGGTGTCAAAGTCGATTTAGTAATGCAAGATGCACTTAAGCCGTATATTGGACAGCGTATACTGCGAGAGGTTATAGCAGTATGAGCACAGAGAGATTTTATAGCGATTATCTATACGATTACTTTGGTGTCAATTCGCTGGTGGTATGGAAGACGGTTTTTGACGATCTACCTTTATTGCAGGAACATATTGAGCGTCTGATCGTTGAAGCCGAAGCAGCACGGAATCAAGGGGTTTAACGTGGCAGACCCTACTTATGCTGGCATCATTGTTGCCGGGCACGTGTGCCTGGATGTGATTCCGACGTTGCCCGAAGACTGCCAGAGCCTGGCGACGTGGCTCGTACCGGGTGGGTTGGTCAATGTGGGGCCGATGGTGCTCTCGACGGGCGGTGCAGTCTCCAACACCGGACTGGCGCTGCACCGGCTGGGCGTTTCAGTACGCTTGATGGGCAAGATCGGCGATGATACCTTCGGGCGGGCAACGCTTGACGTGTTTCGCAGCTACGATCCTACCTTGGCCGAGGGCATGTTGATCGCGGCTGGCGAGTCCAGTTCGTACACACTCATTTTCAGTTCCCCCAACATAGACCGCACCTTCCTCCACTATCCTGGTCCCAACGACACGTTCTGCGCTGCTGACGTCCCCGATGCCGCGTTGACCGACGCCCGCATTTTTCACTTTGGCTATCCCACGCTGATGCATCGTTTCTATCAGGATACTGGGCAAGAATTCGCGGCGCTGTTCCAGCGCGTCAAGGCGCACGGTTTGGTCACATCGCTCGACGTGAGCCGGCCCGATCCCAACGCTGAGGCTGGAAAAGTTAACTGGCCCGCGTGGTTAGCGCGCGTTCTTCCCCAGGTGGATATCTTCTTGCCGAGTGTGGAAGAAGCCCTGTTGATGGTGGACCCGGCCCGCTATGCTGTCCTGGAGAAAAATGGTGATGTTCTTTCTCAGGTGGATGGTGACCTGTTGAGCGATTTGGCCGGACGATTGATGGCGTGGGGCGTCACCGTCGTTGGGCTGAAGCTAGGCGATCAAGGCATCTATCTGCGGACGACGCCCGATACGGCGCGGCTGCGCGTGTTGGAAGAGCACCTGGGTCTCGCCGTTCGCACGTGGACGAACCGTGAACTGCTCGCTCCGGCGTTCTGTGCCAACCTCGTCGGGACGACCGGCGCGGGGGATTGCGCCATCGCCGGATTCCTGGCGGGGCTGCTGCAACGGCAATCGCCGGAGGCTGTGCTCACCGGGGCGGTCGCGGTGGGGGCGTGCAACGTCGAAGCGGCGGATGCCGTCAGCGGCGTGCCCTCGTGGGAGGTCGTGCAGCAACGCCTCGCGGACGGCTGGGAGCAACTGCCGGTCACGCTCAAACTGCCGGGGTGGGGCTGGGACGTCAACCAAAGGCTGTGGATTGGTCCTCATGATCGCGGCGGGCAGTGGAGTTAGGTGAAGGGTTGAGTGTTGTGGGTTAAGGGTTGCCAGATTCGCTCATTCGCTCATTCGCTGATTCGTAATTTTGGAGGTCATTATGAAGATAAACCAACCACGTAACCGTTTGATCGGGAGTATGCCCAAGATCGGGATTCGCCCGACGATTGATGGGCGGCGGCGCGGGGTGCGCGAATCGTTGGAAGCGCAGACGATGGGCCAGGCGAAGGCCGTCGCGGCGTTTCTCAGCGAGAACTTGCGCCACCCGAACGGCTTGCCCGTCGAGTGCGTCATCGCCGACACGTGCATCGGCGGGGTGGCGGAGGCCGCGCAGACCGCCGAAAAGTTCGCGCGTGAGGGTGTTGGCGTTTCGTTGACCGTGACGCCG
>JAFGSL010000321.1 GCA_016934645.1 Anaerolineae bacterium
CCCTGCCGGTCCCAGCGCCGTGTCCCCCGCCCGGAGGGCAATGGTTTGAGCCGTGCCAGCGAACGTTCGCGCTCGTGGACCGACTCGATGACCGTTCCGCTATCCTCGAGTGTCTGCCACTGCACCCGGTCGCCCACCGCCACAATGCTGCTCTCGCTGCGCTCCTTCTTCAGCCGCCCTCGCACCCGCGCGACGACTTGCTCCCCGCCGTCGGTCAGCAGGGTGTAAAACCCACTCTGTGCTTTGATGACCAGTCCTTCTTGGATACGCCCTCCTCGAAAGTAGCCCTACTTTTCCGCTTAAGGCGGATCACAATCCGCCGTCCTCGCAGCGCCGGATTATGATCCGGTGCAAGCATTTTCGTAATTAATTGTATCGTCATTGTACTATACAGCGGTATTGACGCAACTGTGACAAACGATTATACTGGAACCTGTGCTTGCTATCTCTATCTTGGAGATGGTAAGTCGTCAGGCGGAATTATGAACCAAAACGATATTGTTATTCCTGATACCTGGCATACACTGGATGTGGACGGTTGGCGCAGTCCGATTCTAATCTTCGGGGCCAGTGACAGCGGCAAGAGCACCTTCGCGCATTATCTGTATGGCCGGTTGACGGCGCAATACGACAAGGTTGCCTTTATCGATGCTGACATCGGGCAGAGCAGTTTCAGCATGCCGACGACGATTGCGGCTGGTGTGAGTCAAGGGTTGGGCGATCAGAGATTTCCACCTGGCGGAACGCGCCGGATGTGCTTTGTGGGTAACAATACACCCGTTGGCGCTATGCCGTCGGTGCTGATGGGCCTTTACCGGATGAAGCGCTTTGTGCTGCGCGAGAAGGCGGGTGCGGTACTCATCGATACGTCTGGCCTGATTGATCCATTGCATGGCGGTACCGATCTCAAGTGGGCGAAAGTGGAACTCTTCCGTCCGTGTACGGTTGTGGCGTTGGCGCGTGCGCAGGAGCTTAAACCGCTGTTGTCGCCGCTGCGCCATCTGCCGGGAGTGAACCTGGTGGAATTGTCTGTATGCGATGCTGTCCGCCTGCGCACGCCAGAGACGCGCAAGGCGTATCGCGCGGCGTGTTACCGCGCCTATTTTGCCTCGACGCAGCGCCTCCCGTTAGCCTATCGCCAGTTGGCCGTCCTCCCGGACCAGGACTTTACACCGGGGCGTTTGGTGGCGCTGGAAGGGCGCGATGGTTTCGCGCTGGGACTGGGGCTGGTCGAAAGCGCCAACGACGCCGTTGTTTGGTTGCGCACGCCGTGGCCTGGGCAGGGGCGGGTGGTTGCCTTGCGGCTCGGGCATGTACGCATCGATATGGAGACCTTCTGCGATGTTCACCTTTGAGTATGGCACGTTATTGGAATGAAACTGTCTGCGCCGGATCATCCGGCGCTTTTGGTGAAAGAGTATAAGATGAAGCTCGTAAAGTGGTTGTGGATCCTTCTGCTTGTCGCCACGTTGGGATGCGGACTCAGCACGCCGACGCAGACTCCGGTCGACATATCCCCCGTGATGACGCCGACGGTTATCTCGCCTGTGGCGATGCCGTCATTTGTTTCGCCACTCGCTTCTCCAACGCCGCTCCCTTCTCCAACTATTGTTGTGGGGACGACGTCAGTCGCGAGTAGAGACCATGCTCTCTATCTGCCTTTGGTCGTGGTGCCGGCTGCAACACCAACGCCGGTTCCTACGCCTGCTCCACCGCCGACGCCGACCCCACTGCCACTGCCGGTTCCCAAGCCGTCTTTTGGCATCCAGATTGATCCCAACACCAACGATCTACCCCTCGTGCTGCGTTGGGTTGAGGGATTGGGTTTTGGCTGGATCAAAGTTCAGATACAGTGGGCGATCGTCGAACAGGAACCGGAGACTTATCGTTGGGTAGAATTGGACCGTTTGGTGCAGTTGAGCAACGATTTTGGGTTCAACCTATTGCTGGGTGTCGTGGATGCACCGGGCTGGTTGCGCTCAGAGCCGGGCTATAATGGCCCGCCGCACGACCCGGCGGAGTTTGGGCGTTTCATGGGTGTGCTTGCATCACGCTATGCTGGAAGGGTGACGGCCTACGAGCTGTGGAACGAACCGAACTTGCGGCGCGAGTGGTACGCCGAAACGCTTGATCCAGTAGCGTTTGTCGCGCTGACGGCCGCAGGTAGCCAGGCCGTGCGCCAGGCTGATCCGCAGGCGTTGGTCGTCAGCGCTGGGCTGGGCGTCACGGGCATCGACGATGGCGTGACTGCCATCGATGACCGCCGCTTCCTGCGCGAAGCACTCCAGGTAGGACTGGCGCAGTGGGTGGATGGGATCGGCGTTCATCCCTACGGCTACGCCAATCCGCCGTGGGAACGCGCGGCTGATGCCACGCATACCCGTGCTGCCTGGAACGACCATCCGAGCTTTTTCTTCCTGGATACGTTAGAGGACTACCACACTATTCTGATCGAAGTGGGCGTGGACGCGCAGCTCTGGCCGACGGAATTCGGCTGGCCCACCGCTGACGGTATTCGCTCGACCAATCTGCCTTCTGATTTCGCATATCCCTACGCAGCGTGGGTGACGGAGCAGGAGCAGGCCGGGTACCTGACGACTGCGGCGTATCTGATGCGCGAACGCCCATGGGTGGGACCGTTTTTCGTCTGGAACCTGAACATGAGCGTGACGTGGGGGGCAGAACGTCCCGAATCGTTGTTCAGTCTGCTGCGCCCTAACGGCGCTTACCGCCCGGCCTACCTCGCGCTACGATTTCATCAACCGTGAGAAAGGCCGGCGCAGTTCGTCACCGCGCCAGCCTTTTTAACCGACTTCATTGAACTATGGCCGGTCTCTGACCGCGCCATCACGCGTTTATATGGGAGTTTGCTTCCCCAGTTTGATTTGTAGGTCGATGAGCTCCTCTAGGTTACCTTTGGCGAGCAATCTTGCCTGTTTAGGCCATAGGTAGATATAGCGCGTTCGTAAGCCGCTCTCTGCCACCAGGTTTTTGAGGTGTTCTGGTGTCAACCGCGCTAACTGCTCGTAGATCAAGATGCCAGCGGCGTTGAGCACTTGCTCGGTTTTCCTGCCGATACCCCAGATGCGCTTGAGATCGTCCGGGTGGACCAGTGACCGCTCTTCGGCGCGTTCTACTTCTACTGTTTGTGCGCCTGCCATCTTGCCCGCACTCGACGCGAAGTCGAAGGCGCCAATCTCCGCGGTGCGCCAGCGATAGTCATTACCGAGCGCCATCTTGAAATCCTCCAGGATGCCGGGCTTGTCGTTGAGGGCCCACTGATCGCCAAACCAGCGGTAGAGCAGGCCACAGCGGATTTGCTGCGCGTAGGGCGTTTTGTTCCAGCGGTCGATTTCCTTGTAAACCTCGCGCACCCAGCCGATGTTCTGGCTGATCCAGCCTTGATCGTGCTCGCCGGCCGGTCGGTGGAGGTGGTTCGTCTCCGTGATGTAGACCGGCAGATCGCGCCACTTCGCGGGAATGCGTTCCATAAACAGCCGGTAGGTTTGGAAGTCGTAGTAGTGATCCCATAACGGCCC
>JAFGSL010000041.1 GCA_016934645.1 Anaerolineae bacterium
ACGACGCCCTGCCCACGTCCATAGGTGATCGTCGTGCTCATGAAGGCCATGTTGTGCTGATCGCCCAAGCCGGAATCGGGGTTCAGGATATGCTGCGCGTTCTTGTTCACCGGCACCGATTCTCCGGTCAACGAGGCCTCCTCCGCCTTGAGGTTCATACTCTGTACCAGGCGCAAGTCCGCCGGGACGATACTGCCGGCTTCCAGAAGGACCAAATCTCCGGGCATCAATTCCCGTGAGGGAACCATGACACGCGTCCCATCACGGATGACATGCGCCTCGGGTGCCGCCATCTTCTTGAGCGCGGCCAACGCCTGCTCGGCCTTGCCTTCCTGAATGATGCTGATCGCTGTATTGAGGATCACAATGGCAACGATAGCCCCTGCCTCAATGAAATCACCCAGGATCGCTGAGACCACGGCCGAGACGATGAGGATCATCACAATAAATTCGCTGAGACTTGCCCACAGACGCTCCAGGAACGTCGGCGGCTTCTTTTCTGCCAACTCGTTGTAGCCGTAGGTTTCCAACCGCTTCTTGACTTCAGCGGTCGTCAAACCGTTCCGGATATCAGTGCCGAGTTTTTGCACTGCAGCATCGATCTCAAGAGCATGCCACTTTTCTTCAACTGCGCTCATGCAACCTCCTCCATACAAATGATATAAATCGTCAAACGAGATGTAATTCTGACGTACAAAATGCTATCATAACATACTCTTGCGGATGGGCAAGAACTTCGATGACCCTTGCGAAGGTTTGTAAATGAGGCTGCGCACAGTCTCGTTCGTCTAAACCTTCGCAAGGGTGAGTCAACGCGCTGAGAATTTGTAGACCGTCGTCGTCTGATAGGTCTGCCCGGGTTCGAGTGTCGTCGAAGGGAACTCGGGCTTGTTGGGCGAATCGGGATAGTGCTGCGTTTCCATGCACAGACCGCCGCGCCGCACGTAGACGCATCCCCCCTTCCCCGCTAGGGTGGGCGGCATCATATTTCCAGCGTAGAATTGGATCGCCGGTTCGGTGGTGTGGACTTCCATCACCCGGCCCGAGGTCGGTTCATACACCCGCGCTGCCAATCGCAGTTCGCCCGGTTCGCCGTTGACGACCCAGTTGTGATCGTAGCCGCCACCGAACTCGAGCTGTACATCATCTACATTGATGCGCGCGCCGATGGGCGTCGCCGTGCGGAAATCCAGCGGTGTCCCGGCAACGGGGCGCAGTTCACCAGTGGGGATCAGCGTCCCATCGACCGGCGTGAACGTATCGGCGTTGATGAACATCTCGTGATCCAGAATCGTCTCCGCGGCCCCTGCCGCGAGGTTGAAGTAAGAGTGGTTGGTCAGGTTGACCACCGTGGTTATGTCCGTGGTCGCCGTGTAGTCGATCTTGAGCGCGTTGTCATCGGTCAGCGTGTAAACCACCGTGACCGAAAGCGTTCCAGGGTAGCCTTCCTCACCATCAGGGCTGGTGTAGGTCAAGACCAAAGCAGGCCCATCGACTGTTTCCTGTGCACGTGGTACCCAGACTTTTTTGTCGAAGCCTTTTATGCCACCGTGCAGGTGATTCTGACCATCGTTCTGCGCCAACACATACTCCACGCCTTCCAATGTGAATTTCCCGTTGGCGATGCGATTACCAAAGCGGCCTACGAGACAGCCAAAGAACGGGCTATGCTCGACGTATTCCTGTAGTGTATCGAAGCCAAGCACCACGTCGGCAAAGGCTCCGTCACGATCAGGCGCAGTTAACGAAACGACGATCCCCCCATAATTGGTGATCGTCGCTCGCATACCCTGCGCATTGACCAAAGTGTACAACGCGATTTCTGTACCGCCAGCCAAAGCTCCAAATGATTGCTTTTTGATCTTCATGCCCTCCACTCCTCGTGAAAATAACAAAATCATAAAATCCTTGGCGCAGCACCCGGCAAGACAATCGTTTCCGGCGACCGGTCGCCGCAATAGAGCAAGTGTGCAGCGCAACGACAATCGGATGCACCACAACGGGGAACAATCACGCGCGCCCCTTGGGACTCCAGCAGATACGCAGCCCACGCACACTCGCAATGGTCGTAAGGTGCTAACCATACGGCGACCGGTGTGGCTAACGCGCGTACATAATCAATGTGCCAGTGCCGCACAGCGCCTCCGCGTAGATGACGCCACACCCGCGCCGCCAAGCCACCCGATCCCCAGGCGCTACCTACGTAACAATACAATCCGGCGGGTAAAATCCAGTCCCCTAGCGCGCCTATCGTGCAATGTACTGCGGCGGGAATACGTAGTCCTATAGCATACGTGCCGGGTGCTGTGGTCAGAGACGCATCTGGGATTTCCAGAGCGCGCCGCCTAACCAGTTCAGAATCACACCTAAAGCCAGGGCAAGCACTCCCACAATGTCCATCAAGTAGAAGGTATGCTCACTATTCAACTGCCAAACGTAGACACCTTCATAAGTGTCAGGAAGTGCCAAGGCCATCAACCCCAGCAAGATGAAGAGGACGCCTGCGCCACTCAGTGCGATGACCAGCCAGTGCTGTTTGCGGGCAAGCATCACGATTCCTCAGGAGGCGGAACCGGCAAATCCGCAACCGGTGTTCCCATCCACTTTTCGCCCACCTCAATCAGCATGACGGGGATATCATCCCGAATGGGATATTTGCGATCACAGTCCTGGCACACAAGCCAGCTATCTTCACGGAGTAACGACAAAAGGCCAGGATCATCTTTGTCCTTCCGCCGGGTCTCTCCGCTGACGCAATACGGACAACGCAAAATGCTCAACAACTCAGCATCTACCATCATACCTCCTGAATCAATGATTTGGAAGTCACTAACCGAGAGTATACCACATGCTTGAAAGACTACAAAAGTCTCGGATAGCAGCTACGGATAGCGGTAAATGACAGCGCGCAGCCAACAGGCCCAGTCCTGGTCGGCATCGTCACCTGCGTCCACGCGCAGCACCATATCCGCACCCTGCCCGGCATAAGGCGAGAGATCGACATCGATCGTCTTCATACCGTCGCCGTAGACATCGGGCGTCTGCGCGAGAACCACAGTACCGCTGGACGAAGCCCGCAAAATGACCTTGAAGATCACCTCGCCAGCGTTCGCCCCCTGCAACAGGCCCACCGTCGCATAGAAACGATCTCCCGCCTGGACGGTGTACTGTGTATCGGTGTAGAGATCGGCGTACTCACCGGTAATCCAACCGTCAGCAACCAACTTGGGATGCGTCTCCAAGCACTTGCCCTGGATTGCAGTGTCGGTTTCCAGATTTCCCGTAGCCCATCGCGCAAAGCCTTGTGTATCTCCCGTCCCTCCATTCCACGTCAGGGCGGTCTCGGGATCGCCCGATTTCCAAGAAGCGAGTGAGGCCTTCTCCACAAAATCGTAGACGATTTGCGGATTGGCGACATAAATCATGTTTTCAAGGATATTGTTGGTTTCATCGCTTTCGACGACGGTGTTCTCAAAATCCACCTGCGCTTTGGTGACAATGCTGGCATAAGGACTGGGGTATCTGAAGTTATCGCAGCCCAGGGCAGCCGCCGAACCGGCCGCCACACCGTCGACATTCCACTCGCAGGAAACCGATGGAGCGTCTTTGCTACCCCACCAACGTACTACGAAACTGCCACTATCGACTACACCGCGGTTACGCACGCGCACCGTCACCTTGAGTGGCAGGTATGCCACCGGTGGCGATGGCTCGATGGTGATCGACTCGACGTAAAGGTCCACACCAGACACGCCGCAAGCCACATCGACCGTTACACTCACACGGCCGATCTCGGCCTCATCTTGCCCGGTGGCGATCAAGGTGACAACGGAGCTGCCAGCCGGGGGATCATCCCACACGTAGGTTGTCGTATCGGCAGGGAGATTGACCAACAGACTCGGGCCTTCGATACGATACGCCGTCTCGCCCTTTGCCTCGGTCCAGGTGAACGTGACTTCTTTGCAATCTGCTGCCACCGCAGCGACGAAATTGCTCGGCGCGGCCGCTGCAACTGTGGGAGTTGGTGTCGCCGGGCCTTGAATGACGATCTGCAAGTAGAAAACACCGCCATAGGCTTTTCCTGACGGATCCTGCAACTGCCAATCGCTGCGGTACGTCCCCGGAGTAGTCGGCGCGGTCATTGAGACGCTAATATCCACCTGAGCATCGGGAGCCGTGGACGACACAGCGACAGATTCCGGTGCGCCGAACGTTTCACCCGAAATGTGAACGAGCTTCGTCCCTTCACCCCACGGACACGTGCCGCTGTTACGAATCCGCCACGTCTTGACGAATGCCTGACCTTTATCTAGCTCGGCATTGTCGGGGATGGTCACATCGGCGACGTAGGCCGCGCGCAACACACAGCCTCCTTCGCCTTCGACGTCAGGTACTGCAGTAGGTGTCGGCGTCGGCAGACCGGTCAGCGGCGTCGGCGTCATCGTTGCCACCACCGGCGCGACGGGCGTTTCCGTGGCCTCTAGCGTCGTCGACCGGCCCGGCATATTGCAGGCTAAAGCAAACAGCACAAGCGTCACAATCACCAGCCACACAGTACGACGTTTTCTCATGATCCTACCCTCCCGTGCAAGTCAGCGAATGAACGAATCTGCGAATTACGAATAGCGAATTGGATTTCCTGTGTCTTGCTTCTTGCATCATGATTCCTATCTTAATCCCAAAACACTAGCCAGACAAGCGAGTGGGCGAATCAGAATCAGCGAATTACGAATAGCGAATGGAGTATCCAGCTTCGAGCATCCAGCAACCGGCATCCACTTGGCGATTAGTTTGGTTGTGGTATGATGACGCACGTTTGAGGATGTGCACAGAATGACGACGTTATTTACCTTCGATTTGTTAGCCACGGATGGATCGGCACGCGCGGGTGTCTTTCAAACAGCCCACGGCCCGCTGCCAACTCCCATCTACGCGCCGGTCGGCACGCAGGCCACCGTCAAAGCAGTAACGCCGCAGCAGTTACAGGAGATCGGTGCGGTGCTCCTGCTGGCAAATACCTATCACCTGTATCTACGGCCCGGCGACGAACGTATCGCGGCCTTGGGTGGCCTGCACACCTTTATGGGCTGGGACGGTCCGCTGCTCACCGACTCCGGCGGCTTCCAGGTCTTCAGCCTGGGCGGCGGTCGCGGGCAGACGCCGCTGCGCACCATCGACGACGATGGCGTGACCTTCCGTTCGCACATCGACGGCCGGCAGCACCGCTTCACACCGGAGCGGGTCATTGAGATCGAGCAGAATCTCGGCGCCGACATCGCTATGGTGCTCGACGAATGTGCGCCCCCCACCGACTACGATTACAACGTCCGCGCACTTGCTCGCACGCACACCTGGGCCGAGAGATGCAAGACTGTCCACACTCGCGCCGATCAGGCCCTTTTCGGCATCGTGCAGGGCGGCATCTTCCCCGAACTACGCGCGCAAAGCGCCCACTTCCTAGTTGATCTGGACTTCCCTGGCTACGCCATCGGTGGCCTTTCAGTGGGTGAGACGAAAGCAGAAATGCACACCACGCTGGAAGCGACGACGCCGCTGCTGCCAGAACACAAACCACGTTACCTGATGGGCGTGGGCACGCCGGAGGATTTGGTCGAAGGTGTCGCGCGCGGCATCGATATCTTCGATTGCGTGCTGCCGACGCGAGTGGCACGCAATGGGCAGGCACTCCTGAAGACGGAAAAGCTGAATATGCGCAACGCACGCTTTGCCGACGATCCTACCCCGCTTGACGCGACCTGCGAATGCTACACCTGCCAGCACTTCAGCCGGGCCTACATCCGCCACTTATTCACCGCCAAGGAAATCTTGGGGGCCACGCTGCTGACCATCCACAACTTGTATACAATGCTGACCATCATCAAAGAATGTCGCGCGACGATTCTGTCGGGCAAGTTCGCCGACTATCGTGTCGCGTTCTGGGAAGCACGGCAGGAAGTAAACGGTAGACAGTAGACGGAAGACGGGGAAAGAACCTGTCTACCGTTTGCAGTCTACTGTCTACCATATTAGAGAGGACAACAATGCAAAAACGAAACGGTTTGAGTTGGCTACGAAGCACGAAGAGGAACGCTGACGAGACAGCAAGGAGCGTCGCGCAGGCTTACGGGCGACGACCGAAGCAGACCCACAAACGTGAGGTCATCATCAAGAACGAAACGCAAATCACGGGCATCCGCAAAAGCTGTCATCTGACCCGTGACATCCTCGATGCCATGACCGACCGCATCGCCCCCGGCATCACCACCGAGCAGATCAACACGTGGGTGCATGAGATGACCCTCGCGCATGGGGCGACGCCTGCGCCGCTGAACTATCGCGGCTTTCCGAAGAGCGTCTGTACTTCGATCAACGAAGTCGTCTGCCACGGCATCCCCAGTCCCAGCCGGATTTTACAAGAAGGCGACATCCTCAATATCGATGTCACCTCCATTCTCGACGGCTATTATGGCGATTCCAGCCGTATGTTCTTGATCGGCGAAGTCGACCCGGAGGCACGCAAGCTGGTGCAGGTGACGCGCGAATGTATGGAGTTGGGCATCGCGCAGGTGAAACCGGGTAACCGCCTTGGCGACATAGGGCACGCCATCCAGCAGCACGCCGAAAGTCATGGCTACTCCGTCGTGCGCGCTTTCGTAGGTCACGGGACGGGTATCAACTTCCACGAGGCTCCGGACGTACTGCACTACGGCGTGCCACACACCGGCGTGGAGTTAGTCCCTGGCATGGTATTCACCATCGAGCCGATGATCAACGTAGGCGATTACCAGGTACGAACGTTGAGTGATGGCTGGACCGCCGTGACTGCCGACGGATCACTCTCCGCCCAATGGGAACACACAGTTCTCGTCACCGAGGATGGCGTCGAGGTTCTGACCGCTTGACGTGAAGCGTGATACGTGATGAATTGTCTATCACGTATCACGAGTCACGTATCATCAAAATCCCAATTCGCGCAGTCGGCCGTCGCGATCACGCCACTGTGGCTGCACCTTGACCCACAGCTCCAGATAGACCTTTCCGCCGATGAAACGCTCTAGCTCCCCACGGGCTGCCGTGCCGATCTGCTTGAGACGCTGGCCCTGCTTGCCGATGACAATCGGCTTCTGCGACTCGCGCTCCACCCAGATCGTCGCCGATACGTAAAGCACGCCGTTCTCGCGCTCGTGATAGTCTTCCACAAAGACCGCAGCCGCGTGCGGTACCTCCTGGTGCGTATAGCGCAGCATCGCCTCACGGATCAGTTCCGCCGCAACCTGGTGTTCCGTCTGATCGGTGATCTGATCACCGGGATAGTAGCACGGGCCTTCCGGTAAAAATCGCAAAATATGATCCCGCAGCAACTCAAGGTTTGTCCCCTTGAGCGCGCTGGTGGGGATCGAGTCAGCGTAATCGGGCAGCAGCGCCCAGTAGTTCGCAATCCGCGACTCAGCTTTCTCCATCGCCAGCGCGTCCATCTTGTTCAACACAAAAATCACGGGGCGCTTCACCGCCCGAGCCGCAAGCAACTGCGCGATGTGTTCGTCCTCTTCTCGTGGTGCAACCGCCACATCGACGACGAAGAGCACCACATCGGCGTTGGGGATCGCGGCAACAGCCTGCTCAATCATCAGTTCGTTCAACTTGTGGCCCGGCTTCTGGTGAATACCCGGCGTGTCGATGAAAATCATCTGGTAGCCGGACTCGGTGACGATACCGGTGATGCGATTGCGCGTCGTCTGTGGTTTGGGTGACACAATAGCGATTTTGTGGCCCACGAGTGCATTCACAAGCGTCGACTTCCCCACATTGGGCCGCCCGATGACAGCGACGAAACCCGACCGGTGGCCCTCAGGCAACACCTCATCGTGCCAATCGGCGACGGTTTCACCCTCTGTCACTACCGTGCCACCACTCTCAGCTAGAAATTGCTCAATGACCGCCTGCGACGTATCGTCGTCGTGCAAGACGGACTCTTTCATATCTTTTTCTTCCAACTGCTATTCTCCTTTACAACTACGCAAGCACCCTTGCGCAGATCATTCTCCTTTGACCAAATAGATGGCTGGCAGACCGACCAACGTTGTCACCCCTTTGACAAGGACATTGGCCCAGAGAATCGACCAGACCACGGCGTTCGGTAGCACGCCACCAAACGCGGCCCAACAGAACACCAAACTATCCAACGGCACGCTGAAACTGTTGCTAAGCAGCACGCGCACCCACTGGTAACGCCGCGTCACCCGCGTCACCCACAGGTGATAAACCTCCGTATCCAACAACTCGCTAAGCACCTCGGCGACGATGCTGGCGATGACGATCCGCCATACCGGCGCGAGCACACCCGCGAAGGCATCTTGCAGTGGCCATGTCGGGTCCGCCGGCAACGCGCTCAGCAAAGCGAAGTAGGCCGCCATGATCACGTTGATGACCGCTGCCGCAATGACGAGCGTCCGCGCCGCTGCGCGTCCGAGCAGCTTGTGCACCATGTCGCGCAGCGTGAACGTGAAGGGATAAATGAACGTCCCGCCGTCGATGCTGAAGCCAGCCACCCACGCAATCTTCAAGCTACCGATGTCGGCGAGGATTTGCGCCGCGACGTAGGCCACCACAACTAAAACGCCGGCCCGCGCCATTCCAGACTCTCGAACTTGTGGCGCTTTCCACACCACTTCTTGTTTCTCTTCCACAGCATTCCTTATAAGCGCAATCACAATGCTTTGGAGACCACTTTGCAGTACCCTCCACCCCAATGAAAACCAGTATACCACATTCACAAGTTAGCAGTTAGTGTTATAATGGCGAATTATGGCAAAGCACAGGAAATTCTGGATACTCGTCGCTGCAGCGATTGCGATTGTAGCGCTATTCCTTCTATCCAGCAGCCTCTCGACGGTGGAATTTCTTCCCGGGAAGCCATTCCCTTGGGGCCTCTTCATGATGGAGTCAGGCGAGCCACCGGTCTACCCCACAATGGGAGACAGCACGCTCCTGATCACAATCGTCAGAATTGCGATATTGATCTTGCTCCCTCTCACCGTCACCTACATGATTTTTACTAAAGAAGGTCGCAAACGTGCCGTGCGCATTCTGATACAACTTCTGCTCTTCATGTTCCTGATGTCTTTTGTCGTCGAAAGACAGGCCGATCTCCTCAGAACATCAGAGGAGGCGACGACCGGAATGTCTCCCCTGGAAGAGGCCCAATTTGAACCACCTCCAGAATTCGTGCCGGGTGATATGCAAGACCTCACTACGGCATTAAGTATAGGCGTGGCCCTGGTGCTAACAGTCATTATCTTGACCACGCTCTACATTCTTTGGCAGCGCAGACGTCTGGAACAAGATGACACCCTGTTAGAACTGGCACGCGAGGCGCAGGACGCGCTCGACGAAATACAAACCGGTGGCAGCCTGAGGAACGCCGTTATCCGCTGTTACGTCGAAATGAGCCGCGTCATCAGTGAAAAACGTAACATTCAACGTGGGATCACGGTAACAAGCCACGAATTCGAGGAGAACTTGGTCAAGGCAGGCCTGCCCCAAAAGCCCGTTCAGGAGCTTACGCATCTCTTCGAAGAAGCACGTTATGGCGACCAAGACCCGGGCCCAACCGAGGAACAGCGTGCCGTCGCCTGCTTGTCATCCATCGTCACAGCCGTCGCGGAGCTATCCCGATGAATCAAACCCGACCGGAAAACAGCCGCGCTGACCTGATCAAGCGCTTCTGGTGGACGCCCCTTGTTGGCTTGCCACTGGCAGTGTTGTTGACGCTCGGTCTGCGCGATTTCGTCCGCGATGTGTTCGCGCTGCCACTTTCATATATACTCTGGTTTGCAGGCATCATCTTCGAAACCGTTCCGCAGATCTGGTTTTGGACAGGGCTGATTGTCATCGCGCTGGTCATCGCTATGCGCAGCCTGGATCGCGAGCGCCAGCCTCCCCCCTCCGCGCCCGGGAAATCCTCACATCCTGCGCGGGGACAGATCAATATCTGGGCTGAGCGTGT
Source organism: Anaerolineae bacterium (assembly GCA_016934645.1). The sequence goes on from JAFGSL010000041.1 coordinate 10,007, forward strand.
CGACATGCTGCTAAAAGGCAGATATTCCCGGCATCGCTTCGGTTATTTCATCGGTAAGCTGATCCTGGATGTGTTATCACACGAGGAGCGTCTCAGTCTTAGAGAACTAGAACGCCGCCTCGAACAGGGCGAAACGGATGTGCCACCAGTCGTGCGCGAGTATCTCTTCTCGCGCCTGAGACCAGGGTACACCGATACCCGGCCCAGTTTCCTCACACGGCTCAAGCGTTTCTTCGGTCTGGAAAAACCGTTGGCAATCCGCCTGAACACCGAATTGGAAACCATCGTCAAATACTTAGAAGATCAACTGGAGGTTTAAGACTATGACCCTCGACATCGCACAAGTCGCCGAATTGTCCGATCGCGTACTCAAGGAAGTGGAACGCGCCATCGTAGGCAAGCGGGAAGTATTGGAACAGATTATGGCTGCCGTCCTCACTGCGGGCGGGCACGTGCTGCTGGAAGACTATCCCGGACTGGCAAAGACGCTCATTGCCAACAGTTTCGCCACGGCCCTGGGATTGACGTTCAAGCGCATCCAATTCACGCCCGACCTATTGCCCGGCGACATCACCGGCGGCTACATCTACGACCGCACGCAGAACCAGTTCTCCCTGCGCAAAGGGCCGTTGTTCGCCAACATCATCCTCTCCGACGAGATCAACCGAGCTTCTCCCAAGACGCAATCGGCGCTACTCGAAGCGATGCAGGAATACCAGGTCACTCTGGAAGGCGAGACGATGCGACTGCCGTCACCCTTTATCGTGATTGCTACACAAAACCCCATCGAATACGAGGGCACCTTTCCGCTGCCCGAGGCCCAACTTGACCGCTTCATCATGAAGCTGGCGATTGGCTATCCCGAACCCAAAGATGAACAGGAAATCCTGCGCCGCCGCCGCGAACGCCGGCAGGACGATTTCTCGTTGGAGCCGGTGATCGACAGCAATACGCTTTTGGCGATGCGCGAGGCCATCGAGGACGTTCACGTGGACACCGACGTCGAGCGGTACATCGTCGAGCTAACACGAGCGACGCGCAGTCACCGCTATGTCGCCGTCGGCGCCAGCCCGCGCGGCGCGCTGGCGTTGCTCAAGCTATCGCGCACCTGGGCAGCGATGAAGGGGCGCGGGTACGTGCTCCCCGATGACGTGAAATTGTTCGCACTGCCCGCACTGAGCCACCGCTTGATCCTGGAACCCGATCTCTGGACGGAGCGCCACGCTGCCACGGAAGTCGTCACCGAACTACTACGCATGGTGCCGGTGCCGGTGATTGAAAACTTCATGCGACGACCCTAACACACCACGGATAATATATGCGCAGATTGCTATTCCTGAGCCTCCTGGTCTACGGGCTGATCATCGGCGGATTAGCGACGGTGCACGGCAGCGCCGTGGCACTCGCTATGCCTCTGGTCGTCTACCTGGCCGCCGCCCTTGCCTACAGTCCAGAAAAACCACGGTTGGTCATCACCCGTACGTTGAGTGCGACCATCGTCCACCATGGGACACCAGCTACGGTCACATTGAAGATCCACAACCAGGGGGCGCAGCTAGAAGAGGTGCTGATAGAGGACTCCGTACCGCAAGGCTTGACAGTCACAGACGGCGCCCCCTGGATACAACTATCGCTACCGGCCGGTGGCAAGACGGAATTCAGCTACATCGTGGAGGGGAAGCGAGGAAATTACTCTTTCCGTCACCTCCACGTGACGGTCAATGAGCACTTAGGTCTCTTTCGCCATCGGGGTTGGTTGGAAGTCGGTGGAAGTCTCATGGTCTTGCCGGAACTGCTGCAGTTGGGACACCTCGACATCCGCCCGTTGCGCACGCGCGGCTACGCCGGCCCCATTCCATCGCGGTTGGCCGGCTCCGGCACCGATTTCTTCGGCGTGCGCGAGTACCAGTTGGGCGATCCGCTGCGTTGGATCAACTGGCGCGCAAGCGCCCGGCACCAGCACGCGCTCTTCACCAACGAGTTCGAAATGGAACGCATCGCCGACGTGGGACTGATCCTGGACGCACGGCAGAACAACAACGTTGTCGTCGGCAACGACTCGCTTTTCGAGCATTCCATCTGTGCGGCAGCAGGGCTTGCAGAAGCCTTCCTCAATGACGGCAACCGCGTTGGTATGTTGGTTTACGGGCGTGGCCTAGAGATGACTTATCCCGGCTACGGCAAAGTCCAGCGTGAACGCATTATGCAGGCGTTAGCCCACGCCAAAACCGGCGATAGCCTGGTTTTCGAGAGCATGGACTATCTGCCGGTGCGATTCTTCCCCGCCAAATCGCAGATCGTCATCGTTAGCCCATTGCGCAAGGAAGACCTATCAATCCTTACCCGGCTGCGTGCGCGCGGCTACCAGGTTCTGGTCGTCAGTCCCGATCCGGTAGCGTTTGAAGCGCAAAAGTATGCGTCGCTCAAGACCACTGATGCGGGTGCCGGAGATGCGGGCACTGCAGATGCGGATGTACCGGCGGCGAGCGTCCAACTCGCGCTGCGCATCACACGCGTCGAGCGCGAGCTGATGTTGCGCCGCTTGCGCCGGGTTGGCGTCCAGATCATCAACTGGCAGGTGGACAAGCCGTTTGCCAACGTCATGCGCACAGCGCTTGTCCGTCCGATTAGGCCCACTAACCGTATCGTGAGGATTGACCGGTGAACCTGAGTACGAGAATCATGACCATCAGCACGCTCGTCGCTACGGCGGCGTTGGCGCTCGGGTACGGCTTGTACGGTGAACCCTTTGGCGTACTGATCTTCGTTGCGCTGGGGTTGCTATGGTTGGTGGGGCAACGTTACGCCTTGCAGGCTTTCGCCGGGCTGGGGATGCTTGGGTTCACCATTGGCGCGCTACATGGTACATTGTACGGCGTGCAAAGCGGCTGGATGCTGGCCGGGATCACGGCTGCGCTGGTTGCCTGGAATTTGCACCACTTCATCCAGCATCTGCGCGTCAATGAGCGGGATGAAGCAGACTCCGTAGATGCAGAGGAGCGTACACAGGCCGAGGTTCGCGCAGACGCGGAAGCGGACGCAGAGGCGGACGCAAAAGCGCGCGCATTGGAGCGCCTGCACTTGCAACGGCTGGGCATCGTGAGTGGGCTGGGACTGCTATTAGGTGCGCTGGCCCTGACGGTCAGACTCACTCTAGGCTTCGGTGTCATTGTTGCCCTGGGACTTGTCGCTATTTATGGTTTGAGTCGTTTGGTCCATTACCTGCGCCAGGAAAGCGACTGAGGGCGCGATTTGGAAATCGCGGCTACTACTTAGCAAACTCCTAAAGACTTCCCCTGGCAGTCGCTATCGCGGCGGCAGATTGAGAACTTGCCCCGGATAGATCAAATTGATGTCCGTAACCTGCGGATTGACGACGATCAGGTCCACGAGTTTGACGCCGGCGCGCTGCGCGATCAATCCCATGTACTCGCAGCGCGCCACGATGTAGGTCGTTCCTTGATCGACGCCCATAGGGATGTTACCTGGAGTGCACACACCGGCGGCCGGCTCCGGCTCTGGTTCAGGTTCAAACGCGGCAGCAACTTCGACGTTAACCGCTTCGGTGGCATTCGCCGCATCACCGGCATTTTGTGCAGCGATCACGTACGTGCCAGGTTCACATGCGTAGTCAAACGACCACGTCCCGTCTGCCTGGACTTCTGCCACGCCTATTATTTTGCCGTGGTCAGTGATCTCAATCCGACCATTTGGGTGTCCGGTTCCTTTGATCGACAACGAATCGCCTGCTACAACTGCACCGTTTTGCGGTTCGACGAGCAGGAGAGGTCGCCGGCCCATTTCAAAAGCAACGCGCTCTGACTCGCCCAGCAGTGCGCCGGAGTCGTCTACGGCACGCGCAAGCAGATAGTATGGGGCGGGGGCCAACAGCGTGTTATAAAGCCACGTCCCATCCTCACCAACGGTCGCCTGTCCTATCCGCTCAGTGTTTCCCCACACCTCAACAATCGTACCTGGTTCGCCCGTCCCGGAGAACGTCACCGTCCAATCATCGTTTACCTCGGGCATAGACAACGTCGGTGCTTTGATCAGAGCAGGCACGGTAAATTCGGACGGCTCTGACTCTGCCGACGTCGCGCCGGAAGCGTCGTGCACGGCGCGCGCGGTACATTCGTAGTCGCCGGGATCAAGCAGCACATCAAAAGACCACGTGCCGTCCGCCTCGACGGGCGTTTCACCCAGCAACGCTCCATCTGTCCAAACTTCCACGGTAGAACCTGGTGTTCCCGTCCCGGAGAACATCACTGTTCCATCGTCGCCCACCTGAGGCAGATTGAATGTTGGCGCATCCAGCACCAGCACGGTGAACTTGAGCGGTGCGGATTCCGCCAATGTCTTGCCGGACGCATCCACGGCGCGCGCGGTGAAATCGTAGTCGCCTGTCTCCAACGGCCCGGCAAACGACCATTTGCCGTCTGCACCAACAGTCGTCTCGCCCAGGAGTTTGCCTCCCGCCCAGATCTCGATAGTGGAACCCGGCGTCCCCGTCCCAGGAAGCGTCACCGTCCCGTCATCACCTACTTGAGGTGCAGACAGCACCGGCGTTTCGACCAACACGGGCACGGTGACCTCAAGCGCTTCAGACTCCGCCAATGTCTTGCCGGACGCATCCACGGCGCGCGCGGTGAAGTCGTAGTTGCCTGCATCCAGCGGCGTAGCGAACGACCACATGCCATCCGCCCCCACAGTCGCTTCGCCGACGCGCTTGCTTCCCGACCAGATTTCGATGGTGGAACCCGACGTCCCCGTCCCGGAAAGGGTCACCATCCCGTCATCACTCACTTTGGGTGTGGATAGCGTCGGTGAGGTCACCGAGACGGTAGGGAGTGCGCCTTGTCGCGTAGGCGCGACGCCAGTCCGTGCGCGCAGCAGCAAGATGACAATGATAAGAATCAAGATCAGCGTCACCACGAACTTGAAGATGTTGTACGCCTGAATACTCTTGGATGTTCGATCAGCAATCATAACTATTCCTCCACGACTTGGAGCACGATGTCACCCGGCCAATTCGAATGTGGCTAGGCATGCCCGCCCTTCAACTTACTCTGAAGCTCGTCCAGTTCCTCCCACTTGCCCTCGGCAGCCAGACGTGCCTGCACCGGCCAGGTTTCCGGATTCGCCAGGCGATAGCGTGGACCAGCTTCTTCAAGGTATTCCTGCAATGCCTTCACCGTCGCTTCTGCAAGGTTAGCGAAGGTATGGATGTCATGCGCGTTGAGAATAGCGGCGATCTTGGGACCAATCCCTTCAATCTTCTGCAAGTTATCCGCACCAAGCCCGCCCGCAGCCGCAAGCGAACTGGTACGTTCGGGCATACGGAGCTGCACATCGACAAGTGAAGCCTGTAGTTGCTGGACTTCAGTCTCCTTAGCGGACAACTGCGCCTGTACACGCGATAACACATCTTGGCAGTCACGCAGTTGACGTTCGCAGGTCGCCAACGTCTTCTGATCGTCCTGCGCGGCGATCAATTGCGCCTCGAGTTGGCTTGCTTTGGCCTCCATCGCGGCCAACTCGGTGCGTACCTCACTCTCTGGAACCGAAGCCACACGTCTGCGCCGCCAGTAGAAAAAGTCGATGAGCAGTTCGATCAACCAGCCCACGAGCAATCCGATGAAGAAACTCAACCAGTTCATGAATCACCTCCTTGTGAATAAAGTGATATGAATCAAATGGACACAACAAATGGGGCTACACCACGAGTGTGATTATACAAGTAAAAACGGTAGAATACAATTATGTTATTTTTTGGCAATACCTTCGCCAAAAATGAGGTCCTTGTAGTATAACTGGAACCAGTACCAGTGGAGCCAGCATATACGACAAGGAGCCTCAAATGGATATTCTAGCACTTTTACAGTGTCTTGCACCTTACCTTAGCGTGACCACCATCCGCCAGATGG